>CAKQUI010000115.1 GCA_934277495.1 uncultured Clostridia bacterium | reverse complement strand
ATGTATGACAGGGGCGTTGGCAGGGACAGGATCATCGCATACACGGAAGGACATGTAGAGGATTTTTCGGGGCGTCTTGAAGCTGTGGCAGAGGAAGGCGGTGCGATATGAACATCGACACATCGTCGCTTATGAGACGCAGTCCGGATGAAATGAAGGCTTTGGCTGGCAGGATCCTGGACTGCAACCGGAATACAGCGCAGTATGGTCTTACACTTGATCCCGGTCAGGCGATGGCGCTGGCAGAGACCAGGGAGAATGCGCTGAGGCGTTCCGGGCGCATCGAGTTCGGAGCGAGTATCACAGAAAAACTGATAATGGTTTTCTGCGACTCGCCGTATATATCGCAGGATGATTATGAAGCAGTGCTTCATGAGCTGACGCTGATTTTCTATGATATGAAAAATGAAACATGGGATGCGGTATCTGATGATGAGCTCCTTTCATTCATGAGGGAGGCTTTCGATGCGTACTGCCGTGGATCAGCGGATATACTGGCGGGCAGTGTGATGCCTCAGCTGGCAAAGCATATACATTGTGGCTGTGATATAAAGGATTTCAGATACAGGGAGGAGCGCTGATATGGTGCAGACGATCGCATATGCAGGCAGGATGCCGGACAGAAGTTCTCTTGATGAAAGATACTATATGCAGTCCATACTGAAACACGGATACATGACGGGGATACTGTCAGACGGAGATCTTGCTTCGGTCAGGGATCAGCTGACTGAGCTTCTGTCGCAGAAGGCTGGAGAACTTACAGACGGGACCAGCAGTTCTATACCGGTGGAGACTGCCGGGAAGCTGATGTCGTCGATAACTTTCGTTACAGGCGTGAGGCTGAAGGAATACGAACGTCCGGAACATGCGGCGGAGGCGGTGAGAAACCGCAGGATCGGAGATCTGTTTCAGGAAGGTCTTGATTCCGTACGATACAAAGTCAGCAGGGCCAGGCGCATCCACCGGCGTATCACTGAGGGACTTTTCGAAACGCCAAGTGTTTACTACAGATCTACGGTGGAAGACGGTATAAATGCTTTCTTCAGACTTTACGATCCGGAGACTGGTGCTCACAAGATGCATATCACAGTGGATTATCCTGCTTTCAGAGGCAGGCCTCAGCTTGACGGCATCGAGTTCATAGAACGGTATCTCAGCTATATCGAAGCGGAGGATTCCTTCTGCAGGCTTTTCCGGCCGGAAGATGTGCATCGTCTTATGTGCGGGATAACGCCGGATTATCCCAGCTGTCCGGTGAATATCTTCGAGCCTGTGATGATGGCGGCTGTCGGGCTTGTGATCTGCGGCAAGCCGGTGCGAGCGCTGGAACTTTGCAAGGAGGATATAAGCAGACTGTCAGATGTATTCCGTGGAAAGTCGCTTATGGAAACAAGCATGTATATCGAAAAAGCTGTGAGGCTGATGGACAGAGAGCTTGGGATGTCCCGGTCTTCCCTGAGATATGCAGTATCCTGCGTACCTCAGATGGCAATGTCTGTAAGAGAGGCTGTGAAAAACGGCACCCTTGACAAAGTCTTCATTATCCCCACATCTGACGGGAATGAGAATGAGGTAAAACTGACATGGGGCGAAGGGATGAATGCTGATGATTACAGCCGGCTCGCAGAAAGGCTGGATGCGGCAGGCAGCAGCGTTGAAAAAGCTGACCTGATACTTGATGCAACTGACTCAATGTCTGATTTTGCAGATCTTGTCTCGGACGGTCTGCTTGATCGTGAAGATATCCGGGTGATACTGGGAAGGCTTCCGGCAGAGGTGATAGAAGTGCTGAAAAACCAGTATCCGGACGAGTTTTTCATGGACCGTGAAGGTGAAAAGATACTATGCAGCATGTTGAAAGAATTTGCATGAAATGCCGGACTCTACAGTGCGTAGATTGACCGGGAGGCAGCCTGCACTTAGAATGTACAGCAGGAGGTAAAAAGATATGGATCAGATAAAAACAGGAGCTCTGATAAGAGAGTTGAGACAGAAACACGGCTGCCATTCTACGCCCATGGCACGCTGGTATGGTACTGCACGAAACACGGACTTTTCTATCAGAATGTATGACGTTTTGTCGTCTGTGAAACGGGTGTTCGGGCAGGATCAGGGTCATTTCTCTGATGTAATGTGAATTTTTGGCAAACTTTGTGTATTGTAAAGATGAAGAATCAGATTATGTATGGCGAAAAACAATAAATTGTGATATCGTATACAGAAATAAATATTTTTGCACAGGATCAGATAAAGATTTTACATTACAGAAAGCGAGGGATCCTTGATGAACGAGGTGAAAAAACCTAAAAAACCTATGTTCTTTTATTACTGCCTGGTGCTCATGGCAATACTGCTTTTCAATTCACTGGCTATGCCTTTGATCACTGAGAACAAGATAAAAGAAGTGGATTACGGTACATTTATAAGCATGACGGAATCCGGCAAGGTGAAAAAGGCTGAGATACAGGAGCAGCAGAACAAGATACTGTTCACAGGAAAGAAAGATGATCAGGTATACAAGACGGCTATGGTGGACGACCCTGATCTGACAAAGAGGCTCCACGATGCAGGCGTTTCCTTTTCCGGGGAGGAGATCAAGCAGACTTCTCCGGTGATAAGCGCACTGTTGTCATGGGTACTTCCGCTTGTGATATTCATACTGCTGGGGCAGTATATGTCGAAGAAGATGATGGGCAAGGCAGGGGGCAAGAATTCCCTTTCCTTCGGTCTGGGCAAGAGCAACGCCAAGGTCTATGTCAAGTCATCAGAAGGCATAAGGTTTGCTGATGTGGCAGGCGAGGATGAGGCAAAGGAGAACCTGACAGAGATAGTGGAGTATCTCCATGATCCCGGCAAGTACCGGGAGATCGGTGCTTCGATGCCTAAAGGTATACTGCTGGTGGGTCCTCCGGGAACCGGAAAGACCATGCTTGCAAAAGCCGTGGCTGGCGAGTCCAACGTGCCGTTTTTCTCGATGTCCGGTTCGGAATTCGTTGAGATGTTCGTGGGTATGGGAGCGTCCAAGGTAAGAGATCTGTTCCAGCAGGCCAAGGAAAAGGCTCCGTGCATTGTGTTCATCGATGAGATAGATGCTATCGGAAAGAAAAGAGACGGTCAGGTCATGGGCAACGATGAGCGTGAACAGACTCTGAACCAGCTCCTCACAGAAATGGATGGATTCGAAGACAACACAGGCGTGATAATACTGGCTGCAACGAACCGTCCTGAATCACTGGATCCGGCACTGCTGAGACCGGGCAGATTCGACAGACGTGTTCCGGTAGAGCTGCCAGACCTTAAAGGCCGTGAGGATATCCTTAAAGTACATGCCAGAAAAGTCAAAGTCGCTGACGACGTAGACTACAACAAAGTGGCGAGGATGGCGTCGGGAGCTTCCGGTGCGGAGCTTGCCAACATCGTTAATGAGGCAGCTCTCAGAGCTGTAAGGGACGGCAGGAGATTTGCCACTCAGGAAGACCTTGAAGAAAGTATCGAAGTGGTTATTGCAGGATATCAGAAGAAGAATGCGATACTTACTGATGAAGAAAAGCGTATCGTGGCATATCACGAGATAGGACATGCTCTTGTGGCTGCAAGGCAGACGAATTCAGCACCGGTGCAGAAGATCACTATAGTGCCGAGGACTTCAGGAGCACTGGGATACACGATGCAGGTGGAGGACGGCGATCACTATCTGATGAAGAAAGAAGAGATAGAAAACAAGATCGCTACGTTCACCGGCGGCAGAGCTGCAGAAGAAGTAGTGTTCGGCTCGGTGACGACGGGCGCTGCCAACGACATAGAGCAGGCTACGAAACTGGCAAGAGCCATGATAACAAGATACGGCATGAGCAGCGAGTTCGGCATGGTGGCTATGGAGACGGAGACAAACAAGTACCTTGGCGGAGACACATCGCTGTCATGTGCTGAACAGACACAGCGTGAGATCGACAGGCAGGTAGTAGAACTTGTGAAGAAACAGCATGAGAAAGCCATCGGCATAATAAAGGCTGACAGAGACAAGCTCGATGAACTGGCCATGTTCCTTTACGAGAAGGAGACTATAACAGGCGAACAGTTCATGGAGATACTGGAAAAACAGCCTTCGGCATGAGATACAGACTCGCCGGAGATATGAAAGCACTATCGTGACAGTATGATAGGCTCCCTTTATGAGAAACAGTGAAACTTCACTGCAGCTCATGAAGGGAGCTTTTGGTATATGCAGAAAAAACGGGCTTCGATGTTCTGGAACTTCAGCGAAAGTCCAGAGCGAAAGTCCTGTAAGATATCTGGCAAAACTGTGTTCGTTCTGTAAGCAAGTTTATTGACAAACAGGAACGGTGGGACTATAATTTTCCATGAGCAGAGGTACACTCTGCATTTATTCAGGATATAAGTTAGAAAAAACTAACTCGATGGAGGCAAATATGGATAAACCACTGATACAGTTCAAGGATGTCGTGCGTGTATATGGCACAGGTGAAGGAAAACAGGTCGCTGTGGATCACGTCAGCTTTGAAATAGAAAAAGGAGAATTCGTAGTTATACTGGGACCTTCCGGTGCAGGAAAGTCCACCGTGCTGAACATGCTGGGAGGTATGGATACGCCGGACGAAGGCAAGGTCATAGTTGCAGGCAACGAGGTCTCTGCCATGAACGACCGTCAGCTGTCTGACTACCGTGGAGAGTACATCGGATTCATTTTCCAGTTCTATAATCTGCTGCCAAGCCTGACAGCACTGGAAAACGTATCCCTTACAAAGAGCATCGTGAAAAAAGCTCTTGATCCGCTGGAAATGCTGAAGAAAGTAGGTCTTGAACAGCATCGTGACAAGTTCCCGTCACAGATGTCAGGAGGCGAGCAGCAGAGAGTTTCCATAGCAAGGGCACTGGCAAAGGACCCGGCTATAATCCTGGGAGACGAGCCCACAGGTGCACTGGATTCAAAGACAGGCGTGACTGTTCTGGAGCTTCTGCAGGAAATGAGCCGTGAAGGAGGCAATACAGTGATCATCGTCACCCACAATGCTGACATTGCCAAGTGTGCGGATAAAGTCATACGCATGAAAAACGGCGGTATAGACAGTATCGAGATAAATGAATATCCTGCATCTGTAAAGGAGGTTAGCTGGTAATGCTGCTGAGAAAGACACTGAGGGAAATAAGGAAAAACTGCGGGCAGTTCCTTTCCATATTCCTGCTGGCGGCGATAGCCATAATGCTGTTCACCACGTTCCAGAGCAGCACTACAGGAGCCGACATAGCTTTCAGCCGGATGGAAAAGAAGACAAATATCGCAGATGTATGGATGTACGGAGAGGATTTCAGGAGCAGTGATCTGAAATCTGTAAGGAAGCTGGATGATGTGAAGGACGCTCAGCTCCGGACATCTGTGACGGCCAAGTCTGTGAAGCAGGGTAACGCCCAGGTGGATGTCTATCTGCAGGATGAAAACAGAGTGTCGAAACCTGAGCTCCTTGACGGCAAGGATTTCGATCCTGAAGACAAAGACGGTCTGTGGCTGTCGGTGACTTTTGCAAATGCATGGGATCTCAAAGTGGGAGACCGCTTCGCATACAAATACAACGGCATGACTGTGGAAAAGACTATCCGGGGGCTGATAGCTTCTCCTGAATATATCTATCAGTGCGCCTCGGAGGATCTTGACACGGATCTGAAGAATATAGCTTATGTCTGGATGCCTTACAAGGGCTTCCCGGTGAGAAAGTATATCGAAAGCCAGATAAAAAGCGGCAAGCTGACGGCTTCAGATATACTCGACGGCAAGGACATGGCAAAGAACACCGACGCTTTCAACAAGATGAAGGATCAGCTGAAGGCCATGGGGCTCACAGCTGATGATATAACTAAGGACATGATGCTGGACTATATCGATGATCTGTCGGACAGCAGACTTTACGATATGCTGCCGTATACGCAGCTGATATTCACGACTGACAGGTCGGATGTGTTCGATATGGAAAGCGAGATATCCGGCGCCATAGACGGCAACTATGCTGTGTACATAGACAGCGACAGCATACCGGGTATAAAGAAATTCCAGGATGAGATGAACCAGCACAGGCAGTTCTCGTTCGGGTTCTGTGCAATATTCATGCTGATAGCACTGCTGGTCATCGTGACGTCCATGAAGCGTATGGTATCTCAGCAGCGTACACAGATAGGTACCATGAACGCCATGGGGTTGAAAAGACGCAAGATCGTGCTGCATTATGTTTCATACAGCTTCATAGTGTCTCTGGCAGGCTCTGTGCTGGGTCTTATCCTTGGCCCGAAGGTGCTGGGACGATGGTTCGTCGGCCTTTTCGGCAGCTGGTATACTGTTCCGGGGTGGCATGAAGCATATTCATGGAACTTCATCGCAATGGCAGCTGTCACGGTCATCGTGTGCTGTCTGGCTGCGTATCTCAGCTGCAGAAGACTGCTGAAAGTCCATCCATCAGAAGCGCTGA
>CAKQUI010000114.1 GCA_934277495.1 uncultured Clostridia bacterium | reverse complement strand
AGAGAGATATATGTCATAGGAATTCCGGCAATAATAATGCAGGCGCTTATGTCCGTGATGACATACGGAGTCAATATAATCTTCGGTGCAGTTTCGACTGCTGCAGTCACGGCATACGGCATATTCTACAAGATACAGCAGTTCATTTTCTTTGCGGGATTCGGACTGAGGGACGCCATAACGCCGATCGTATCCTTCAACTACGGCATGGGAAGCAGGAAACGTGTAGAGGAAGGCATCAGATACGGACTGATCTATGTTGAAGCTATCATGGCGGCAGGAATAATACTGCTGCAGGTATTCGCAGGACCGCTGGTGGCGATATTCGGTCTGTCTGATACCACGGCGGAACTTTGTATATCGTCGATACGCATCATATCCACAGGATTCCTTTTTGCCGGTGCCAACATAGCTCTGCAGGGCGTGTTCCAGGCACTGGGCTGCGGCATCAGCTCTCTTGTGATATCACTGCTGAGGCTGCTGGTAGTTGTGATGCCGCTGGCGAAACTTTTCTCTATGATGAAAAATGCAGAAACAATGATATGGCTGGCGTTCCCGATACCAGAGTTAGCCGCCGTGGCAGCAGCGCTGATACTTCTCAGGAGAGTGTTCAGAAAAACCATATCCGGGATGAAGGATTAATAAAAATATCTCAGCGAATAAAAAACTGATACGCCTGCGGGTTTTGATGCCTGTCGGCGTATCAGTTTTTTAAGCTAACATCATTATCATCTCAACTGCGAATACTGCAAGACATGCGCCGATGGCGACAACCAGAAGCCCTTTGCCTCTGAACGCCAGCAGTATAGCGGCAAGCAGCCCCGCTGCGGCGGATATCATGCTGCCAGTGGCATAGAGTATGGCAGGGAACGTCATGGCTGCCAGCACTGTGTAAGGTATGTAGTACAGGAATGAGTTGATGAACCTGTTTTCGATCTTCCTGTTCATCATCACGAAAGGTATGACCCTGATAAGGTATGTCACGCCTGCCATGACGATGAGATACGGTATGAATCTGCTGAACCCCATTACTGCACCTCCTCGCTCTCACTGACAGGGAAAAGTAAAGCACCTGCCGCTGAAGCGGCTACTGCACATATGATGATGGCAAATCCTGTCGAAACACCTGAAAAAGCAGGGATATAGCGGAGTGCGACGCTGATGGCTACAGCAATGGCAACTGCTGCCAGGACACGCCTGTCTTCCTTTGATTTAGGGACTACTACTGCGATGAACATGCCGTAAAGCGCCACGCCCAGTGCACTTGTTATTATCTCAGGCATGATATTGCCAAGGATAGCTCCTGTTACTGTACCGGCAGTCCAGCCGATTATCGGCAGCGACGCAAGACCTGCGAAATAACGTCTGCTTATCTGTCCGTCCTGTCCTATTGCTACGGCGAATATCTCATCAGTGATGGCAAATCCCAGGATCAGGCGCCATATACCTTTGAACCGGTCATTCACTTTCTGTGAAAGAGCGATACCCATCAGTCCGTAACGAAGATTGACAACAAACTGCATAACAGCCATTTCGAGATATGTACCCATATGAGTCAGGACGGTGACTCCCGCAAACTGTCCGGCCGAGGTCAGATTGGTAATCGATATCAGCATAGACTCGATCCAGGTGCAGCCGGCCTCCACCGCCATAAGTCCAAAGGCGACAGAAACCGAGAAATATCCTAATGCGATGGGGATACCGTCACGGACCCCCTTAGTGAAACTCATTGCTAAAACATCCTTTCTTTTTTGCGTAACGTCAATATTATATACTCATATCGGAATAAAGTAAAATCATTTCAGGACAGGTTCCTTTCTGTGCTGCAGTTCAAAAGTGTCGGTGTTCACTGTATCAGGGACAAAAAACGCAGGATATCGTACAAACTAACCGCAAAATAATTTTCAGAAAATACCAGAACGACTTGTCAGAATGTGTCGAAAAGGTGTAAAATGTGTTTGTATTTTAATGTTAAATGTATTTTTTGACGGAATATTCGTATCCACATCTGTCAGAGTATTATAGAAGAGTTAGCGTACGACTATGAAAAATAGAGAAAACAGTGGTTCAAAAACTATAAAATCACAGAAATTCATACGGCGGATGATATATATCCTGTGTGTTCTGCTTGTGCTGAGCGGAGCAGGTCTTGCTGTAGTTTCAGCTGCATCCCGCAGCGTCAAGTCACCGACCCTGGAGCTTTATAAAAAACATGCCCAGGACAACAAAGCATTCAATGTGAGCAATATGGTGCCGGGAGACAAGGTCAGCAGAGATTTCACAGTGCGTATACATCACAGCAGTTCTCTGAAACTTTTCTTTGAAGCAGAGATCACACAGCAGACGAAAGACCTCGGTGATGTGCTGCAGGTCAGCGTCACAGACAAAGGTTCCGGCGCTGCTATCTGTCAGGGAACATTCAACGAGATAAATAAGAAAAGCTTTACACAGAAAATAAAAAAAGCTTCCCGTGGCGTCACGGACGTGACGTATCAGGTGGATGCATGGCTCGATACCAGTGTAGGCAACCAGTATCAGCAGGCTCTGCTGAAGGCAAACCTCAGATGGTATGTTGAAGACACCGGAGGCAGCACAGGACCGACTGACAGCAGCAAGCCTTCAAAGCCGGGAAACAGTGGCGGCGGACTGACTGCCAGGACCGGCGATACAGTGAACCTGATGCTGTGGATAGTCATGGCAGCATGTGCACTGGCGATCATCATACTGCTGCTCAAATCACGCAGAGACCGAAAAGGTCAGGATGACGGCATGGATGAAGCAGATGCAGCAGTGCAGAAGAAACTGCACAGGAGCATGATCATCGCTGTGCTTCTGGTACTGATGCTGGTGATCACCAGCTTTGCGCTGATATCATCGATAGTATCGGTAAAAGACAATACTTTCGAGACCGGCATCGTGAAGATAAACCTCAATAACGGCGAACCGGTGATACACGAAGACGAGTACCTGTTCGAACCGGGCATGAGAGTAAAGAAACAGTTTTTCATCGAAAACGAAGGCTCCATAGACGCCTATTACAAGATATATATGGATGACGTGGCAGGAGATCTGTCAGATTTGCTTCAGCTGACCGTTACCGAAAACGAAAGCGGGAAGGTATTGTATCAGGGTACAGCCAGTGAACTGACACGAGGTTCCGATGCAGTCAGTGACGATATCCTGTCAGCAGGAGAACGAAAGGATCTGACGATACTGTTCTATTTCCCTGAAGAAAGAGGGAACGAAGCACAGGATAAAGAACTGTCATTCAGGATGAGCGCTACAGCTACACAGGTTAGAAACAATCCGGGACACAGTTTCGAATAAGATGCTGCGACCGGTCGAGGGGAGACATTTGAATGAAAAAGACTTTGAACATTATCAAAAAAGTGATCGTATGGATGATCGTGGTGTTTTCGCTGGGAATGATGGCATTCACCATCGTTTCCGTCACGACTTTCGACAGGGCTGACCGCAGTCTGTTCGGATACAGTGCATTCATCGTACTGTCCGATTCCATGAAAGCCACAGATTTCGACGCAGGTGATCTGGTACTGATCAAAAAGACTGATCCCAGCAAACTGAAGGCAGGAGATATCATTTCTTTCCAGTCGCCTGATGAATCCAATTACGGCGAGATCGTGACCCACAAGATCAGGAAAGTGACAAAGGACAGCGATGGCAATCCGGGATTCGTGACTTACGGTACGACTACGGATTCCAACGACCAGGGAATAGTCACATACAACCTTGTGATCGGTAAATATCAGGGACATATACCGAATGTCGGGACATTCTTCCAGTTTCTGAAGACTGTTCCGGGATACTTCATCTGCATATTCACGCCGTTCTTCATACTGATACTCGTACAGGCACGAAACAGTATCAAGCTTTTCCGCAAGTACAAGAAAGAGCAGGTGGAGGAGATCCAGCAGGAAAAGAAAGAGCTGGAGGAAGAGCGTATGAAATCACAGCAGATGATGGAGCAGCTGGCTCGAATGCAGCAGCAGATGCAGCAGAGCGGCATGGAGATACCGCAGATGCCGGGACAGCCGTCGATGCAGCCTCAGCTGCAGCAGATACCACAGGTCCAGCAGGAAACGCCGGCACAGATGCAGACTCCGGTCGCAAATGCACAGCCTCAGATGCAGCAGAGCTCTCAGGTCCAGGTGCAGACCACGGCGGAAGGCGTACAGTCTCAGGAAGCAGTGCAGTCACAGTTCATACAGGCACAGCAGGAAAGACCTCAGATGCAGCCTGACACAGCTCATCAGCAGATACAGACAGGAACATCTGTGAATGCACAGCCACATCAGGCAGCAGCACCGCAGATACATACAAAACCTGCACAGCAGGCAGTCCGTCAGCCACAGCAGCATGGCATTGACACAGCAGCAGCTCAGAAAATGATGCAGCAGCAGGCTCCTCAGATGCGACAGAAAGCAGCACAGCAGCAAAGGCAGGCAGGACAGAACGCAGGCGACATGAGGCGAAAGGAAGCAGTGCAGCAGGCAAAGGCAAAACAGGCAAACATGACACAGCCGGTACGTCAGCAGCCGAAGCAGCCGTCCGGACAAACTCAGCAGAGAACTCAGCGTGTCCGCCAGCAGAGACTGCAGCAACAGCAGACAGCACCAAAGCAGAGCAATGCAGCACAGCACAGCGGAGCTCAGTCACAGACAGCTCAGAACAGGACACCGCAGCAGTCAGCCGGAAAGACAACTGCAGAGCCGCAGCGGGTTCTGGACCAGAAACAGCCTCAGCAGCCTGTACAAAGCAGGACAAGAAGCACTGTAGATGTCAGAGCGATCACAGGAGAAGACAAGGATTGCTGAATAAAAGATATATAAAAGCACTGAAGCTTTGTATATATAAGCCAATGTAAGGGAAAAGGGCAGGGAAAAAGCACTGAAGGCATATATGATGCCGGAATGACAGGGAGAGAAGACCGGTGCATATGATGCGGTCAGAAAGAGCAGACAAAGAAATACAACAGTATTTAGTCAGGGGAAATACCTATTACAGATATGATCGTTAATGAACAGAAGGAGGACGTTATGAACGAGAGTACGAAAACAAAAAAAGCGCTCCGAGGCAGTCTCTTTGCATTATTCATATGCATAGCACTGCTCATCGGAACGACATTCGCATGGTTCACAGACACAGCAAGCACCGGCGTGAACAAGATCCAGTCAGGTAAGCTGGATGTCGAGCTGGAATACAGTACGGACATGGAACACTGGAGTACAGCAACATCATCAACAAAGCTCTTTGACGACAAGACTTTATGGGAGCCGGGCGTGACAGAGCTGGTATATCTGCGTGTAAAGAACAACGGTAATCTGGCACTGAAGTACACAATGGGACTCAATTCACAGTTTAATTCTTCAACTGGAAAGAATGTCGCAGGTGAGAAATATAAGGTCGGGGATTATCTTATGTTAGGTAGTGCAGCGGTAACGGAGAAATTTGCAACT
This sequence comes from uncultured Clostridia bacterium, assembly GCA_934277495.1. Lineage (GTDB taxonomy): Bacteria > Bacillota > Clostridia > Peptostreptococcales > Anaerovoracaceae > Lentihominibacter. The sequence goes on along the minus strand of CAKQUI010000114.1, from coordinate 1,024 downwards.
CGTGAAGATGCACAAGCGGCAGTTGCAGCCAATGCAGAGACGATGAGCAGTAAGAAACCTTTTGTTACTGGTATGCCAGTGCTTGAGGCAGGAAAAACATCTGATCCGATTGCAATGGTAATCTATATGCCAACAAGCGTTGGTAACGAAGCAAATCCGATGTCAACTGCTACAGGAAGCAGCGGAGCCTCATATGTATACAATCTTGGTGTAGATGTAAATGCAACACAGGCGTCTGTTGAAAGCGATAGCTTTGATAAAACATATGATGAAAATGCTCCGACAAAATTTAAGGCAAATAGCTCTTCCAGTGAAACTATCAATGTAACTGAAAATACACAGGCAAGTGGGCGCTACGGTGTAGTACAGGCTAGCAGCATCGGTAGCTCTGCCGCTAACTATACTATCAATGCAGACTTATATGCAGTTTACACCAAGGGTGGTAGTACAGGAGCAGCGATGGCTGTATATGCGTTGAATAACGGTAAGGTTACTATCGACGGTGGTAACTTCAGACAGGTTGGTGTTCCTGCAGATGATCCATGCGATCTGATTTATGCAGATGATAGCGCTCAGATCACGATCAACGGCGGTACATTCAGAGCTAAACATCCTGAGAGGACACTGAACTGCAAAGACGGCTCCAACGCTAAGATCATAGTCAATGGCGGTAAATTCTACAAATACGATCCATCAAAACCTACACTGGGAGACAAAGAAGTCGTACTCGGAGATGGCTGCAAGGTAACTCAGGATGGCGACTGGTATGTAGTTAGCAAATAGCCAGACAGTAAAATACCAAATGATTCTTACTACACAGTAGTTAAAGAATAACCTTGATTTCATCTTTTCCGCTCACCACAAGGTGAGCGGAAAGTAAAGTGCATATCGTGATATTTCAATATGTGAACGCTGTGCCCTTTACTTTCCGGAAAAAACATTGGGGTGAGAGATTTATCATTGGCAAAAATCCAAGAAAGGAAGAAGAAACAATGAACGAGAGTACAAAAACAAAAAAAGCGCT
>CAKQUI010000113.1 GCA_934277495.1 uncultured Clostridia bacterium | reverse complement strand
AGGCCTCAGGTGTAAGTGCAGTAATGTATTAAGCTGAGAGGTACTAATAGGTCGAACACTTGACCAAGGTTTCAAGGGAAGGAAGTTTTACACAAGAAATGTTCAGTTTTGAGTGGACTCGGAAGAGGAAACTCGAGATGCGGTGACAATAGCGAGGAGGATACACCTGTACCCATACCGAACACAGAAGTTAAGCTCCTTAGCGCTTATGATACTTGGTGGGAGACCGCCTGGGAAAGCAAGACGTTGCCGTTTTTCTAAAAAAGCGATCTGCGAATGCAGGTCGCTTTTTTAACGTAGTGTAGAAAAAGGGAGCGGTAAGTTCCAGTCCAGCTAAAGCTGGGGAACTCTCGCATGGGACCTTCCGCCAGATCGCAGCTCTGGGGATAGGTCTCCAAGCGTAGGCAAAGCCGTAGGAGCGAACGGTAGTGAGCGTTGCCGTTTTGGTTAAAAAAGAAGTTCACGAAAGTGAGCTTCTTTTTTTATGCAGACAGGTGGCCGCTACGCAATCCTCTATTATCTTATTCTTTTGTATATGATGATGTCTTGACATGTGTACATATATACTGATATCATATATAGGTTATTATTGTATTTATTTACAGGAGGATGAATATGGAAACAAAAGGTGCGGTGCCGGCTGACGGCACTCAGGAGAAGGTTGGATTTTTCAAGCGAAAGGATATAGAGATATCAGCTAAGAGATATCTTCAGGAGGCTCTTTCGGCAATGGCGCTGGGGCTTTTTGCATCACTGCTGATAGGCGTTATTTTTGATACTATAGGCGTGCAGACGGCAAATCTTTTTGGTGAAAATGTTATATCATCTTTTTTTGTAGAGGTAGGTGCTCAGGCTAAGGCGTATATGGGCGCTGCCATAGGCGTAGCAGTGGCATGGAGTCTCAAGGCACCGCCGCTTGTGCTTTTTACAAGCGTTGTGACAGGTATGATGGGGGCGTCCATGACAGGGTTTGGCATAGCTGCTTCAGGTGGTCCTGCAGGGGCATTCATCGCTGTTGCTCTTGGTGCTGAGTTTGGTAAGATGGTTTCGAAAGAGACGAAGGTCGATATACTGGCAACGCCTGCTGTGACACTGATAGTGGGTGCTCTCGGTGCTAAATTTGCCGGACCGGCTATAGGATGGTGTATGGTCAAGCTTGGCGGTCTGATAATGACAGCTACAGAATGGCAGCCGTTCTTATTCGGTATATTCATTTCCGTGATAGTAGGTCTTGCACTCACTGCACCGATCTCAAGTGCTGCGATATGTATTATGATGGAACTCAGCGGTCTTGCAGCCGGTGCAGCTACTGTAGGATGCTGCGCCCAGATGATAGGTTTTGCTGTTGCCAGCTACAGAGAGAACGGTATAGGCGGTCTGGTGGCACAGGGGCTTGGCACATCGATGCTGCAGGTTTCGAATATAATCAGGAACCCATGGATACTTGTTCCGCCGACGCTGGCCGGAGCGATAATCGGTCCTTTATCGACATGTGTTTTCAAGATGACTAACATTGCTGTCGGAGCCGGCATGGGTACATCAGGGCTTGTAGGCCAGATAGGTACTTTCACTGATATGGGATTCACGCTGGATACCTTATGGAAAGTTTTACTGCTGCAGATTTTCCTTCCGGCTGTTTTGACTCTGCTAATAGACAGGCTTCTTAGAATGGCGGGAGTTATAAAGGACGGAGATTACAAGCTGGATCTTTGATTTGATGCGCATGCGGTTATACTTGGAGACCTATCCCAATGAGCCTGCTGATTGGGAAAAGTCCAATACGGATTTTCCCTGGGTCCAGCAGGCTGGGAAAATGCGACGGTAGAGGTGGTAAGCCACCACAGACAAAAGTCCTGCAGCTCTTACTGGAGTAGAACTTACTGTTTTATTCTGTCGAGTAGCTCTTTGGACAGAATGGCGACACTCACTACCGTTCGCTCCTACGCCTACAGCTCCGCTGTCCGTTTTCCCAAGCAGATTGCCAGTGGCTTTCCAGGAAAAAAGGCAACGTTCGTTCCTGCAGGTTTGCAGTCTGGAAATCTGTGATCCTGTTCTGTGGGATATTGCTTTGGAATAGTTGGCTGTTTTGCAGAAATATGGTAAAATATCACTATTGAACGGAATATATTCGAGATCGGCTGATCTCAGACAGTGGAGGTATATCATGAATGTGGCAGTAGTAGACGGACAGGGTGGAGGTATCGGTAAAGCTATAGTTGAAAGGGTCAGGAAGGCATTTCCTGAGCTTGAGATCATTGCGCTTGGCACTAACTCGGCAGCAACGGCGCAGATGCTCAAGGCCGGTGCCAGCGAGGGTGCTACCGGGGAAAATGCTATAGTGCATAATATGAAGCATGTCGATATCGTAATGGGCGTCATTGGCATACTGAACGCCAATGCCATGATGGGAGAACTGACGCCTGCCATGGCAGCAGCGATAGGCGGCAGTCATACATACAAGATACTGCTGCCGATCAACAGATGTCATATACATGTTGTCAGCGTAGAAGGTATTTCTCTTGGTGAGCATATAGACAATGCAGTCAAGGCGCTGGCGGAGCATCTGGAAAGCAGCAGATGATGCGATCGAAAATTTTATAAAGAAAAACGAATTTACTGTGCTATTCTACAGGGGGGCCGCCTGTGGTATTCTGATAAAACAGTGACATATAAAAAGAGACGGTTTCTACCGTCTCGAAAATTTTTTTGCCATCTTCAACTGAACAATGTGTTTTAGGTTACATCAGGTCTTTGAACTTGAATGTGGATCTGCCGCTGGCATAGTCTGCGACTATCTGGCCATCTCCTGTGAGCTTGTATTTGTATGTCACAAGGCCGTCAAGTCCTACAGGACCTCTGGCGTGAAGTTTTCCTGTGCTGATACCTACTTCTGCGCCGAATCCGTAGCGGAATCCATCTGCGAACCTTGTAGAGCAGTTCAGGTAAACTCCTGCAGAGTCCACAAGTGACATGAACTTCGCTGCTGAGTCGTTGTCTTCTGTGATGATGCAGTCTGTGTGGTGTGAACCGTACCTGTTGATATGTTCGATAGCTTCGTCGATGCTGTCGACTACCTTGACTGACAGTATATAGTCGAGATATTCTGTCATGAAGTCTTTTTCGTCAGCCGGTTTGCATGGTATCAGAGATACGGATCTGTCATCGCATCTGTATTCGATACGGCTTCCTGAAGCATCAGCCAGTGCAGGGAGCACGACGTCTGCGATATCCTTATGTACCAGCAGTGTTTCTACTGTGTTGCAGGCTGCCACATACTGGGTCTTCGAATCGATGATGACAGGTACAGCTTTTTCGATATTGGCAGCGCCGTCAACATATATATGGCAGATGCCGTCAGCGTGACCCATCACAGGTATTTTTGAGTTGTTCATTATATACTGCACGAACTGGTTCGATCCTCTCGGTATGAGCAGGTCTACATACTCGTGACACTTGAGAAGCTCATCTATGCCGGAACGGTCTTCGATGAGAAGTGCAAAGTCCTCAGGCAGTCCGGCAGCAATGGCTGCGTTATATATAGTATCGAAGAGTATCCTGTTTGTGTTTTTTGCTTCGCTGCCGCCTTTGAGTATCACACAGTTGCCGCTTTTTATGCAAAGGGAGGCTATCTGCACCAGAGCGTCTGGCCTTGACTCGAAGATGACGCCGATAACGCCTATAGGGCATGTTGTTTTAGTGAGCACAAGGCCTTCATCCAGTTCACGTTTGAGCAGATTCCTGAACAGAGGGTCCTCAAGATTTATGAGATCTTCGATCCCGGAAATACATCCGCTGAGCTTGCCTTCGTCGAACTTCAGCCTGTTCACGATAGGATCAGGCAAAGACTCAGCCTTCGCAGCAGTCATATCTTTTTTGTTTGCTGCAAATATCTCTGCTTTGTTTTTTTCCAGAGCTTCGTTTATAGCTCTGAGTGCATTGTTTCTTGTTTCCTCCGGCAGCGATGCCAGAGTGAAACTGCTGTTTTTGACTTTTCGTACACTGTCAGTAATATCCATGTTATTTATATTCCTTTCGTTTTGTACACTTTCTTTATTGTATATCCAGCAGGAATTTCCTGATGAATTCTCTGATAAAATGGTTTATTTCCATATGGCGGTGCCCGGAAGGGTCTTCCAGTACGAGAAATCCGCTGCCGTATCCGGGGTATATGCGGAATTCCTCCTTGTCTATACCGAATGTTTCAAGGTCGGCTATGAGCAGACCCTGGTTCCTGACTGCCGGTATCCTGAATGAAAATGCCCTGTCACTGCTGCTGAAACGTGCCTCTGCGGGATATGAGGAACTGAAAAACGACATATAGTCTATAGTGCATTTTCTCTGTATACCAGAAACAGACAGATGATCCCGTCCTGTCCTTATCTTTGTCACTGTCAGCGGTCCTGCCGGAAATCCCAGGTAGAACATGGCCTTGTGAAAATCGCATTTGTTTATGATCTTCATGAGCCTTGTCAGCTGCAGGATATCATCGCTGTTGTGGAGCAGGATCTTATCAGCAAGAGATCTGTCGCCGCTTTTTTCGTAACGATCGTAGAGCTCCACGCTTTCGGCTCCGGATATTTCGTCTTTGCGGTCCTGCCACAGTCCCATATAGTTTTCAATAGTTTTCTGTTTCATATTTGGAACGAAGCGCCGCACAGGTGAATGACCGTTGAGCACAAGATAAAGGTCGAGATTGTAAGGCATACTGTATGTTTCAGCGGGAAGATGCGTTCCTGACACACTTCCAGAGGCTTCAGACGCCTTTTTCAGCCGTTTTTCAATGAAAGGTATATCAAAGTGCCTGCCGTTGTATGTCAGCACCATATCGACATCCTGGAGCCGGGATATGAATCCGTCAAGGGTCTCCTGCTCCTGGGCACGATTTTCTGCAAAATACTGGTGCATGGTACGGCTTTCACAGTCATAGAGACCTCCGAGGATGAATTTGTTTCTCGAAGGATCGAGCCCTGTGGTTTCGATATCCAGAACGCCTTTTTTCATACCGCTGAAATAGAAATCAGTGATGCTGTTATGATATAATTCCTCATTGTATTTTACTGCTGAATGTTTCATAGCTTATATTATATCAACAGATGATGATAAGATAAAGTGAAAGATATGTGATGCCAAAAAAACAAAACAGAACTTAAAAAGTTCTGTTTTGTTAAAAGGGGTATTGGGATTAGAGATTAATGAGGTTATCAGGGGGATAACCACGATTAAATTATATGGTATTTTGCAGGAAGATGTCAAGTAAAATCGCAAAATAAGAGAAATTTTATCTAAATAAATAATATACTGTCGTATATACAGGATAAGGTGTGCGGAAAAGTGGGACAAAGTTGTCACAAAAAACGGGCGCACGCCCGGTCTGCCCGCCCCATGTGCACAGTGCGCCCACCTTGCACGGTGCAGGGCAGGTGAATGTTCTGAAAAAAATATGAATTGCAGAAACTTTGTGTTTTCAATGCTTTTGGGAAATTTTATAAAAAATATATAAAGTTTTTATGATGGAACTGTGATATCTGGCACAGGTGTTGCTTTACATATTGGCGAAACAAGGAACAAAGGGTTTCAAGGAATTTATAAAACATATTATTTTCAGGAGGTGTATCATGAAGGAATACATGCCATACGGTCACGAACAACCATATATCAAGGCTGGTCCGTTCAAGATCCGTTTTCCATTCATCCATTATCGTTTTGAGATCGCAGATTACATACAGGGTCTGCTGATGTGTGCAGTATGTCTTGGAGCTATCCCGCTTCTGCAGGATAACCTGGGGATGCCGTTCGAAGTAGCACTTGCAATAGTTATACTCAATGGTTTCTTCTATACCTGGCATACATTTCTGGGAGACCCGGTAGTACCGGGATGGATCACACCGGCAATACCGCTTCTCGTTGCCTACTGCCTCACTTTCCCGGAAGGACAGGCACGTATGCAGGCACTGTGTGCTTTCGAAATAACACTGGGCGTATTTTCAATAATCCTGGGCGTTACAGGTATCGCAGGCAAGCTTGTAAACCTGATCCCGCCGGCAATCAAATCAGGAGTTATACTGGGAGCCGGAATATCAGCCATATACATGATATTCAATGACGACAACAAGTTCGCTGCAATGCCTTATACGACTACGATCTGTCTGATAATAGCATTCTATCTGCTGTTCTCCAACGGATTCAAGAGACTCAGCACAAAGAACAAAGTGTTTGAGACTATCGCTAACCTGGGTATACTCCCGGCAGTACTTATCGCAGTATTCGTTGCACCGCTGGTAGGCGAGAGCGGATTACCTTCCATCGAATGGGGATTCTCGCATCCTGACTTTGCAACACTGTGGACTGACTGGGTACCATGGGGCGCACTGGGATGGCCGAGCCTCGGCAAATTCATAAGCGCTATACCTACAGTCCTGGCAATATATATCGTACTGTTCGGCGACGTTGTACAGAGCAAGTCTCTTATACACGATGCTGATATCACAAGGCCTGATGAAAAGATCGACTACAACCCTAACAGAGCTCACCTGATCTTCGGTATCAGAAACACTATCATGGGTATCATAGGTCCTGACGTAACGATGTGCGGACCTCTCTG
>CAKQUI010000112.1 GCA_934277495.1 uncultured Clostridia bacterium | reverse complement strand
ATGCAGTGTGACGCCAGTTCCTTGTGATCTGCTGTGTTCAGATGTCTTGCAGGGATTATAACATCTGTATCCACATTGTCACCGTATTTATGTACGATTCCCTGTGCTTTCATATCTTCCTCCTGTATCCTAAAGTTCGTCCGGTCCGCTGATCCTGCCTGTAACTGCCGAAGCCGCTGCAACTGCAGGACTTGCCAGATATACTTCCGACTTGACGTGTCCCATCCTGCCGACGAAGTTCCTGTTCGTGGTAGCTACGCATCTTTCGCCCTCAGCCAGTATACCCATGTGTCCTCCGAGACATGGTCCGCATGTCGGCGTCGAAACAACGCAGCCTGCATCGATGAATATGTCCAGATATCCTTCCCTGATGCAGTCCTTGTATATCTGCTGTGTAGCCGGTATGATGATAGCTCTCACATTTTCGTGCACTTTCCTGCCCTTCAGGATCTCGGCTGCCAGAGCCATGTCCTCCAGTCTGCCGTTTGTGCATGATCCTATGACCACCTGCTGGATCGGCACATCGCCCACTTCATCTATAGTCTTCGTATTTTCAGGAAGATGAGGGAATGAAACCGTTGGCTTCAGTGCGCTGAGATCGATATCGTACTCAGCTGCATATTCAGCATCGTCGTCCGGAGCGTAAACTTTCCATTCGCCCTTTACTCTGCCTGTCATGTACTTCTCAGTCACCTCGTCCACCATGAAGATGCCGTTCTTGGCGCCTGCCTCGATAGCCATGTTGGCGATGCAGAGCCTGTCGTCCATGGAAAGGTTCTTCAGGCCCTCGCCCATGAATTCCATCGACTTGTAAAGAGCGCCGTCCACTCCGATCATGCCGATGATATGGAGTATCACGTCCTTGCCTGTCACGTTTCTGGAAAGGCTTCCTTTGAGATTGAACTTTATAGCCTCCGGTATCTTGAACCACGCCTGACCTGTCGCCATGCCGGCAGCCATATCAGTACTTCCAACGCCTGTGGAAAATGCACCCAGCGCACCGTATGTACATGTGTGAGAGTCCGCACCGATAATGCAGTCTCCCGCCTTTACGAGACCCTGCTCAGGCAGCAGCGCATGCTCTATACCCATCCTGCCTACATCGAAGAAGTTCTCCACATCGAATCTCTTTGCAAAGGTACGGCATTTCATACACTGCTCTGCCGCCTTGATGTCCTTGTTCGGCGTGAAGTGGTCCATTACCAGCGATATCTTTTCTCTGTTGAATATTCCGTCAAATCCTGCTTTCTCGAACTCATTCACAGCTACCGGCGTTGTGATGTCATTGCCCAGCACCATGTCCAGGTCAGCTCTGATGAGCTGTCCGGCAACCACACTGTCGAGACCTGCATGAGCTGCCAGGATCTTCTGTGTCATTGTCATTCCCATATCTGTTTCCTCCTGTTTTACATTTATATAATATAGATCATGCTCCGTCTATTCAACGAAGTGATCCTGTCTGTTCTGTCTGTTCAGTGCACTTACCAGAGCGTTCACCGACGCCAGGATGATATCCTCATGGATACCTACGCCCCAGAATACATTTTTGTCCTCATCTTCTATGCATACATAGGCTGCAGCCTTTGCGTGTGAATCCGACGAAAGCGCATGCTCGGAGTACGTCAGGAAGTTGTAGCTGAATTTGTAAGGCGACAGTTTCAGTGCATTACTGATAGCGTCAAGTCTGCCGTTGCCCACAGCCTCAAGCTCGTACTCGTCCTTCGCTATGCGGACCTTGATCCTGGCGATCATTCCGTCGTTGGATCTGTAATCCGAAGCCTTCTCAAATGTAGCGTCTGTGATGTCGATAGGATCGAAAACGTTCACATATTCCTTTGCAAAAGCTCTGTAGACTTCCACCGGCGAAAGCTCCTTGTGCTCTCTGTCGGAGATATCCTTCACCATGTAGCCGATCTCTTCTCTCATCTGCTGAGGCACTGCATATCCGAAGTTCTGCTCCAGGATATATGCCACGCCGCCCTTGCCGGACTGGCTGTTGATCCTGATGACGTCCGCTTCGTACTCTCTGCCCACATCCTGCGGATCGATAGGCAGATACGGCACCGTCCACTTGTCCAGGTCCTTTTCTTTACGCCACTTCATGCCCTTGGCGATAGCGTCCTGATGCGATCCTGAGAACGCTGCAAACACCAGCTGTCCGCCATACGGCTGTCTCGGATGCACCTTGAGGTCGGTGTACTTCTCGTAGACCTCCACCACCTCTGGCATATTGGAAAAGTCCAGCTCAGGATCCACGCCGTGGGAGAACATATTCATGGCCAGTGTCACGATATCCACATTGCCTGTCCTCTCTCCGTTGCCGAAGAGCGTGCCTTCTATCCTGTCTCCGCCTGCCAGTATGCCCAGCTCCGCATCTGCAACAGCAGTACCTCTGTCGTTATGAGGATGCAGTGATATTATCAGATTTTCTCTGTTGTGGAGATTGGCACACATGTATTCGATCTGGGATGCGTAGACATGGGGCATGGACATCTCCACTGTGCTCGGCAGGTTGATTATGACTTTGTTCTCAGGAGTCGGCTCCCATATATCTATGACTTCATTGCAGATCTCCGCTGCAAAATCAAGCTCTGTGCCCGTGAAGCTCTCCGGAGAATATTCGAATGAAAAATTCGTTTCAGGGAATTTCGCCGCATACTCCTTGATAAGCTTCGCTCCATCCGTTGCGATCTTTATGATCTCAGACCTTTCCTTTTTGAATACCTGCTCACGCTGAGCCAGGGAAGTCGAGTTGTAAAGATGCACCACTGCGTTCTTCACGCCCTTGAGCGAATCAAAAGTCTTCTTTATTATATGTTTTCTGGACTGGGTCAGTACCTGGACTGTCACATCGTCCGGGATCAGACCGTCGTCGATGAGTTTTCTAAGGAACTGATACTCAGTCTCCGAAGCTGCCGGGAATCCGACTTCGATCTCCTTGAAACCGATCTTTACCAGGTATTTGAAAAATTCCACCTTTTCTTCAAGGCTCATTGGAACTATGAGGGCCTGGTTACCGTCTCTGAGGTCCACGCTGCACCATGCAGGCGCCTTCTCGATGTGATCCCTGTTCACCCAGCTGGTGTATCCGGCTGACGGCGGGAAATATCCCACCTGGTATTTCTGATAATTTTTCATGATCCGTTCATTCCTCCTGATTACTGTATCTGTTATATAGAAAGTGTGCAAGACGTCAGCAAAGCTCCCTTCGCACACATATTGCTGCTGCACAGCAATGCATTTAATGTACTTTCTTGCCTTTTTTCCCGGAGAGCCATCAGCGATCCGCTTGGAAAAACGGACAGCGTAGGCGAAGCCGTAGGAGCGAGCACAGTGAGCGTTGAAACTCCGGAAATATCCCCGAATGAGATATTTCCTGCGTTATGAAAAAAAGCCTTCATCTCAGACTAAGAGACGAAGGCATAAGCTTCCGCGGTACCACTCTTATTGATATGCTGTTTCGGCTGCTGATACTGCTTGCTGTATGCCTGATGCCGCTGCCTGACGGCAGGATCACATATCCACTTAAAGGTCTTCTGCTCCCGGGTGAGACATTCAGTTTCGTATACAGTCTCGCACCGGCCGACTGCTCTCTGTGATAGTTCCACTGAACTTATTCCGTTCATCGCATCTTTATTTATCCTACTGAATTCCATTATATTGTTTTGCATTATCCATGTCAACAGCTTTTTTGCAATGTGTCTTCACGCAGAACTGCATCGATCCCTTCCCGGCTGCGGCAGCATCATGCACGCTGTCTGATTTTCCCTTTCAGTTCATATCCAACCACTTGCCAGCAGTGAAGCCTTCCACATCTTTTGTATAGATTTAAACCATATCACAAACCCTATGCAAAGAAAGGACAGGTCATGAAGGAGTTCACACTAAAAGATCCGGACAACAGTCTCATCGGCTCCAATATAAGGAAACGCAGAGAACAGATACATGTATCGAGGGAAGAGCTTGCCAGACGCATATCGGTAACAGACAAATCTTTAGCTGAAATGGAATACGGCAGCCGTGGGATATCTGTCGGCACACTGCTGAGACTCAAGCAGGCGCTTGGCGTCAGTGCAGAATATATCCTGGAGGGCGAAGATCAGGAAATTGCCGAGGAGGAAAAGCGAACACGCATCAACAACGATATCCTCACCACCCTCAGCGAATGTACCACGAACCAGCTGCAGTGCATGGAGGAGATAGCACAGATCTGTGCAGACATTATCGTATTCAACAAATGAAGACCCGCATCAAAACCGGTATCTGACTGCTGCGGCACAGACTCTTGCTTTGTCTGTGCTGCAGTTTTTTTATAACATGGGAAATATCTCCTTCGGAGGTATTTCCGGAGCTTCAACAAAAGTTCCATACAATAACAGGTGGCGAAGCCACTTTTGTTCTGCTGAGCATCGAAACAACATATGTTAAAATATCCCAAATATAACTTTATTGTTGTTTATTACATCATTTTTGTATATAATATCACATATCCGGTTAGAACTCGCTAACGTTATCCCGAGCGGCACCAGCCGGAATAATGAACATGAGGCTTCATTGGGAAGCCTTTTTTTCTGGATTTCGAGTTAGCACGCTATAACCAGATCTGCGTGAACTATTGAAACGGGGATACAGGAAACATAACTTCGTACAAATGTTTTCTGCGAAGAGAAGAAAGGAGAAACAAACTTTATGAGAAAAACGATATTCAGGACATTGCTTTTGTCCGCCATACTGATGGTGTTTCTGATCCCGGGGAGTGCATCGGCGAAGACAGCGAATGCGTCGGCAACACCAGCGGTATCAGGAGCATCCTATACAACTACTGTGAAGATCCATCTTAATGACATTCCAGACGACGGAACAGCAAAAGCGTCGGAGGCTGCCAGATTTTCATCAGGCTATGTGTCGATTTCATCTACGGGATACAGTACTTATTTACGTGTGAAACTCACACCCCAGAACGGTGCTGAAGTGAACAGCGTTGTTGCTACGATAACCAGTTCCGGAACAGCGACACCGGTCGAACTGGATCTTTATGACACGGCAAGCAGCGGACTTCTTACATATCGTGGTAAAATCAGCGGTACAGTGACACAGGTCGACATCAACCTGACACACGTCTGCAAATACGACTATACCCAGATCCCTGCCACGACTACCAAGGCGACATGCACAGAAGACGGAACTCTGACCAGGACCTGCATTTACTGCAAGAGCACCGATACCCAGATCAATGAAAAAGCTACCGGCCATGCCTTTACGAAAAAAATCACTGAAGAAAAATACCTGCACTCAAAGGCAACATGCACAGAAGATGCGACTTACTTCTACTCCTGCTGCTACTGCGGGGAAAAAGGCACAGAAACTTTTGCAAACACAGGCACAGCTCCCGGACACGATTGGACGAAGGACAAGGTCATCAAGGATGCGACCTGTACAGAAAACGGACAGCAGCAGTATCGCTGCACCAATGATGGCTGCGATGAAACGAAAACAGAAGTCATCCTGGCTGCCGGACACCAGTATTCCGACTATGTATCCAACAACGATGCAACCTGCACAGAGGACGGAACTAAAACTGCGACCTGTACTGTCTGCAGCGACAAGCATACGATTGCAGATCCAGGCTCGGCAAAGGGTCATCAGTGGGACAGCGGCGTCGTTACAAAAAAGCCTACCGAAGAGGAAACCGGCATAAAAACCTTTACATGCACCGTTTGCAGCACTACCCGTACAGAAGAGATCGCAAAAACGCCTCATGTGCATGCATACACAGAATCTGTTGTGAAGGATATTTATCTTGAAAGATCTGCATCCTGCACTTCTGCAGCGACCTATTATAAATCCTGCAAATGCGGAGCGCCAGGAACGGAAACCTTTGAATCCGGAAGTCCGCTGCCGCACAAATTTACAAATTATGTTTACGATAACAATGCAACCTGCACGGAAGACGGAACCAAAACTGCGACCTGCGATTCCTGCGGACAGGCGAAGGACACAGCTGCAGCGGAGGGAACTGCCACCGGTCACCTCTGGGACGAAGGTACAGTGACTGCGGCACCGACCGTTGACCATGAAGGCGAGATGACCTACACCTGCCAGAACTGCCACACAACGAAAACAGAGATACTGGCTAAACTGGAGCTGGAAAAGCCTGATCCAGCAAGTCCGGATCCTTCCAATGACAACACGAAACCAGCTGCCGGAAAGAAGGATCAGACCAAGACTGCCAGCACCGATGCAGCCAGGACAACGACCACAAAGGCAAAGTCACCTCAGACAAATGATGACAGCTCTTTGACGCTGTGGATCGCACTGCTGCTCCTCTCAGGTGCAAGCCTTACCGGCGCAGGCGTAATCAGACGCTTCAGATAAACGCAAACGGGCTAAGGAGAACGTCATTAAGACGTTCTCCTTTTTTGTGCTTCCGGCCGACAGGAACTGCCGACTCCGCCTGATATGTTATTGCTTATTTTTACTCTTTTTACATTTTTATCTATAAAACTGTTTTCAGAAACTATTTTTTTAAAAATTCTTTGTCGTCATTCACAAATTTTGCGTATTTTTTTGTAAAAACTGTTGATTTTCTATTTCAACAGGCTATAATAGTTGTTGACGGTGCCTGAGGAACTGTTTTC
>CAKQUI010000111.1 GCA_934277495.1 uncultured Clostridia bacterium | reverse complement strand
TCTCTGACCTTTGCAAAAAATCATATCGTTATGTATAATCTTAATCATAAAGGACTCGGCTGCATTTTCACCGGCCGTTCCGTATGCCGGAGGTATCATATGAAATTCAACGATAACAACGACTGCCGCGATCTGCCATACCATCTGATGTATGCACCCCGTGATCCGTCCAGGCTCGAAAAGCTGGGATCACCTGTAACGATTTCTGCAGGATATGAGATAGACTGCTCCGAAACCGTACCAGATCACTGCTACCTTGTGAAATCAGGTCGTATCGCGTGCTACGAGCTTTCATATTCCGGCGAGCAGCGTATATACAACATCATGCTTCCGGGTTCGATTTTCCTTGAGGAATGTGTCATATACAGCCGTCCCTGCCCAATACTCTTCAGAGCTATAGAGGAGTCGGAACTTATCCGGATCGATCGGTGTGATCTGATCAGGGCGTTCAAGAAAGACATAGATATCGTGATGGATATATGCGAATCACTTTCTGTCAAATTCCTTTCATCCATGGAGCACCTCAGGTTCGGTCCACAGCAGAGTGCTTCCTGGAAGATCTGCCGCCTGCTCGTGATATATGCTATGCAGTACGGCAAACCTTCTGACGATGGAAGCGTTACCATAAATGAGAAACTCAGCCAGCAGATGATGGCTGATATACTGGGTATGAACAGGATCACTGTCACCCGAAAACTGAAAGAACTCAGGGAATTGAGCCTTGTAAGCAGCAGCGGCGGACATTTCATCATACATAGCATGAAGGATCTCGAAGCATATATGGCCACTGTGTCAGGTCAGGAATGATTTACTGTCTCCGCAGCTCTTTCTGCTTCAAGTCTGCTGCGCAGCTCTTCATCGGTCTTCGCACTGTCGAGCACGAGAGCAGCTGCTTTATCCCGGAGGAGCTTCCATTCCAGGGCTTTCCTGTCAAGTTCCGCTTCAGCTTCTTCTGGCTCGACGCCGCATTGTGCTGCTATACCCTCCACGGCCTGCCTGATTTCATCATCCGTGATACCAAGCTTTTCTTTTTCTGCAACTGCATCCAGCATGAGATCAAGACATACCTCCTTTGCAGCCTGGATCTGTCTCTGGTTTTTCCACTGCTCCTCAGTAAGCTCCAGCGATCCCAGATAAGCACTGAAGACCTCGTCTATCAGGTCATCATGCTTCATCACGGACTTGTTCTTCATCCTGCCGTCTATGATATTATCCAGCTGCTGTCCGAAATTTTCAGGAAGTACATGATATCTTTCTGCCATCACAGTTATCTCATCTCTGAAAAACGACTGCCAGTCACCGGCATGCTCTTCTGAAACAGTCTGCAGCATCAGGTCCATAGCTTCCCGCCTTACCTGTACAAGCGGTCTTGCAGCACCTGCGGCGTTATATGCTTCCTTCAGTATCGCCAGTGCATCTGCAAGCAGATGATATATCGCTTCACCTGCAATATTCATTTTTTCCCTTGCAATGATCGCATCCAGCTGCTGTTCTATCATATGCGGCGGTATCTCGCCTTTCATATTCTCACAGGCTTTCTGCAGCACAGCTTTCTCGAACTGCTCCTGTTCTCCGCTTCGCCTGAAAGGCACACATATATCCCGGTATTCACCGAGCACTATATCCGGATACATGTATGCCCTTATACTGAAAGTGGCACCGCCGTTTTCAAACTGCATATCATACATTTCAGGTTTTCCTGTGATACGTATACACTCATCATCCAGAAACCTCCCGAACAGCTCAGGTACGATCTTCTCCAGGGCTTCATCATAGAGTACAGCCGGGCCATACAGCCTTTCCAGCTCATCGACATCTGCCATACCCGCAGCTTTACCCGGTACTGCATACCTGTCTGTGGTCTCTATATATGCTTTCCTGCGTGCATCGTCGAATTCATTTTTCCCTGCTGATATCGTCACATCAAGTATACAGCTGCTTATATCTTTTTTCTCTATCCTCATGATCTTCCTCCTGCCGTTCTTTGTTTCCGGTATATCTATCTTATTACCTTTACCGGGTCGCTGAGTTTCCGTTCTGTAAAGCTGTCATGACCCTCTCTCAGTGCCCTTACTTCCTGTTCTGTACAAAGTTCCTCATGTGTAAGTTTTCTCCACATACCTGCAATGAGTCTTATACGTTCCCTGTCCTCAGGCATCATATTGAAAAAATTGAGATATGTGTCTGTTCCGCATCTTTCTATGTGTTTATACTGTCTTGTGATCCACTCAAGTTCCTCAACTGTTATATCGTACGGATCCTTCGGTCTGTCATCTATAAGTGCCAGATCGTCACCTGTCCTGCCGTGGAAGATCTCCGATCTTCCCGCCTCTTTATCCCAGTATCCTGTACCTATTATGGACTGCAGCCTGCCGTATTCAGCTCTTATGTAGACTGCTCTTTCTGTTTCGATCAGCGGCATGCACTCGCGGATCTGTTTAACGAGATCTTCTCTCTGTCTCATATATTCGTGTACCATATATCCTGATATCCTCCATTAAGTATGCCGTATACAGCTTCGAAAGCTGTATACGGCTTTTCCTGTCCCTTCCGTCAGATGCTGAATATGCTGATCAGCTGTACTTACCTGTATTTTTAAACATCGTAACGCTCAGGGAGAGGAGGCATTGCATCGAATTTTGCCGGCAGATCCTCTGCACCGAATTCTGTTCTGCCTGTTCTCTCATGCTCTCTGAGAGCCCGCCAGAGTTTTTCCGGAGTTATCGGCAGTTCCTTGAATGTGAGTCCTGTCGCATAGTTTATAGCATTACCGATAGCTGAACCGACAGGTGCTGTCGAACCTTCGCCTGCTTCCTTCGCACCCATAGGTCCGTCCGGATCCTCTTCACTGCATATTATCGTCTTGATAGCCGGCATATCCAGGGCTGTCGGGAACCTGTAGTCTCTGAAGGACGGATTCAGAGGTCTGCCGTCCTTGTCATATACACATTCTTCAAAGCATGTGAATCCAAGGCCAAGCAGTACCGAACCCTCGATCTGGCCTTCAACAGCCCTTATGTTCAGCGGCCTTCCGCAATCGTGGCCGAAAACAAAGTCCTGAAGCTCCACGGCACCTGTCTCCATGTCCACTTTGACCTTTGCTGCAGAAGCCGAGAATGAGTATGCTGTTGCATAGTTTCCTACGTTCTTCACATATATGTCTTTGTCCCCTTCATGAGCAAATGCGCCTACGCCGGCAACGCATCTTCCGAAGTTCTTTTCTTCATATCCGAAGCATGCCTCGTTGTACGAGATGTTCTTGTCTTCATCCCCTGGCAGGAAGACTCTGTGATCAGCCATCTTTATATCCTGAGGCTTGCATCCCCATTCCTCCGCCCAGTGAGTAAGCAGCTTCAGCTTGGCATCGCCTACAGCATGACGGCATGCGTTTCCTCCCAGGAAGGTTACACGGGAGCCGAATGAACCTGCATCCCACGGAGTTGCTGTCGTATCTGACTGTATCAGCTTGACTTCATCCATATCCAGTCCCAGTTCTTCGGCAACTATCATCGTCATTACCGTGTCACAGCCCTGGCCTATATCATTTGCACCGGAGAACACGACTGCATAACCTTCTCTGTTGAGTCTGACCATAGTTGCTGCCGAGCAGTAATGAGGTGTCACGAGAACAGGGAAGCCTGTTCCTGACATGAATCCCGAACCCGAAAATCCGATAGCTTCACCACTTCCCACAGGATATCTGTCTCTGTGTTCCCAGTCGATATAGTCAGCACATGCCGTCATACATTCCTCGAAACGGCACGATGTGAATTCAAGCCCTGTCGGACCTGTGTAATATGGAGTGATCTCATTCATGCGTCTGAGTTTCACAGGGTCTATTCCCAGTTTGTTTGCGACCTCGTCCATATGTATTTCATGCGCAAAGTGGACCTGACACGCTGAATATCCTCTCATGGCACCTGATGCAGGATGGTTCGTATACGGTCTTCTGGCTATCATGTCTATGTTTTCCACCTTGTATGGGAATGTCGCACATATCAGGGAAAGTGTGTTTGCTGCTATACCTGATCCGCCGTAGGCTCCGCCATCGAGTATATGCCTGCATCTCTTTGCCAGCATCTTGCCTTCCTTTGTGAATGCACTTTCTATCTGGAATGCTATAGGATGTCTCGTTCTCGTGCATTTGAACACTTCATCTCTCTTGAGTATGCATTTTACAGGATGGCCTGTCATCTGTGCAAATTTACAAGGGCAGAGTTCATGTGCGAATACATCCAGCTTCCCTCCGAATCCGCCTCCCAGCATCGGCTTGATAAGCCTTACCTTTGATTCAGGAACTCCGAGTCCCCATGCGATCCAGTAACGGGATACATATGCTCCCTGAGTCGTCGTCCAGATAGTCCATTCACCATTCTCGTATTTGGCGATAGCACCGTGAGGCTCGATGGCTGCGTGCACCATTTCCTGGGTCTGGTAGTACCGCTTGTCAGTGTAATCAGCCTCTTCGAACATCCTGTCAGGATCTCCCGCTTTCATAACAGTAAAGATAGACAGGTTGTTTGCTGTACCTTCCTGGTCTGCCGGATAATGTATCGGCTCTGCATCTACTGCCATTGCATCGAAAGGATCCAGCACTACCGGCAGAGGTTCGTATTCCACCTTGACAAGTGCTGCAGCCTCTTCTGCTGCTTCTTCCGTAGTCGCGCACACTGCTGCCACTTCATCGCCTACCATACGTACCTTGCTGCGGCACAGGGGCTCTTTGTCCGCAAGTTCCTTGAATGCTTCAGGATTCCCCAGATTATGTCCTTCCGGAAAGTCCGCACCTGTAAGTGTGGCTTTTACACCCGGCACCTTGAGAGCTTCTGTGAAATCGATACTCTTTATCCTGGCATGAGCGTACGGACTGTGTACAAGCTTGCAGTACCATGTATCCGGCAGATACACATCATCTGTATATACGGCAGTTCCTGTTACCTTAGCTTCTGCATCTACACGCACATACGCGTTGCCCTGCCCTGCCAGCTTATAGTCTTCAGGTTTCTTGTATACGCTCTCGATCTCAGCGTAATATTCCTTTCCCTTCATTGCCATTACTCAGCCACCTCCTTTGCCAGTGCTTTCGCTGCTGCATCTATAGCCTCTACTATCTTGGCATAGCCTGTACATCTGCAGAGATTTCCTGCTATACCGTCTCTGATTTCCTGCTCTGTAGGGCTTGGATTTTCATGCAGCAGTGATATCGCTGACATTATCATTCCCGGAGTGCAGAAGCCGCACTGCAGCGCCCATTTTTCCATGAATTCCTTCTGTACCGGATGCAGTACATCTCCCTGTTTTACCCCTTCTATAGTAACTACGTCGTGGCCATCTGCTTCGACCGCCAGCATCATGCATGAGTCCACAGCTCTTCCATCCAGAAGTATCGTACATGCGCCGCATTCTCCTTCTTCGCAGCCTCTCTTCGTTCCTGTCAGATGCATCTGCTTGCGGAGAAAGTCCACCATAGTGATGTTATCCTGAACGTATTCGTCCACCTGTTCTCCGTTCAACCTGAAACTTATAACTCTTTTCACAGCACTTCCTCCTTCCTATGCCATAGTCTCCACAGCTTTTTTCACTGCTCTCTTAGTGTATACACGTATCATGTCTTTCCTGTATTCGGCAGATGCACGCACATCGGATATCGGCGAACACTCTTCCGAGGCTGCCACAGCTGCCTTTTCCAGCAGATCATCGGTGAGCACACTGCCCTTCAGTATCTTTTCTGCGCTGTTTGCTCTCAGCGGAGTAGTACCGACTCCGCCCATCGCTATCCTGCAGTCTGCTACTCTGTTTCCGTCCATCTTCACCCATGCAGCGACTCCTACGATCGCCAGATCCATGGCTTTTCTTACCGAATGTTTGAAGTATGCCGATCCTTCGCCTTTTTTCAGCTCCGGCACGAAGATCTCTGTAACGATATCCCCTTTTTCAAGACAGGTCTTCTTGACTCCTTTGAAAAAATCACCTATTGGGATCTCTTTTTCATTTTCATTGTTATAGACCTTTACTTTTGCGTCCATAGCGAGTAAAATCGAAGCTGTGTCGGCAGAAGGTGAGGCATTGCAGATGTTTCCAGCCATCGTGCCCTTTCTTCTTATCTGTGCAGATGCCACGTAATGTGCCGCGTCTGCCAGTGCCGGCATTTTTTCTCTGACGATATCAGATGTCTGTATATCAAAGAGTTTTGCAAGAGCGCCTATCCTCATGCCTTCCCCTTCCGAAAACACTATACTGTCAAGATCTGATATCTCCTTTATATCGATCACAGTATCTGCAGGCACAGCTTTTGCTTTCATAAGCAGTATCACGTCTGTGCCGCCTGCCATCAGTATTGCTTTGCTGCCTTTCTCTGAAGCAAGCTCTGAAGCCTCTTTCAGACTTCCGGCTCTGACATAATCAAATGCAGGTAATGTCATACTTGTTCCTCCTTTTCGATCTGATTGCAATAAATCATGATTTTTTATCCTGATTTGATTTTACATATAAAAACCAGATCTAATAAGTAGTCTGTGTTACAAGTTTTTATATTCTGACAAATTTTTTCTCAAAAAAAGTTGCCCTGCAAACTTATTGCAGTCAATCTGTCTGCAATACATCCTGACATGTGCACAATGAAAAACCGCAGCTGCCTTCTATGACAGTCTGCGGTATCTTTGTATACTATATCTTATCTGCTGTGGTCTTTCATCTCACATCAGAACTTCACTGTTACAGGTGCTTCTGTGAAGGAGCTGAATGTTGC
>CAKQUI010000110.1 GCA_934277495.1 uncultured Clostridia bacterium | reverse complement strand
TCATGTGCATACGCAGCCTGATAGCAGGCTACAAAGCAGAAACCGGCAGCAGCGACGACGCACGGGTGGCAGTGTTCGGACACGATGAAAGCATAACTGTTCCGGCATCTATCCTTGAAAAGCTTGTTCCGGGAAGCAGTGCGACATACGCTGTGGAGCTATCCAACGCATCAGACAGCAGGACCAGCGAGGTGGCACAGAAGTATCAGATAGAAGTGAAGACATCCGGCAATCTGCCGCTGGAATATACATTGAAAAAGGACGGCAGCACAGCTGGAAGTTTTTCAGAAACCGATACAGCAAGTCATGTGTTCACAGACGACAGTATGTCTTTCAAGGCGTCGGCAGCGGAAACGCATAGATACGAGCTGGTCATATCATGGCCGGAAAACAGGAAAGATATCGGATTTTCAGGAGTGCCGGATTATGTTGATATCGATATCAATGTTGAGCAGATGGATTAGGAGAGCGGCATGATGTTTCAAAGAGACGACAGTACAGGCAGGATACAGATCATAAAAAAGCATCCGGTGCTGACGATAGCAGTGATAGTGCTTATCGCAGCAGCGGCAGTTGTTTTTGCAAAATATATAGCTCAGAAAACAAGCTCGACGTCTGTAGCTTCAAATGAGATGTATTTCACCAGTGATCTTCTTAGTGAAAAGGGCAGCAGCTATACACTGCGCTCCGGTACAGACAGTATCACAGTGGAGCTTCGCAACTATGAGGACTCTCTCAGATGGTCCGGTGCGGATATATCATACACCTTCACTGTGAAAAAACAGGGTTCGGACGGTGTTCTGCAGACAAAGACAGGAAGTATAGTCAGGACCGATGATAGCGGAAGTACATCTTCTGTAACTGCAGACGGCCTGACAGCAGGCACATACGAGCTTACAGCTACTGCAGACAGGCCTTTTTCAAAGACTCTCAAAGGCAGTTTCACGATACCTGCAGAAAGCAGTGATATAGACTACAGCATCAGTGACAGTGCCGGCAGTGCATATGTCCTGCTTACCGTTTCATCAAAAAATTACAGCGGTGATGTGAAACTGGACTGGGATAAAGGTCTTATCCCGGACAGCACACAGGAAGCTTTTTCTGCGGTGAAGACACTGCAGAATGGCAGTTATACCGCAGGAAGTACGACTGTTGCTGTCAAGGCGTACAGTTCTTATACATATCGTTTCTTCAAGGAAGATATAACTAAGGACTACAGCAAGTCAGACAGTATAACAGCAGCAAAGAAATAATGAACGATTGGGGAAGCAAAATGAAGTTCTGGAAAAAATACAAAAAAAGCATTTTCATACTGCTTTTCGCTGCATGTATGATATCTGCAGTCATAGCGATCCCGGGGGCTCTGGCAGACGACTCTGCCAGCCAGCCTTTCAGCATGGAGGCGTCTTTTGACGGTACGAAGCTGAAAGCTGATGGAGGCAACACTTTTACTGCATCCTGGTCAGGCGGTAAATCGAAGACTGCCGAGATAGTCGTAAACAGGAACACATCTGTTGCAGTTGACAGCAGTAAAAAATATGTCCTGAGCATGAAAGTGCCGGACACTTTGTATTTCAACGGACTTCCCGACGCTTCGGATATAAACGGCCTGGAAAAAGTATATATGGTGCAGAACACTGTGCCGAAGGTATACACCAGCGGTGGAGGTCAGGCAGATCTTAGTGGATTCAGCAAGTACAGCGGTGAGATACGTATGGAGCTCAATCCCTCTGTTGAAACCATAACTATCCCGGATATCGGTATCAGCTATAATCAGACGCTGGTTGGATACAATGGCGGAGCACAGACGATATCTGATGCACTGCAGATAGAACTGATCAGTGTGGACAACTCTACATCCCTTGACGGTACGATAGCTGGTAATGATAAGACTTCCATCAGCAGCCTTGGAGTTGATTCAGTGTCGATATCCTCCGGCAGTTTGTCAGGTGGCGGTCTGAAAAACACGATGTCCACAAAAGGATATTCCGGGGATAACGGTGTAAATGAGCAGGATGTCACTCTGGGCAAGTCCGATACCATCGCATATTCCTGTGGTACAGCAGGCCAGGCATATCAGGTATACAAGAGTCTGAAAGTCGTATATCACTGTCCGTATATAACTATAGACGGACAGAAACATTATCTGGATTTTTCTAGCAGTGATAGTGTTCTGACAACGAACAAGCAGGGCAACCAGACCGGCTACAGGATGTCCGGAAATGTAGTATACGATGCGGATGCTCATACACTGACATATTCTTTCAAGGATATTTATCTTGGATCTCACACTCGTCTTTTCTATACGCCTGTGTTCTCATGGCCGGATGAGCTCACGGGTATTGATGTTCCTGACGGCAAACTGAAAGTTGAAGGCAGCAACTGGGAGATAACCGAACAGAAATGTTATACGGGGGTAGACAGTACATTGAGATCTTCCTTCGCGCCGTCAAGATTTGCATACTATATTCCTGACAAAGTGGATGTGAGCATGGTTTCTTCTGCTGAAGCCCCATCTGAGAGCCAGATCGCAAAGAGAGAGATCTACCAGGGTATAACCAAGGAAAGCGGTATCGCAGGTACACTTGGATTTTTCGATGTGCATAACGACGGAGCGCTGGATTCACCGAAGCTGGATGTCAGCTTCGACTTCAGTACAGAAGAAGGCTGTGATGCTGTATATTATGTCACCCAGGTGAATCTGCCTGTCTACGGCAATTCTTCCGGTACAGATGTCAGCTACACGCTTATGAATGATAAAAAAGAAGAAAAGTCAGGGACTTTGCATTACAGCAACGCAAATTCGTTTTACTGTTATGCTTCTGATCTTCGTAAAGACTGTGGTGCAGACAGCACATATTATATAAAGAGTCTCAGCTACAGTACATCTCTGCAGAAGGGACGCAAGTACCATGAAGAAACAGCACACCTGTATAGGAACAGGGTAACAGACTTAGGGCTGTTCTTCGGATATATAGAAGGTAAAATTGGGGAATATGCAGCTGCGAAGATGACGATAAAGTCAGCAGATGGGTCATCTGCAATCACAGCTGACGGCAAGACTGAACTTTTCTCGACAGAAAAGAGCAAGATCTCTGATCAGGACTATATAGGATATGGTCTCGGTGGGATAAGTATAGGTGGTGCAGATTCAGCATCCATAACTGCTGGAAATAGTATAAACCTGAAATTTGGAGGATCTGTATCGACGGAAGAATATCAGTTCAACGGAAACCATCTGGTAAACGGATACCATGTACTACGTGACGGCATCTTTTATGTATGCCTTCCTGACGGCGTGAGTATACCGGGAACAGAGCAGGTCACTGTTCTCGTAGGTAATTCCCGTAAAGTTCCTGTGACACAGGTGCAGAAACTGGACGGTGCTTCATGTACAGTGGACGGCAAGTCAGGCAGCTGGTGGATGATAGAGGCTCCGAATGTCAATGCAGCAAACAATACTTCACTGAGCATCGATGTACAGCTTGCTACCGATGAGAAGATGCAGGGCGTGGCGTGGGAGTTCAAGAACTGTGTGGTTATAAGGGCGAAAGGCCAGTCCATAAGCTGGAATGCGGCTGACTCGAAGAATAGCACATACAACAATTCATCGGATCTGACGAAGCTTTCCAGTGCTTCACTGTCTTCTTTAGGAAAGTATCTTGAGTCAAACGGCGAGACCACAGGTCTTGGTATGAACGTGTACAACAGCAGCATAACCACCAAGCTGAACATCGCCAGAGCAGAAGCCAAGCTCGATGTGGAGACTTCACTGAAGACCTCAGAAGGCAGCAGCAAGGGGACGTCTGTTACGATCTCAGATCCGGATACCCAGGTGGAATACGAGGTGTCTGTCACAAGTTCTGCCGGCGGCGTCGCAGACGATTTCGAATATTATATCCCTGTAGTAATGAAATCATCCACAATAGATGCGGATGCGCTGGTAGCGAAAAACGAATTCGGTCTGCTTCTGCAGGATGAGCTGGATATAACACATGTGACTACAGGCACGGAACGTAATCCTTTCAAAGTCTACTATACTACTGATGCGGGGCTGACGTCCTCGAACATCCGAGGCGACAGCGTCAACTGGGAGGAAAGTGTTTCGGATTATTCCAAGGTCACTGCTGTGAAAATAGCCACCGTTGGAGAGGATTATGTCGATATAGGTGATACTTTCAGTTTCACTGCATCGATGAAGTACGATGATTCAGCGAAGGATTTCAAAAGCATGGCTGGCAGCCAGGTAGAGTGGCGTTCTTTCGGCAGGTATACATATACGAGAAACAATGTTTCCACAACAAATACATATCCAAGCGGCAGGAACGATGTTACAGTCAGATACATAAATGATATGACGTCTCAGCAGATAGAAGCAGTACTGGACACCGCAGCGGCCAGCAATACTATCGATGTTGCCAAAGCAATGGGACAGAGTTTTGCAAAGAAGCAGACTCTTTCCATAAAGAAAGTGACAGCATCAACAGGTACGCAGCTTATAACGTCATCACCTGACAAGCTGACCGGATCTGCAGCCAACAGCCAGTTCAGAGTTGCTTTCAATATAAACAATATAGACTCAGGCTCAACAGTGCTGCAGGAATCAGGCACCGAAAAAAGCTGGGATATAGATGCAGGAAAGGGTATAACGCTTCAGGCGAACGTAACATTCTCCAAGGCGCTTACAGATGTTACCACGCCAAGGTATGTGGACGTGACTCTTGGCAACGACTATGTGGATATAGTCTGCAGGATACAGCTGGTGCGTAAGGTAGCGGCTGCAGATGCCAAGGATTCAGGGCTGGCGCCGGGAGAGAATTTCATCGTTCCGAATGTAGAAAGCAGCTGTACGATAAGCAGGAACTCCGCCTTTACAGCACTGTATGTCATAAAGAATTTCGTACCGGGCAATTACTCGGCACAGTATATATCTTTCAAAGACAGCAGTAATGCAGCGGTGAAACTGCCGAAAGGTGCGACAGTGACGATGATGGAGATCTCAGACAGCAACGCCGTGGGCAGCTACTGGTATTATACTGCAGACGGCAGCAGCGGCAGCGTTGATCTGAAATCATTCAGGCACATGAGCGGCAGCGACAGCTATACATACGATACGTCAGCAACAGAGGGAAAAACTCTTAAATATATGTTCGTAGTTGATTTTGGAAATGCAGACGCTGCAGTTGGAACGTATAAACTGGACTTCTGCGGCACGGATGAGAACAAAGCCGAAAAAGTCTTTTCAAGTCTGCCGGTGAGTCTGGCGAAAGAAACGACTTACGCCATTTCCATAAGCAGCAGCGGGATGAAAGCGACTGCAGGCTATACCGTGACGCAGACCTCGACCAACGACAGCTACATTGAAGGAAAAACGCTTGCCATTGTGGTGACGCCGAAGAGCAGTCTGCCTGCGGATGCGTATCTTAAAGTCGGAAGTGACAGGATCGACAGGAACCTCAGCGGAAACTTCATTATACCGGTAGGCACGATACAATCCGGCGAAAAATCACTCTCAATGGGATCGGATATGATGCCTGATGCAGCAGCCTCTTATGATTTTACAGGAAGTCTGTATCTTGTGGATTCAGACGTGTCATCAGCTCCGATGGCAGGAGATAAAGTCGGTACGGCACAGTCCTTCAGTCTTACAAAATCAAGGACTGTGAGACCTGCGCTGAAGATAACAGGCGACAGGGTAGCGACTGCAGCAGAATGGAGCAAAGGACAGGATATGACTTTCAGAGTCAATGATATACCGGAAGGCGGTTCAGTGACAGTGACTCCGTATTCGGGACTGACAGGAGGTCAGAGAGTAACGGACCTGCTTTCATCAGTAGCCGGTTTGTTCGACCTGCAAAACGGCGTCGGAACATACGACCGCAGCAGGACAGATACCGGAAAGCTCAGACTCAGCGGAACCGCATCACCGGGAACATACCGTCTCGTTTTCGAAGTGAAGGACGCTGACGGAAAGACGGTACAGAATGCACCTTACTATGTTATAGTAAAAGATAAATAGAACCTGCATAAAGCAGTGGCAGTACGATAGGCTGCAGGAACAATATGACAATGTATCTGTATGATACAGTTAGTGAAGTGATACAGCAGCAGACACCGCACAGGGCATAATACTGCGGTCTCAATGAACTGAGAATATTTCGGATACACCACAGGGACGACTCTCCCCTGTGACGTTCCTGTGGTGTGACAAACTGCGAGCGAGGTAAGGCAGAGGTACCTGCAGCAGCAGGTATCGTGCAGGATCTCAGGAGGCAGATCCAGAGAACTGAGGCAGTCTTTAGGATACAGCGCAGGAATGACTCTTCCCTGTAATCCTGTGGTGTGATAAGCTGCATGAAGGATAAGACAGAAGACCCCACCACATTCGGATACTATGTATGTCCGGATGCGGTGGGGTTTGAGTATGCCCTGAAGTGATCTGCAGGGAACAAGCATGCTGCAGTGCGATACTGTGGTTTCGGGCAACCTTCAATGCTGATATGATACTGCCATGTGTCTGCAGAAACTCAGCCAGCACGCCTTTTACCTGACATTCCCTGAGACTTTCCCCGGCTTGCAGACAGCAGCCTATAGTTTTTCAATTTCATCTTTGGCCAAACCAGTAATATCACATATATCGTCTGTTTTGAACCCCTTTTTTCTGAGGGTTTCAGCAACCGCCAGCTTTTCTTTTTCGATACCGGCAGCCTCACCTTTCTCAAATCCGGCAGCTTCACCCTGCTCAAATCCGGCTGAATATCCATCGGCTTCCCTGATCGC
>CAKQUI010000109.1 GCA_934277495.1 uncultured Clostridia bacterium | reverse complement strand
ACTGTTGAGGCAGTGCTGCTTGCACTGAAATCGACATGTTAGGTGATATCAGCATTGCTGAAAAGATATATGTGGCACGGCAACATCTGCCGCAGTCCTATGGCGGAGTTCGTTTTCCGTGACATGGCTGGTCGGGCTGGTCTTGGTGACGATGTATATATCGAGTCGGCGGCGACCAGCCGGGAGGAGATCGGCAATGATACGCATCCCGGCACAAGGCGCAAGCTGCAGGAGAACGGGATACCGTTTTCGCCGAGGCATGCTCGTCAGATGACGAAGAAAGATTACGAGGAGTTCGATCTTCTTATCGGCATGGACGACGCCAATGTCAGGAACATGAAGCGGATCGCAGGCGGTGATCCTGAAAACAAGATACATATGCTGCTTGCTTTTGCAGGTGCGGACAGGGCAATAGCGGATCCGTGGTACACCGGCAATTTCGATGAGACATATGATGATGTGACAGAAGGCTGCGATGCTTTACTGGAATATATCAGGTGCCGGATGATAAACAAGTGATCTGGGGTGATGATACGAGGGTCACATAACAGTATCAGGAATCACGCATACTGTGATAATACATATGCAGGAGCCATCATGAACGGCTCAGTGCCGGTATACTGCATCAGCATCTTCACGGGCAGGTGCTTTATCATATGTCCGGCATCATCCGTCAAAGCTGCATTTTTCCAGGAGTTATAAAATGAAAGTAATAAAAGTACAGGGAACGACAAAAACAGGCAAGACAACTACTGTCGAAGCTGTTATCAGAGAGCTGAGACGCAGGGGCTATACAGTAGGTTCAGTGAAGGAGATCCACTACGAAGCATTCACAATGGAGACCGAGGGCACAAATACATACAAGCACAAGCAGGCAGGAGCCCATCCGGTGACAGCAAGAGGTCTCAGTGAGACCGATATCATGTTCGATCACCGCGTCGATATAGAACGAATACTGGATATCTACAGCCAGGACTATGTGGTAATCGAAGGCCATGCAGAAGCCAACTGTCCCAGCATAGCGACAGGCATCACTACCGAGCAGGTGGACAGGCAGATAGAGGATCTGACAATAGGTATATCAGGCGTTATCTCGAATGAGCTTACAGAATACAGAGGATTTCCTGTGATAAACGCCACGACAGATATCGGCAGGCTTGTGGACCTCATCGAAGAAAAGACGCCGGAGAGGATGCCGAATTACAGTGCAGACTGCTGCACTGCATGTGGTACAGACTGCCGTGGTCTGACAAAGAGGATACTCGACGGTACAGGCAGCATCTCCGAATGTATCCTCAAAGGCGAGAATGTCAAGGTCTTCATAAACGGAGAAGAACTGCCAATGGTGCCTTTTGTGAAAAACATAGTCAGGAGCGTCACGACATCAGTGATACAGACTCTCAACGGATATGAGGATGGGTGCGAGATAACAGTGAAAATAAAATAGCCGGACCTTTTGCAAAGATCCGGCAGATATGATACAGCATACTGGGGATTAAACGAGTTTTACACGTTCTCCATATAAAGACATCCGTGTGTTGCATCCGCATATGACCGGGGCGTCGTCTTTTGTCATCGATCTTGGTGAGAACCCGCTGAGTTCCTTTGCACCAAAATCCAGGATAGCTCTGGACATTGGCGTGCTCGGACCAAGGACGACAGCATGCCTGCTTAGCTGCAGCAGACGTGGCAGCGTCTTGTTGACGAAAGCAGAGCCTGTGATTATCGTAAAATCCATCTCAGGCAGCAGATATTCGCAAGCAGAGTCCGGATAATCCCCGGGGACAGGCTTACGCTCAAGGACATAGACTTCCGAGTCTGTCAGGAACTTTTCCAGTTTGGCGAAATGACCTATGATCGCCACTTTTTTACCGCTGGCAATCTCTTTATAGTCATGGAACCCGTTTGTCGTAGGCAGGCATTTTTCCTGTATTACATGTTCCTTTGAGTTGATATATGCATTCAGTGCAGCAGTACCCACAGACGCCTCCATGAAATCCCATGATTTGCACATGTAAGCTATTTCTTTCAGCGGTCTGCCGTAAAGATGCGAAAAATCACGCAGGGGTCTGTCCTGCTCGTTGACTGTCACAGCTACGCCGCAGTAATCGCCTGCGCACACCATCGTCCAGACAGGTCCCACATATATGAAATCGACATATGCTTCGAGTCCGTCAGGTATTTCGGCTATTGTTCTGTCGTAAAAATCCCACATAAAAATTCCTCTATTTCTTTCTTTAATATATCATCACTGCGTCTGAAAGGCAGGATGCTGCCGCTGTATTCATTCAGTATCTTTTCCCGCAGCCTGTTATTGTATTCGGTGACTATGCTGCTGTAGCCGGCCGTCTTTGACATGGACGAGGCTTTCGAATTGAGCTTTATGACGCCGATACATGGAGTTTTATCTGCAAGGGTATTGCAAAGAGCTTTGTCGAACTCGCTGCTCAGAAGCTCAGCACCGCCTATCTCGTCGAGAAGTATCAGTTTTTTTCCTTCAGATGATTTCAGGAGGCTGACGCCGTATTCGTCAAAAGCTTCCGGAAATTTTTCAGATGTGCCGTCTTCATGTATCACACGGAATATCCCCGGCAGATCTCTGCCTTCTGAAAAAGGTATCGTGAGAGACGTACTTTCTGCAGGTCCTATCCTGTATCCTATAGTCCTGCCCTCATCGTTCAGCATACGCTGGCTGGCAAATCCGCCTATCTGACCTTTATACGGTGCCAGTAGCTGCCGCAGCAGTGTGGATTTGCCCATCTGTATCGGGCCTTCCAGAAACAAGTGTCTGTACATCATATTCCTCCATATTTTTGATGATCCGTTACTTCATTATAGTCTATTTTGCCACAAATGACGTTGTCGGAACAACAAAAAAATAAAATAAAGTTGTTCTGGCAACTTCAGAAATACTCTGAATATGGTATCATAAACAAAATCGATAGATTTCGTACGGATACTATCATACGAGAAGGAAGTTGAAATGAAGAAAAAGATCTGTATTGCAGTGTTGATATCAGTCATGATGGTACTGACCCTTGTATCGTGCGGCGGTATGAACAGTGAAGCACTGCATATAAACTATGACGAAAAGAATAATTACGGTGCAGGCGATTATCTGTTCACGGCTGTTACAGTCACCGGCAGCGGTATGAGCGGTGAAAAGATATATTCAGTCCGTGAACTGGAGGAGCTTGCGGAAGAAGACAGCTCTTTGTCATATGAAGGCACATACAGCATGCTGACAAGAGGTTCGGTATTCACAAAGCATGAGATGACAGGTATAAAGCTTTACGAACTGCTGTGTTATGCAGGACTGGACGATAAGATGAGCGATTCGACCGATGTTAAGGTCGTATCAGCAGACGGTTACGTTACTGTATTGTCTCTCGGCGAGATAAGAAACAGCACGGACAATACATATGACAGCATGGAAAGCGACAAGCCGGAGGAAGAAAATGTCCCTGTGATACTGGCATTCGGCAGCGACGGATATCCTCTGACAGATCCGGTAGGCTCCCGTACGCCAGGCGAAGAGGTATCTGCAAAAGATGGATTTGTCAAAAAAGCCGAGAATACAGGAGGTCCTGTGCGGCTTATAGCGGGACAGAAATTTCCTGATGAATACAATGCACCTGACAATGCCAAATGGGTCAGGAAGATCATCATAGGAAGTGATGACCATGCGGACAGGCACAGCGGACCAGCAGCAGATGAGAAAGTGCTGAAGGTCTCTGTAAAAAACAAGGACAGGAAGATCATAGATAAAAAGGATTTTACATACAGGGATATCGAAGAGTTTTCTGAGACTGCAGAGAATTACTACGGTAAAAGCAGCTATTACAAAGGTGCGGATCTGTGGAGTTTCCTTGCAGCGTCTCTTGATTTTGCATCGAGAGAGGGAAGCGTGAAATTTACATATGCAGATGGTACCTCGCAGAAAACAGACATCGGATATTTCCGCAACATCAAAGGCGATTACAGCGGATATACCACAGAGAAAGACGGCCTTACGATAACTAATGTGAAGCCGGCACTGGGATACTGCAAAGACGGCAGCCCTTCAGAAAAGGGAGTATATGCGCTGCTGCCGAAGGCAGACGGATATACGGAAAGTTCGACTGCGAAACCTGTTGAAAAGATAGAACTTGATCTCACCGGCGAAGACGAGCTTTCAGAAAATCCTTACGGCGGATATAAGATAAAGTTCACTGGCAAAGGTCTGAAAAAGGAAACGGAACTCACAGTGAACGAGATCGAGCAGTATACTGACCTCCGGGTGACAGATGCGGATACGATGGGCATATCTCTGGCGGGACTGCTTGAGGAGATCGGAGTGGCTGTGGACGCCGACAAAGTCACTGTGACTGGCGTGCAGGAAAAAACATACACGTATTCACAGCTGAAAAAGAACAGGGACAAGATGATTCTGATAACACGTGAGAACGGCAGGACTCCGGAAAAAGGAGGTCCTGTAAAGACATCGGATGTGAGCCGTATCACGGAAATAAAAGTCAAAGCTAAACAGGGACAGTGGACTCACGACAAGACGCCTTTCGACAAATACCGTGAAACGACTCTGAAGATATCAGGAAGCGGCGTGAAGAAGATAAGAGAATATACCCTGGCCGAACTTGAAAAGAAAAAAAGTGTAAGGGACTCCTTCGGAGCATCCAACGGCATAAATGCTTACCAGGGCGTAGCGCTGAAGGAACTCATAAATGAAAACCTTAAAGACGGACTGGATAAACCGGGCAGCATCACAGTCATCGGCAAAGACGGATACAGCACGACCCTTGATGTGAACGATGTCATGAACGGGATAGAAAGCAAATATCAGCAGGGCGAGAAACGTGATGTCATCATAGCCTACAGTATGAACGGAGCACCACTGGTAGCTGATGAGAAATCAGCCGGATTCAATAAAGAAAATGGTTTCGGACCTATGAGACTTGTTGTGGAGAATCAGGTCTCGAAATGGGTCAAGAGTGTCAGAGAAATAAAGATAGGAGAATAGGAAATGAAAAGATTACTGGCAGTATTATTATGTATCATCATGGCGATGTCCTTTGCAGCCTGTGGAAGCAGCACTGACAAGGGCAGCAGCGCAGGCAGCGAAGGCAAGGCGGCTTCAGAGTACAAGGTTGATCCTGAAGCGACGACACTGACTATATCCGACGGCAGCACGCAGAAGGAATATACAGCTGACGATCTTAAAAAGCTTGGCATGGAAAAGAATACATACAGCGGCAGGAACAAAAAAGTACAGAACGCAAGATTCTTTGAGGAATACGAAGGCGTGGATCTCAAAACACTGCTTGAAGACGCAGGCTTCAAGACAGACGGCGCCAGCATGAAAGTAGTCTGCAGCGACGGATATACCAGAGAGTATTATGTGGATGAGCTTTATGGCAAATACGCTTTCAAGGATAATGATTCCGACAAAAAGAAAGAAGTCGATCCTGTCATAGCTGTCGTTGAGGCTGATGAAGATTCCGAATATCCGGCTCCGTTCAAACTTGTGTACGGACAGGCAGATTATGACACATATACCAACGATTCACAGGACTATAACGTACAGGGCTGGGGATCGTATATACAGTATATCGAACTCAGCTATAAATAAGCGGCAAAGACGATGACAGACAGGACAGGAACTTTGAGATGAACAGATTATTTCAGAAATTCACACTTTATGAACTTGTGATAATGGCTGTTATGGCAGCTCTGGACATAGCTACGAAACAGATAGTGGAGCTCTCGCAGGCGGGTTTTATATGATGTGGATAGTCATAGGCTACGGTATAGTCAAAAAACCGGGCACAGCTTTCATAATAAGCACTATACAGGCATTGCTTGTGATATTTACCGGAGTTGTGGGATCCCACGGCATAATGAGCCTTTTCACATATATATGTCCGGGTCTTGCTGTTGAACTGCTGCTGCTGATTACGAGACACAGATGCTGCTGTGCAGGCTGCTGTGCGCTGGCAGGTATTGCAGCTAATATGATCGGTACAGCCTGCGTCAATGTCGTGTTTTTCAGAGCTCCGGGCGTATATCTGATCCTTGTGCTTGCGATGGCGGCTCTTTCAGGACTGGCAGGAGGACTGATCGGATGGCAGCTTATAAAGCTGTTCAGCAAAACGTCGCTGATGTCATCGGGAGGAGGAAGTCATAAATGGAAAGACGACTGAAGATATCACCTGAATTCATCGCTGTCCTTGCAGCAGTGCTGATCGTCATAGTGGCGGCAGCCGCTTGGATGAACCGCAGCTATGATGCTGCTGACGGAACGACGGTGACTATATGCAGGGATGGCAGCGTGGTGGCAGAATATACGCTGTCGCAGATAATGAAACTGGACTCTGAAACACAGTATGTAAAACTGCAGTCTGCCAAGGAGGGAGACGAGGCAGGAGACTTCACTGGCGTGATGCTGGATGAGCTTCTCAGCGACGCAGGCGTAACAGATTACAAAACTGTCATACTGTCTGCCGGGGACGGATATTCATCTGCAGCAGACGGCAAAGAAACAGACAGGGTGCTCATAGCATATTCCAGGAACGGAGAAACACTTGGGTATTTCACCAAAGGCGGCACAGGTCCGATGCGTGCAGTATTTTGTGACGACACCTACGGCAACAGGAGCATCAAATATCTGACCAAGATAAACTGCAGGACCGGAAAATGATTTATGGCATACACACAAATAAATGTCAAAAAAATAGTTGACACAACAAAAATACCATGGTAGCATATAAAACAGATTGAATAACTTAAACCGAAGACGAGGAAGTAAAACTGAGGGACGGTCTCCAAGAGAGTCCGGGGCGGTGAGATCCGGGCAGATGCAGTTTCAGTAAATGGGCCTCCGAGGGCAAGGTGAAAGGCAGCGATATCATGTACTGCTCAGTAGCTGAGACGTGAAGCCGGCGTAACGGGCTAAGAGTGTGATGGCACTCTGCAG
>CAKQUI010000108.1 GCA_934277495.1 uncultured Clostridia bacterium | reverse complement strand
CACATGGTGGATATCACCAGCTCCTCCTCCGAGGAGGAGGCTGTCAGGATGATAAAGGAATATGCGGACAGCCATCCTGATGAAAAACGTATAAGAGGATTCGGATGGTTCCCTGCAAACTGGGGAGATGCACCGCTTCCGACGAAAGAGTCCCTGGACCGCATAGTCCCCGACAAGCCGGTATATATGAACTGTGCAGACGCACATACCTGCTGGCTCAACAGCAAAGCGCTGGAAGAGGCGGGCTACCATCCGGACATGGAGCTCAAAGGCGGTTCCATAGGGCTTTATGAAAACGGTGAGATGAACGGCATCATATACGAGCCGGACGCTATGATATACGCCTGGGAGAAACTGTACGATTTTCCTGAGGAGGATATACGGGATATAACAAGGCACTTCATGAAAGGTCTTGCAAAATACGGAGTCACTTCTATCAGCGAGATGAGCGCCGATGAATACAAGGATTTCTACCACGACAGATACAAAGTATTCGGCAGCATGGCAGACGCAGGGGAATTCACCAGCAGAGTGCATGTGTACACAGCACTGATGGGACATACGGACTTTTCAGAAGCAAAGAAATGGCAGAAGGAATTCGCATCTCCGTATTTCCGCATCAATGGTCTCAAAGGATTCCTGGACGGGGTCACCTCGACATACACAGGATATCTGCTGGAACCTTATGCAGATCACCCGGATACCTGCGGCGAAGGCGTACCGCTGGCAACCAGGGAAAGTCTTGAAGCCAGCATCATAGCTGGGAATGCAGCAGGACTGCCGGTGAGGATACACTGTATCGGAGATGCAGCTGTCAGGATGGCGCTGGATGCATTCGAAGCCTCCATCAGAGCAAACGGGCGCCACGGGCTCAGGAATTCCATCGAGCACATAGAGACGATAGATCCGGCAGACCTGGAGCGGTTCAGGGAGCTGGATGTCATAGCCTCGCTGCAGGGAGAACATCTGCCGCTGGACAACAATGAGAAGCTGGCAAGGGTAGGCGAGGAAAGATGCCGCTGGGAGTGGCCCTTCAGGTCGATACTGGATGCAGGCGTGACGATGGCCTTCGGAACTGACTTTCCGGTAGTGAAGTACAACCAGCTGCCGGGTATATGTGCAGCGGTGACTCGCAAAAACTATGATGGGAGCCAGGCCGGCGCAGACAACGGCGAAAACATCACACTGAGAGAGGCACGGACAGCCAACACCCTCGGCTCGGCAAAAGTCTACGGCAGGGAAAACGAGCTGGGGACCTTGGAGGCAGGCAAACTTGCCGATGTGATAGTCCTGGACAGGAACCTGTTCGACATACCGGAAGATGAAATAAAAGGCGCCGAAGTCGTATTCACCATGATGGACGGGAATGTGACATACGAAAGATGAAAACCACGCCGAAAGATCAATGTAAAACCTTCTTCTGACACATATCAAAAAATAGAAAAACATGCGAGCCTCGCATGCTTTTCTATTTTTAATCAAGTTATGAGTTACAGTATATTAATTTTTATACAACAATATTGTAACATCATGCAGGCAAAATCTCAAGGGGTCTTTAAGTTTTCTGTGAATTGTTTTTATTTTTCTGGAGATATCACCTTCTGTATTTACGGGACAGAGGCAAAGTTCCATACCCCAATTTGCAGTGAAGCCGCTTTCGATCTTATGACCGTAAAAAATCATTATATATGTAAGGAATCATAAAAAACAATAGTGACATTGCCGGAAATATGTTAAAATCAAAACATATAGTGTTCAGACGATTATTGAGAGGATCGGTTTTATATATATGGCGACTTTAACAAAAAAGGCTATCGCAGCTTCACTCACGAAACTTCTTGAAAAGAAGCCCCTTGAGAAGATCACGATAAAAGAGATAACTGACGACTGCGGCATGACGAGAAATACTTTTTACTATCATTTTCAGGATATATATGATCTTTGCAGCTGGATCTTCGTGGCAGAGGCAGAAGATATCGTGTCAAGATGCAGGCAGGAGGATCAGAAGCTGGGACAGCTGCTGCTGGAGGGACTGGAATATCTTTATGAGCACAGGAGGATGATACGTCATGTGTATGACTCCATCAATCGTGACGATCTGGCGGGATATCTGAAACAGGTGATATACAGGTACGCCAGAGAGCTCATAGATCCGTATGTGCAGGACGAGACGATAAGTGCAGACGCCAGGGATCTTGCAGCGGAATTTTACCAGAACGCCTTTGTTGCCAGAGTGCTGCAGTGGATAGACGATGGCATGGATCTGCCGCCTGAGAAGCTGGCGTATATGTGCGAGTGTATGTTCAGAGGCACCATCAGTGGTGCTTTGGAAAGTACACAGAAAATAACAGAAGATTTTAAAAAATAATACAAAACAAAAATGGTGCACAAATTTTGTACACCATTTTTTTATTGTTTATAGCATACCCTTTTACCGTGATATAAACTTTAATATCATAAATATTTACATACGGGAGATGACAGGGATGTTAAAGTTCGGAGAAGCAGTAACAAGAAAACGAAAGCTTATCCTGGTGATAGCAGTGCTTCTGCTGATCCCGGCGCTGATGGGGATAATGGCGACGAGGATAAACTACGATGTGCTTTCATATCTTCCTGATGATATCGAGACCATAAAAGGTCAGGATATACTTCTGGAGGATTTCGGCAAAGGCGGATTTTCCATGGTTATGGTAGACGGCATGAAAAACAAAGATGTCGCCGCACTGAAGTCGAAGATCGAAAAGGTTGATCATGTGGACAGCGTCGTCTGGTATGACAGCATACTGGATGTCTCGGTACCGGAGGAGATGATACCGGACAGCATCTACAAGGATTTCAACAACGGAGACACCACACTGATGGCGGTGTTCTTCGATACAGGGACCTCGGCAGACGAAAGTCTTGAGGCAGCCAAGGAAATAAGGCATATAGGCGGCCAGCAGTGCTTTGTCAGTGGTATGACGGCATTCGTATCCGACCTGAAGGATCTGGCGGAGAAAGAAGAACCGGTATATGTACTGATAGCAGTAGTGCTGGCATGTATCGTACTGGCCATATTCATGGATTCGTGGATAATACCGGTGCTGTTCATCGCAGGGATAGGCATGGCGATACTCTACAATCTGGGCTCCAACGTGTTCATGGGCGAGATATCATATATCACAAAAGCCCTGAGTGCGGTGCTGCAGCTGGGAGTCACCATGGACTACTCCATCTTCCTGTGGCACAGCTACGAGGAGCAGCAGCAGATATATCCTGACGACAAGAACAAAGCAATGGCCCACGCCATCGCAAGCACTCTCACATCGGTGGCAGGCAGCTCCCTGACGACTATCGCAGGCTTCCTGGCGCTGTGCTTCATGACATTCACACTGGGCATGGATCTTGGCATAGTCATGGCAAAGGGCGTGCTGCTGGGAGTCATCGGATGCGTCACGATACTTCCGTCGCTTATACTGACATTTGAAAAGCTTATCAACAAGACAAGGCACAGAGGTGTGCTGCCGAAGTTCGATAAACTTTCAAACGTAGTGACGAAGAAGCCGGGTATATTCGCAGTGATATTCATCGTGCTGCTGATACCGGCGTATATAGGCTACAGTCACACGGACGTTTATTACAATCTGGATAAAAGCGTACCGCAGACTCTGCCTTTTGCGGTAGCCAACGAGAAGCTGGGAGACGAGTTCGATATGAACACCACCCACATGCTGCTGGTGGATGCAGATATGCCTAAGAAGGATGTCGAGAGCATGATGAAGGACATCAACAAAGTGGACGGAGTCAAGTACACTCTCGGTATGGAAAGTATCGTAGGGCCTGCAGTGCCTGACCAGATGCTTCCGTCAGAGCTTACAGGCAAAGTCAAAAGCGACAACTGGCAGCTGCTTGTCATAAACTCTGAGTACAAGGTGGCAAGCGACAAAGTCAACAAGCAGATAGACACCATCAACAAGGTGGTGGACAAATACGACAGCAAAGGCATGCTGATAGGCGAAGCGCCTTGCACCAAGGATCTGATATCCATAACAGACAAGGACTTCAAAGTGGTCAACAGCCTTTCCATACTGGCGATATTCATAATCATAGCGCTGACGCTCAAATCCGTATCGCTGCCGGTGATACTGGTGGCAGTCATAGAGCTGGCTATCTTCATCAATCTGGGTATCCCGTTCTATACCGGTACGGAGCTGCCGTTCATCGCCTCGATATGTATCAGCACGATACAGCTGGGAGCAACGGTGGACTACGCCATACTGATGACCACCAGGTACAAGACGGAGCGATATGCAGGAAAGGGCAAGCATGAGTCAATATGGATAGCTCACTCCACTTCGATGCCGTCTGTTGTAGTAAGCGCACTGAGCTTTTTTGCAGCCACATTCGGCGTAGGTATCTATTCGGATATAGATATAATAAGCTCGCTGTGCACACTGATGGCAAGAGGCGCTATAGTCAGTCTGCTGGTGGTAATGTTCATACTGCCGTCGGCATTCATGATATTCGACAAGCTGATAATAAAGACCAGCAAAGGATTCATAAATAAAGACAGTGACAAAGATCCACTGCCTGTATCCGATACCGCATCCGGCGGATCGAATGTATAACAGGGTACGAGGATTAGAAAGAAGGAGGACAAAGAGAATGTTTTTCACCGATCATAAAGGACAAAGTGCTAAAAGACAGAAAAGGGGACGCACGGCACTGGCATGTCTGACGGCAGCGCTGGTGACAGTTTCCATGACAGCTGCATCAGCAGCCCCGGTCTTTGCAGCCGGAAAGACAACGAAGGAAGAGACGGTGTACGTCGTGACGGATTCATCTGGAACGCAGAACGATGTGATCGTCAGCGACCACCTTTCCAATAAAAATTCCACCGACACCATCTCGGATGTCACGACTCTGAAGGATATCGAGAACGTGAAGGGCAAGGAAAAGTACAGCAAAGGTTCCGGAGACAGCATCACATGGAAAGCCAAAGGCAATGACATCTACTATCAGGGAAAGACCGATAAGGATGCACCTGTTGAGATGAATATAAAATACTATCTCGACGGCAAGGAGACTACAGGAGAAAAGCTCCAGGGCAAGAGCGGAGACGTCAGGATAGAGATAAACTACAGCAACAGACAGAGCGCATCCGGCGGAGTCAAGGTGCCGTTCATAGTGATGACAGGATTCCTTGTGGAAGATGACAGTCTGAAAAACATAACCGTAAACAGCGGCAAGGTCATAGACGACGGTGAAAAGACCATCGTGGCAGGCATGGCGGTGCCGGGACTGGCGGAAAGCCTGGATATCTCTGAAGACAAACTTGGCATATCGGATACTATCGTGATAAAGGGCGAAGCTAAGAAGTTCAGCCTTGAGGATATGATGACGGTAGTCACCAGCGACATCTTTGAGAATGTGGATACAAGCGATTTCGGTGGTCTGGATATGGATGACCAGGTGAAGGAGCTGGACAGCGGTGCAAAGAAACTGGTCAGCGGTTCGACCCAGCTTTACGATGGCATACACATGCTCAGCAGCAAGACCGGCACACTGAAAGACGGTGTGTCAAAGCTCGACAAGGGCGCATCAGCGCTGAACAAAGGCACATCTTCTGCGCTGGCAGGCAGCAGGGATCTGGCCTCCGGCACACAGAAGTTCTCATCGACACTGGAAAACAAACTGGGATCAATGCGTGACGGAGCGGAGGCTCTTTACGCAGGCAGCCAGGGTATAAACACAGGAGTGCAGAGCATTGCAGCAGGCATCAAGGGCACATCGAAGCAGACAGGTCTGGCCGACGGATCAGCAGCAGTTTCCTCGGGGATACAGCAGATAGCAGCAGGCGTCAATGGAAACGGTACTGAAGACAATCCTGGTCTCGTCAAGGGATCGGCAGCAGTAGCGAACGGGATAGACGAACTGGCTTCGACTCTCAGCGGAGCAGCACAGAGCATCACAGCCAGCGTGACGAGTCTTGAGAATGCGAAAGCCTCTCTGAAGGCTCTCAAGGAGAAGGTTACTGATGAAACTCAGAAGAAACAGATCGAAGCTGCTATAGCTGCGATAGATGATTCCGAAAATATACAGAAATCAATGGGCAGCGCCATGTCCACTGAAAAAGTCAGCAAGCTCCAGGCAGGTTCGAAGAAAGTTTCGGCAGGAGCACAGCAGATAGCAGCCGGAGTCAACGGCGACGGCACAGCTAAGAACCCAGGTCTCGTCAAAGGTTCGGCCAGCGTTGCCGGCGGTATATCAGCTATAGAGGCAGGGCTTGACGGCGACGGTACGGCAAAGAACCCGGGACTGATCAAGGGTGCAGCAAGCCTTGAATCCGGAGCAGGAGAACTGGCAGCAGGAATGGGTCTTGCCACTGCAAAGGGTACGAAAAACAATCCGTCTCTGACATCCAGTGCGAAAGATATTGCATCAGGTGCAAAGACACTGGCAGCAGGGCAGAAAGCTATCAGCTCCGGTGCATCTGAACTTGCGTCAGGTATGTCTCAGCTGAACGCTTCCTCAGTACAGCTGATAAACGGCGTGAAGAAGCTGGATACAGGCGCACAGCAGCTGCAGA
This sequence comes from uncultured Clostridia bacterium, assembly GCA_934277495.1. Classification (GTDB taxonomy): domain Bacteria; phylum Bacillota; class Clostridia; order Peptostreptococcales; family Anaerovoracaceae; genus Lentihominibacter. The sequence goes on along the minus strand of CAKQUI010000108.1, from coordinate 434 downwards.
AAGGCATGAAGCAGCTTTACGATGAAGGCATCAGCAGGATCGTGGATATGTACAATAACGATCTCAAAGGCGTGACAGGCAATCTTGATTCCGTTGTAAATGCAGGAAAGAGCTACAAGACGTTCACCAACCTTCCTGACGGGATGGACGGAAGCGTGAAGTTCATCTATAAGACAAAAGTTTCAGGTGAATGATAAAGCTGCAGGAGACATGGCAGATAATGTGATCCTGCGACGATAATTTACAGTGATAACAGCTGCGGCATCATGCAGCCCCGGCAGAGGGCAGACAGGTGCCGCAGTTTTTCATGAATCGGCAAAAAAGGCTTGAACCGGCAGGCCTGCTGTGGTATGATTTAAATGCTGTGGACACACAGTAAATATGCGATGGTCAAAAGCCGGAGCAAGAAAGAGGTGATTAGCATGAAAAAAGGA
>CAKQUI010000107.1 GCA_934277495.1 uncultured Clostridia bacterium | reverse complement strand
GCATAACAGATGAAGATCTTCTGAATGCAGTGTCTTTTCATACTACAGGCCGTGCAGGCATGTCGCTTCTGGAAAAGATCGTTTTTCTTGCAGATGCCATCGAGCCTGCAAGAGATTATCCAGGCGTAGATGAACTGCGCAGGCTGGCATATGAAGATCTTGACAAAGCATGTATAAGATCCCTTGAAGGGACGATAGGATATATAGAGAGTCGTGGAGGATATCTTGATCCGGATACGATAAATGCACGAGATTATTTAAAGGAGAAAATAGATTTATGATGGAACCAAGAGAACTTGCACTGAAAATCGCAAGACAGCTCGATGAGAAAAAGGCATCGGATGTTACGATCATCAACATTTCTCAGAAAGCTTCATTCGCAGATTATTTCGTTCTGGCGTCAGGCGGCAGCGACAGGCAGATGGGGGCTCTGGTGGATGTCGTCGAAGACCTGCTGGAACCTGAAGATATATTCCCTAAAAGCATAGAAGGGAAGAAAACATCAGGCTGGATACTTATGGACTACGGTGATGTCATAGTGAATGTCATGACCGCTGAAATGCGTGAAAAATACAATATCGAAAGAGTTTGGGGCGATTGCGATACAGAGGATATCAACTGAACCGGAGGTAGAAAATGATAGAAAAATACAACTTTACCGAGATAGAAAAGAAATGGCAGAAAAGATGGGAAGAAGAAAAGCCTTTCAAAGTAAGTGAAGACAAAGCCAAAGAAAAATACTATGTTCTTGAAATGTTCCCTTATCCGTCAGGAAAGCTTCATATGGGACATGTGAGGAACTATTCCATCGGTGATGTCATCGCAAGATTCAAGAAAATGAAAGGCTACAATGTACTTCATCCTATGGGTTATGACGCCTTCGGTCTTCCGGCTGAAAATGCAGCTATAAAGCATAATGCAGAGCCGGCAAAATGGACATGGGACAATATTGCAGAGATGAACAGACAGCTCAGAGAACTGGGACTGGGCTATGACTGGGACAGAGGCATAGCTACTGCACATCCTGAATATTACAGATGGATGCAGTGGATATTCATACAGTTCTACAAGAAAGGACTGGCATACAAAAAAGAAAATCCTGTAAACTGGTGTCCGAGCTGCCAGACTGTACTGGCAAACGAACAGGTAGTCGATGGATGCTGTGAACGCTGCGGAGCCTCTGTAGGCAAGAAGAACCTGTCACAGTGGTATTTCAAGATAACAGATTATGCAGACAGACTTCTCGGCAACCTCGACAAGCTGGACGGATGGCCTGAAAAAGTCAAGACTATGCAGAGGAACTGGATAGGCAAATCCCACGGAACAGAAGTGGAATTCAATGTACAGGATCGTGACGAGACGCTGACAGTATATACTACACGTGTAGACACGATATTCGGAACTACGTTCATGGTACTGGCACCGGAATATCCGACTGTACTTGAAATGGTAGAAGGAACAGAATATGAGGCAGACGTCAGAGCATACATCGACAGATGTGCACATATGAACGAGATAGAAAGGACATCGACTACCAACGAGAAGACAGGCGTATTCATCGGCCAGTATGCTGTGAATCCGTTCACAGGAAAATCCATGCCTATATACATCTCAGACTATGTCCTGATGGGATACGGTACAGGCGCAGTAATGGGCGTACCGGCACATGACCAGAGAGACTTCGACTTTGCAACTAAATTCGGTCTTGAGATAATACCTGTCATCGATCCGCAGGATCCAGAGGTGGATGTCAATGATCTGAAGGAAGCATGTGCTGCTGAAGGAATCATGATAAATTCAGGTGAATTCACAGGCATGAAAAACAAAGACGCCATCGAAAAGATCGCTGAAATTGCAGCAGAAAGAGGCATCGGAAGAAAAACTGTGAACTACAAGCTCCGTGACTGGCTCATTTCAAGACAGAGATACTGGGGCACACCGATACCTATGATATACTGCGACTGCTGCGGATGGGTCCCTGAAAAGGAAGAAAACCTGCCTGTAATGCTGCCGACAGATGTAGAATTTACAGGAAAAGGTGAATCGCCACTGACGACAAGCAAGACCTTCGTGGACACTGTATGCCCTGTATGCGGAAAGCCTGCAAAGAGGGAAATAGACACTATGGATACTTTCCTTGATTCGTCATGGTACTTCCTCAGATACTGCGATGCAAGGAACAAAGAAGAAGCGTTCAGCAAGGAGAAGACAGATTACTGGATGAATGTAGACCAGTATATCGGAGGCGTGGAACATGCAATACTGCATTTGATGTATGCGAGATTCTTTCAGATGGCACTCTATGACATGGGTTATGTAAGCCAGGAAGAACCGTTCAAAAACCTTCTGACTCAGGGCATGGTCATAAAAGACGGAGCAAAGATGAGCAAATCCCTGGGCAACGTGGTAAGTCCTGCCGAGATAATCGAGAAGTACGGCGCAGACACAGCAAGACTTTTCATACTCTTTGCAGCACCGCCTGAAAGGGAACTGGACTGGTCGGACAAAGGCGTAGAGGGAAGCTACAGATTCATCAACCGTGTGTACAGGATGGTATATGACTATTCGCAGAAATATACAGACGTTCCTGACACATATGAAGTGAAGACAGAAGCTGACAAGAGCATGGCTTACTGGCTGAACTATGCGATCAAGAAAGTGTCGGACGACATAGGCAAGAGATTCAACTTCAATACGGCCATCAGTACCATCATGGAGCTGGTGAACGAAATGTACAGATACAAGGATGGCGAAGTGCAGCCAGGACTTTTCGGTGCTTCTGTGAAGACACTGGTGCTGCTGCTGTCCCCATTCATCCCTCACGTGGCTTCAGAAATGTGGGAGCACCTGGGATATGAAGGAGCACTCCATGAACAGCCATGGCCTGAATACGATGAAAAAGCGCTGGTCAAGGATACTGTCGAAATAGTAGTCCAGATCAACGGTAAAATAAAAGACAAAATAAATATTCCGGGAGACATGTCAAGAGACGATATGATCAAACTTGCCGATGAGAATGACAAGATCAAGACATTGACAGAAGGGAAAAATGTTGTGAAGGTGATAGCAGTACCCGGCAAGCTCATCAACCTTGTGGTAAAAGGCTGATACTTCACGGCACTTATTCCTTACAGAAAGGATTTTTATGTACGAAAAAAAGAAAGATGCACCTGTCAAAGCATCTGCTGCAAAGAGAAAGCCGAAGCAGAAAAAGTCTCCGGCTTCTCAGCAGAATGCTGACCGCAGCAGGGGAACGAAAAAAAATGGAACTGCTGCGAGAAAGAAAACAGGTATGGCTGCCGGATCTGCAGGCAGACAAAATAACAGCAGAAAACGAAAACAGAACCAGGCGGAGAAAGTAAGGATAATACCACTTGGCGGACTTGGCGAAATAGGAAAGAACATGACCGTGATCGAATACGGGGACGAAATCATAATAGTCGACTGCGGACTGTCTTTCCCTGATGATGATATGTTTGGAATAGACAAGGTCATACCTGATTTCACATATCTCAAAGAAACGAAGAAAAAAATAAGAGGACTTGTGATAACACACGGACACGAAGACCATATAGGTGCGGTACCGTATCTGCTCAAGGAACTCAGGATGCCTGTGTACGGCATGGCTTTCCCGCTGGGGCTAATCGAAAACAAGCTCAAGGAGTATGGTCTGAAGGCTGATCTTCGCAAAGTATCTGCAGGGCAGACATTCAGACTCGGAAAGCACTTTTCCATAGAAGCGCTGAGGATAACACATTCAATAGCTGATTCCATGTGTCTTTCCATAAAGACGCCTGCAGGACGTATCTTCCATACAGGCGACTTCAAGATAGACTATACGCCGGTGGACGGAGATCCTATAGACTTTGCCAGATTCGCACAGATAGGAGCAGAAGGCGTGCTGCTGATGATGGCAGACAGCACCAATGTCCTCAGACCTGGTTTCACACAGTCTGAAAGGGTCGTAGGACATACCCTCGAAGGCATATTCAGAGATTCCAAGAATCGTATAATCATAGCTACATTCTCGTCAAATGTGCACAGGATACAGAAGATCATAGATCTTGCACTTCAGTGCAATAGAAAAGTCGCCGTATCCGGCAGGAGCATGGTGAATGTTGTGGATCTTGCCAAGGAGCTGGGATATATCAAGATACCGCAGCATATGCTGGTGGATCTCAACAAGGCAAAGAACATACCGGACAGAGAACTGGTAGTCATAACTACAGGAAGCCAGGGCGAGCCTATGTCGGCTCTGGCAAGAATGGCTTCCAACGAGCATAAGACCATAAGGATAAAGAAGGGAGACAGGGTGATACTTTCTTCGTCTCCTGTACCTGGCAACGAGCTGACTGTTTCAAATGTAGTGAACCAGCTTATCCAGAAAGGCGCAGAAGTAATATATTCTGATATCGCTGACATACATGTTTCAGGACACGCCTGCCAGGAAGAACTGAAACTGATGCACTCGCTTATCAGACCTAAGTATTTCATGCCGGTCCACGGTGAATACCGTCACCTCAAGACGCATGCAGAACTGGCCCATACCCTTGGTATGCCGATGGATAATATATTCATACTGAGCAACGGAGACTGTCTCAATATCAGCGAGGGCAGAGCCGGTATAGAGAAAAAAGTAGCAGATGCAGAAGGCATCATGGTAGACGGTCTGGGCGTCGGAGATGTAGGCAACATCGTTCTCCGTGACAGAAGACTGCTTTCGGAGTCGGGTCTGATAATCCTCGTGGCTGCCATAGACAGGACTACACAGACGATAGCCTCAGGTCCGGACATAATATCAAGAGGATTCGTATACGTCAGGGAAAACGAGCACCTGATAGACGAAGCATGCCGCAAAGCTCAGGAAATGCTGGAAGAATGCCTCGACAAAGACATGAAGGACTGGAACGGTATGAAGACCGTTGTAAGAGAAGGTCTCAGAAAGTATATATACAGCAAGACGCAGCGCAGTCCGGTGATACTGCCGATATTTTTAGAAGTATAGCAGGAGGAAAATATGAACGTGTATGATCAGGCACATTCTCTGGCACAGGCCATAAGAGAGTGTGAGGAATTCAAACAGTATGATGAGAAGAAAAAAGTTATAGAGAGCGATCCGAAGCTCCATGAAGCCATAAATGATTTTATGAAGAAACAGTTCGAAATGCAGGCTGCACAGATGACAGGCCAGAGCATCGACAGCGACATGATGCAGCAGATACAGCATCTGTCTGCCATACTCATGCAGGATCCGTCAGCAGCACAGTATCTGCAATGCCAGATGAGATTTTCCATGATGATGGCTGATGTCTACAAGATAATCGGAGAGGTCGCAGATCTTGGATTCGATCCGGCCGGAAACATCAATAAATAATATGGTCTTGGCATTTATTACAGAGTTTGGTATAATAATGCTGTGAAATCTCAAAAGATTGTAACTGTTATATAAGATAAAGGAAAGAGGTCAATATATTATGATTTACGCAGGTGATTTTAGAAAAGGTATGACATTCGAGATCGATGGTACGCCGCACGTTGTTCTGGACTTCCAGCACGTTAAGCCGGGCAAGGGCGCTGCTTTCGTAAGAACAAAGCACAAGAATGTACTTACAGGAGCTATCAAGGAAGAATCATTCAACCCTGACGCCAAGTTCCCTAAAGCACACATCGAGACAAAGACTATGCAGTACCTTTACAATGATGGAGAGCTTTACTACTTCATGGACGGTGAAACATACGATCAGGTTCCTCTGACATATGATCAGGTGGAAGAAGCTATGAAGTATCTCAGAGAGAACGATGAAGCCACTATCAAGTTCTACAAGGGCAATGCGTTCCAGGTGGATGCACCTAACTTCGTGGATCTCAAAGTCATCGAGACAGAGCCGGGTGTCAAAGGCGATACAGCTACAAACGTGACAAAAGCGGCAACAGTTGAAACAGGCGCTGTTATACAGGTTCCTATCTTCATCGAAGAAGGAGAGGTCATCCAGATAGATACAAGAACAGGAGAATATCTGGGAAGATCCAAATAGTTTTCAAATGAATCAGAACAGAAATTGAAAGGGGCGTAGATTCGCCCCTTTTTTGGAAAAGAGGTAGCAGATGTCAGGAAAATCAGGAGGAACATTAAAGCTAATAATAATAATCACAGGGATAGTCGTAATACTGCTGGCAGCAGGGATCTTCGCATATATCGGAGGGATAGGCGCAGCAGACAAAGGGGACGATTCATCGGTGAATGTTACTATCCCGCAGGGCAGCGGCTCTTCGGCGATAGTCGATATCCTTGACCAGAACGGCCTTGTGAAGAGCCGGACCATGGCAAAGATACATGCACGCATAGGCGGATATGACAATCTTCAGGCGAACACCTACACTTTCAACAAGACCATGACCGTACCGCAGATGCTCGAGGCGATAAACTCAGGCGACTTCAAGTACGTTCTGAAGAATGAACTCGTTGTACGGGAAGGACTTACTATCCCGGAAGTTGCTGAAGCAATGGCGGACAAGCTGGGCTTTTCAAAGCAGGATATCCTGGACAAGTGGAGCGACAGCACTTATCTTAAATCACTGGTATCAGACTACTGGTTCATCAGCGACAAGATAATGGACAAAGATATAATGTATCCGCTTGAAGGCTATCTTTATCCGGAAACATATTTTATAACAGAAGAAAACCCTACCATCGAGAGCGTGACAAAGATCATGCTGGACAAGATGGATGAGGAGCTGACTGCGAGAAAAACAGATATAGACAAAAGCGGGTTCAGCGTGAACGAGGTCCTGTCCCTGGCATCCATCGTTGAACGTGAAGCAAGCAATTCAAAGAAAGATATGCCTAAAGTGGCAGGTGTGTTCATCAACAGGCTTGATAAAAACATGAATCTTGGAAGCGACGTCACTGTATGCTATGCCAATCAGAAAACAGCTCTTGAACTGACACAGTCCGAGCTGAACATAGACTCGAAATACAATACGAGAAAATATACAGGACTGACGCCGGGACCTATATGTGCAGTCAACGAGACTGCCATAGACAGCGTGCTGAACTACGAGAAATCAGACTATCTGTTCTTCTTTGCCAAGGAAGACGGCAGCATAATCTATTCAAAGACGAATGAAGAACACGATAAAGCAGT
>CAKQUI010000106.1 GCA_934277495.1 uncultured Clostridia bacterium | reverse complement strand
CTGCAGGATGGTTACTTTGAAATACTGAGGATGGTGTGATCGGCATGTGTAATACGGTCAGAAAAATCACAGAGATAGACAATAAAGGCAATAAAAACGGGGCTTGGAAACAGGTCTCGTTTTTGTATACTAAAGACAAGAAAATTTAAAGTAGATGTTTTTTGTCTAAATTTACCGTATTTTATTGACATATGCCTGGTAATCAGATATCATTCTTATACATCAAGTCGATTCGTACAGATATCAGAGAGGTAACGGGTATTATGAACAAGATACAGGACAGGATCAGGGTATTATCAGGGGCACAGCTTAAATACATAGCATTTTTGTCGATGCTCATCGACCATGCCAACAAGGCATTGATATATCCGAACCTTAACGGTGGCACACTGGATACTGTAAGCAATATTTTTGATATTCTTGGAAGGATAGCATTCCCTATATTCAGCTTTCTGCTGGTGGAGGGGTTTTTCAAAACAAGGAGCCGATGGAAATATCTGATGCTGCTTCTGGTTTTCGGTGTGATTTCGGAGGTGCCGTTTGATATGTCCAGCAGCGGCGTTTTCTTTGAGCCTAACTGGAACAATATAATGTTTACGCTGGCGATTATGCTTGTTATGATATGGATAATAGATATACTTAAAGAGAAAATGAAGGCATTGCCGAAGATATTATGGTATCTGCTGTCATTTCTCATAGTTGCAGTGATGTGTTTTGCAGCAGCAAATTTGAGTCTCGACTATGAATATCATGCCATTTTGATAGGATATTTCTACTATATCTTTTATGAAAGACAGATATTGTCGATACCTTTCAACTATTTGTCTATGTACAAGGAACCATGGGCACTGCTTGGATTTGGACTGACGCTGACATATAACGGCAAGCGAGGCAGACAGTACAAGATCCTCAATTATCTCTTTTATCCGGTGCACCTGCTGATCCTTGGGATACTCAGGATGTATCTGGGCTACTGATCGGGATATGCAGAGCAGTAAAGATAACGGAAACAGAATATATGCTAACGGGAAGTCTCTTGGAAAGGAGACTTCTTTGTGTGTATACTGATATATTCGAAATATGTTAAAATATACAAAACGGAACAGACTGCAGCACAAGGAGGTACACGATGAAAAACAGCAAGGGCGGACCGGGCAGTATAGAGATAAGAGGGGCGAGGGTACACAATCTGAAAAATATAAATGTAGATGTACCGCTGAATAAGATCGTTGGTATTGCAGGGGTTTCAGGCTCCGGAAAATCTTCGCTGGCACTTGGGGTCCTGTATGCAGAAGGATCGAGACGGTATCTGGAGTCCCTTTCCACATATACGAGGAGAAGGATGACAGGAGCAGCAAAGGCACAGGTGGACGAGGTGCTGTATGTCCCTGCAGCACTGGCACTTCACCAGCGTCCGGGTATACCGGGAATACGCAGCACATTCGGTACCGGGACAGAGCTTCTGAACAGTCTGAGGCTGATGTTTTCACGGCTGGCGTCCCACCGGTGTCCCAACGGACACTATGTGCCGCCTACATTGAAAGTCGCAGCAGAGCAGGAGATAATATGCCCTGTGTGCGGAGAAAAAGTACATGCTCCAAGTGCAGAGGAGCTGGCCTTCAATTCACAGGGGGCCTGTCCTGAGTGCAGCGGCACAGGCAGTGTCAGGACTGTAGATATGGACACCCTGGTACCTGATGATTCAATAAGCATAGATGAAGGTGCAGTGGCGCCCTGGAACAGCCTCATGTGGTCCCTCATGGCTGACGTATGCCGTGAGATGGGTGTCCGCACCGATATCCCGTTCCGTGATCTGACGGATAAAGAAAAAGACATAGTCTATCATGGGCCTGCCGAAAAGAAGCATATTTTTTATAAGGCGAAGAAGACGAATCAGGCAGGTGAACTGGATTTTACATACTATAACGCTATATATACCGTTGAAAATGCTCTGGCAAAGGTGAAAGACGAAAAGGGAATGAAACGAGTGGATGTCCGGAATGTGGAGGCAGCAGACTTTCTGAGATCGCCAGAGCGCCGAAACTTCGTGGGATCAGTCTTGACGAAGCCTGCAGGATGACGCTGGGAGAGCTCGTGGAATGGGTAGCAGGCGTGCCGGATACTTTGCCGGAGGAAATGCAACCCATGGCATCATCCATATGCGAGTCTTTCCATACGACTGCGAAAAGGCTCATGGATCTGGGACTTTCGTATCTGTCGCTGGACAGAGCGTCGTCAACTCTGTCAACAGGAGAAAGACAGAGGATGCAGCTTGCCAGGGCTGTAAGAAACAGGACTACAGGCGTCCTGTATGTGCTGGATGAGCCATCGATAGGTCTGCATCCATCCAACATCGACGGACTCAACGCTGTGATGCACGACATTGTAGCTGACGGCAATTCAGTTGTACTGGTAGACCATGATACGCAGATATTGTCCGAGTCTGACTGGATAATAGAGATGGGGCCGGAAGCAGGTGCAGGCGGCGGATATGTGATAGCCCAGGGGACTGTGTCGCAGATCATAGCTGACAAAACGTCGATGATCGGACCGTTCCTTGGAGAAAGAGCCGGCAGGCGGATACGCAGCGTCATCGAGCCGGATGACGTATTTGCAAAAGGAACGCTGCACATTTCCACGGACAGGATACATACTGTTAAACCGCTGGAGGCAGATATACCAAAGGGAAGGCTCACAGCGGTCACCGGAGTATCGGGTTCAGGAAAGACAACGATGGTTCTGGAAAGTCTGATACCGGGGCTGGAAGCAGCTCTGAGCGGGGAGCATCTGCCGGAGCATGTGAAAAAAATCGATGCAGAAGGTATCGCACATGTGAAACTGATCGATGCGTCTCCCATAGGCATAAATGTCAGATCCACGGTAGCAACTTATGCCAATGTACATGATGAACTGAGGAAAGTATATGCAGGCACAGCAGATGCAAAAGCGCTGGGGTACAAAGCAGGAGCTTTTTCATACAATACCGGGAAACTGAAATGTCCTATATGCGACGGGACCGGAAGGATAAGCCTTGACGTGCAGTTCCTGCCGGATGTGGAAATACCATGTCATGAATGCGGCGGATCGAGGTATGCGAAAGAAGCATGGCAGATCCGTTATGAGAACAGACAGGGTGAAAAATATTCACTGCCTGAGCTTATGGCAATGGATGTAAGCACGGCGATGGAAGCCACGAAAGACTTGAAAAAGGTACACCAGCGACTGAGTGTGCTGAAAGATCTGGGACTTGGGTATCTGACTCTGGGTGAAGAAACGCCCGGCCTTTCCGGCGGAGAAGCCCAGAGACTGAAGCTGGCAAGCGAGATGGGAAAAGGGCAGTCTGATTCAGTATTCGTTTTCGATGAACCGACCATAGGGCTGCATCCGCTGGATGTGCAGACTCTGCTTGGCGTGTTCCAGGCCCTTGTGGACAAGGGTGCAACGGTGATCGTCATAGAGCATGATCTTGACGTGATATGTAATGCGGACTATATCATCGACATGGGACCAGGCGGAGGTGAAGCCGGAGGCAGGATAGTCGCTGCAGGGACACCGGTACAGATCGCAGCAGATGAAAACAGCATAACAGGCAGGTTCCTGAGTTCTTAATGACAACATCGGCAGGATAATGAAATGGCTGTAGCGGAAAGAAGAGAAATATTAGGTGAAATCAAAATCATCGTAAAATCTCCGTGACCGGGTGCATCAAAACTGGATTTGTGATAGGATAGAACCAGTTACAGGCCAGCAGGAGGAAGCTGGCGGAATGACAGGCAGGTGGATATGACAGATAAAATAATCATAGTAGAAGACGATGCAGCGCTGGCTGCCGGGCTGGGCAGAGCGCTGGCGGCGCAGCAGCGTGATATCAGGATGTGCGGCAGACTGGCAGATGCCCGAAAGCTGACAGAAGGCTCGACGCCTGAGCTTATCATACTGGATGTGAATCTTCCGGATGGAAGCGGGTATGATTTTCTCAAGGAGCTGAGACAGTACAGCGATGTACCTGTGATACTGCTGACCGCGAACGATATGGAGACCGATATAGTCAGCGGGCTGGAGATGGGGGCCGACGACTACATCACGAAACCCTTCAGCCTTGCAGTGCTCCGTGCACGGGTGAATACGCAGCTTCGCAGGAAAGCAGTGCAGCAGACAGCAGTATGCCTGGGCAGATATCGCTTCGATTTCCAGCGCATGGAGTTTTATGCAGATGGCAGGCCGGTGGAGCTCAGTAAGACAGAGCAGAAGCTTTTGAGGATACTGGTTGAAAACCGTGGCATCACCTTAAGCCGAAGTACCCTTGTGGATCGTATATGGACAGATGGTGCGGAGTATGTGGATGAAAATGCCCTTTCTGTGACTGTAAAGAGACTCAGGGACAAGCTTGGTGCAAAGGATGATATAAAGACTGTGTACGGCAGAGGATATATGTGGGTGAAAGAAGATGAGTGATATCATGGTGTTTGCAGTCGCAGCAGCTGTGGTCGTCATGCTGGTATCAGTGATCGCAGTGGCGGTGATGCACAGGAAAAAGTGCAGGCTCATGGACAGCATCGAAGAAATGCTGGAGACTGCAAGGAAGGGAAGTTTTTCAGAGCATGGTTTCGATGAGTCGAGATTTTCCGCACTGGAAAACAGGTTCGCGGATTATCTCTTGACATCGGAGATATCGGCAGAGCGTGTAAAATATGAAAAAGATAAGATCAAGACTTTGATAGCCGATATCTCGCATCAGACTAAGACACCCATCGCAAACATACAGCTGTATTCGGAGCTGCTGGATGAGATGGAGCTGCCTCAGCCAGCAAAAGAGTGTACTTTACAGCTCCATGCGCAGACGGAAAAGCTCAGTTTCCTCATAACTTCTCTGGTGAAGCTGTCACGTCTGGAAACCGGGATAGTTGCATTGCATCCGGAGGAGGGGAGCATCGGCCAGCTTGCAGAAGAAGTCACTGATGCATATATGGAAAAAGCCGCTGCAAAGGGTCTGACACTTTCTGCAGTGCCGACAGAAGACTGCACAGGAGTGTTCGACAGGAGATGGACGGCAGAAGCGCTGGGAAACATCATCGACAACGGGATCAAATACACGGACAGTGGCAGCGTGACCGTAAATGTGAAAAAATACGAGATGTTCGTCTGCATAGAGGTAAGCGATACAGGCGCCGGTATAGATGAGCAGGAGATGCCTAAGATCTTTGCGAGATTTTATCGCGGTAAAGACACACAGGAGAAGGAAGGTGTGGGGATAGGTCTTTATCTTGCCCGGGAAATAATATCGGCAGAGGGTGGGTATATAAAGGTCAGCTCAGTAAAGGGGAAAGGTTCGGTATTCTCAGTATTCCTGCCGGCGGCAGAGCAGTAAGTATCACAGCAGGAACAGCATATGAAATCTTACAGAACTGTTATGATCTGTCTCCTGCTGGAAATAATGTGGAAAGATTGTTTTGATATCATCTGTATGAAATGGGCAAAAGAACAGCTCTTTTGTACAGATTTTTTTGACCGCTGTATCATGTTGTGGTACTGATGTTATGGAGCGGTGAAAGGAGAAGACATATGGCGATACTTGAAACAGAAAACCTGAAAAAGATATACGGAAGCGGCGCAGGGGAGGTGCGGGCGCTGGACGGTATAGATATGTCGGTGGAAACCGGCGAATTCGTTGCAGTTGTCGGATCTTCGGGATCTGGAAAGTCCACACTGCTCAACATGCTGGGAGGTCTCGACAGGCCAACATCAGGCAAAGTGTTCGTGGACGGCAGAGACATATTCTCGCTGAAAGACGAAGCACTGACGATCTTCCGCAGAAGAAAGATAGGCTTCGTTTTTCAGGCGTACAATCTCGTGCCGGTGCTCAATGTTTATGAGAATATAGTGCTTCCTGTGGAGCTGGACGGCAGAAAGACTGACGACAGATTCATCAGCAGCAGAGAGTGGCGATAGCGAGAGCTCTGGCGACGAAACCTGCCATACTGCTGTGCGACGAACCTACCGGAAACCTGGACAGCAGGACGTCGCAGGATGTACTGGGGCTGCTGAAGATAACGAGCCAGCAGTATGCCCAGACCATAGTCATGATAACTCACAATGAGGAGATAGCTCAGCTTGCCGATCGTATCATCATAGAACCGTTGGCAGGCAGACTGATGGAAAACATGTTCTGGTTTTACAGCTACAGTTTCACGTTGAAGGGGATATTCATAACGGCGCCGGCGTTCCTGGCGACAGGCGCAGCGCTTCCGGCGATGCTTTACAGAAGGATCTCACGCAGGAGTATAATAGACAGGCCGAGGGAATAGATCAAAGACTAATGAATGAGCCGTAAAGCATCAAAAAGTGCAGTACGGCTCTTTTCTTTAAAATATATCGTGATATATATTGCAATGTGGATCACGATGAAATGGCTGATTTTTGCGATGGTCTGACTATCATAACAGCTATGAAGATCAGCAGCGCAGTAAACGCAAGACTGATGGGATATGCTGTCATGATAGTCGTAAATGTTCTGTGGGACGGGAATACTGCAAATATCCAGAAGACCCTGACACCACAGACGCCTATGACTGTAAGCAGGGCAGGCACGAGAGATTTGCCAAAGCCGCGAAGGTATCCGGACATGTTTTCATACAGCAGGCTGAATGTGTATGCTGAGAATATGACCACAAGTCTGGTGTATCCGATCTCGATGACCTGAGGGTCGCTGCTGAATATGGAGAGCAGGACTCTGCCTGTCAGCAGTACCAGTATTATGGCAGCACCTGTAGCGATGGCATCTTCGATGATACAGATACCAAGGATCCTGCGGCATCGTTTCAGCTGTCCGGCACCGTAGTTCTGCCCGGTGAAAGTGGTGCATGCCTGGCTGAACCCGTTCATCACATAGTAGGCAAGTATCTCGATGTTGAAAGCAGCACTTGATGCTGCTATAACTATGGTACCGAGGCTGTTTATAGCTGACTGGATTATGATGTTGGCTGCCGAGAACACAGCGCTCTGTATCCCTGCAGGCAGTCCTATCTTTATGATATTGCGGAAAACAGGGAAGCTGAATCTCAGTTCCTGTTTTTTCATGCGGATCACCTGATCTGAACGGATAAGCTTTATAAGCAGTATCATCGAACTTACGACATTGGCGATCACAGTTGCA
>CAKQUI010000105.1 GCA_934277495.1 uncultured Clostridia bacterium | reverse complement strand
ACAATTTTGAAAGATGTCATTCAGCAATCGGCTACAGACGACCTGCAGAAGCATACTATCCGGTACAGCTGACAGATCATGTCGCATAGCAAATGTAAATATATGGTTCATTAAAATCGCTTTTGACTTTTGTCTTGACAATTAGGCCATTATAGTCTTGATTTTAAAACATTCAAATCATCCGTATTTTTGAGGTTACTATGGAATTGATAAGAAAATGTGAAAGCAACATACCGTTCAGCATACCTGACAGCAAGATGCAAAAAGAAACAATAGAATAAACATCGGAAAAACCTTTTATGAGAACGGACAGACTGAAAGCCCGGTGAAAAACAGCAAACTATGTCGTTTACAACATTTAAAGTGTCGTTTACAACAAGTACGGTCACAGGAACGGATTTGTATGATACGGTAAAGATGAGTGCCGGCACCGGATCGGTGTTCCGGTACTGACAGGCTGTCGGTATAAAGGGTGTAACAAAACTGATCTAACGGGACCCCGGAATAGCAACAAACTTTTTTCAAAAAAAGAAAAAAGTTTGTCACAAAATGACCTTTCCAGGGGTTCAGTTATATAGATATAGTTTTAAACCTTGTACACATATCAAGGAAAGGGCAGTGAGGGAAATGTTGGGACAATCAAATAGTCCTGCATAACGAGCATGCAGGACAAGTGCAGTATTGATGGACCATAAGTAAAAGCTGATTACACAGATGAAAAACAAGAAAGGGGAATATGGTGTTTTTACATCATAAAAAAGATTTGATACTTTTTTGATAAATGAAGATTATACACACGGTACTGCAACTGTGGATGATAAAAACACAAAAAAATATCACAAATCATCGGTCAAAAATGCAAGAGGGACCTTTAAAAGCAAGGGCGTAGCATACTGTTATGTATCAAAAATTGAAACCAGGCATAAAGGTTCATCAGTAACATATAAAGTCTGGAACTATAAAAAATAGGTCAAAACAATGCGTATAACAAAATATATCATCAGTGCTGTCCTTATCGTGGCGGCACTTATAATGGTTGGAGAAATACATACATGGCAGCTGAGTGAATTCGAGACCAGGTACACTAAAGTGACGTTCTATCCTGCGAAGGGTACCGATGCGAAGGTCATGACAAGGGATGTGGAAAATGCAGCGGACAAGGCAGGCGTGAAGGTATTCGTGGTGGACCGGAAAGTGAAAAGTCTGGTGTCTGAGACTGTGGATATATACGGGACGGAAGGCGTCACGTCTTTCCTAAGGAAGGATATAGATCTTGAAGCAAAAGGATACCGCAGCATACTGCTGGGAGATATAGACGTGCATGTCAGAAGTCTTGAAGATACGCCGGATATCACAGCCATGGAGGAGTTTTTCGTCATAGGCAGCGATGATGCGGCAGTGCTGTTCAAACAGGAACTGGTGAATACATATGCAGGAGCCTTTCCGGAAAGGGGATACGAGTCCTTCAACGCCAGCGCAGATGTCATAGGTATATGGATCGGAGTGCTCGTTTCCATACTGCTGCTGTCAGGTTTCGAAGTGAGCCGGTGTAAAAAAGAACTCCTCATAAGGATGGTGTCCGGTGAGAACCTGACAGACATAGTCATAAGACGGACTGTGGCGGATATGGTGATGATGAACATTATCTTCATCGCAGCATTCAAACTGACAGGGATCTGTACTGAGGCATCCTTCCGGCTGCAGGATACGCTTCTGTGCTGGTCGGCGTTCTGTATTGCAGATATACTGCTGCATCTGAGTGCACTGCGGGTGGATCTCAGGAAGATGGCAGGCAAAGCAAGGCCTCGTTTTCTTCTGACAGCAGGCTATATATACTGCGGGATACTGTCCCTTGTGGCTGTAGTGGTAATGACAGGAAGTGCAGCGTCGGCAGCTGACGGACTGGACTGTGTCAAACAGAAAGACTTTTTTCAGGAACACAAAGACAGCTCATATGTCATGATATCCCTGGATTACAACGATGAAGATTATGGGGAAGATGAAAGCGACTGGCCTGATACTAAACTGGCAAGAGCACTTTACCGCAGAGAACTTGCGCAGGACAGGACATGCACGATGGTAGCTGTATCCGGTCTGACGGAATACAGTGACAGCAATTATATATTTGCAGACAAGGGAGCGCTGGGCTATCTCAGGGAAAATATTCCGGAAGTAAGAGATGCAGATCTGAAAGAAGGGGTATATATAATATCACCGGAAAATTACAGAAGAACAGGCAACAAAGAAGATGAAAGCGGAGAACTGGCGGAATTCTATGCCGGAGAGAAAGCTGTGCATAGCATGACATACAGCAGCAGCGTGAAACTGACAGCTGTGGAATGTGACGATTCCAGATACGAAGGTGTCCGTAAAAAGGATCCGGTGATAATATTATGCAATAAGGAAAGTTATGATATAGACACTTATGTTTTCCAGGGCGTGATGTTCGATATGGATGACGGTGCCTGGAACAGATTCATAAAAAAGAACCATCTGGAAAACGAGGTGGTCTACAGGACGAACGTATATGAAAATTATCTGTACAACTGGAACATAGCAAGGAACAAGCTGTACCTCGGCATATTGCTGAGCGTGCTTATGATGCTGATCGTGGTGCTGGTGACAGGTTCTGTGGTGCGAAGTGAATTCAGGATAAGGTCATCAGAGCTTGTCCTCAGGAAACTGCTGGGCTATGGTATATTTTCGAGATACACAGGTGTGTTATGTTCAGTGATGATACCGGGCATCGCAGGTACAGCTGCGGTGGCGGTGATGCAGAAGATATCAGGATCAGGGAGTATGTACTTTACAGCAGCTTCAGGGATCCTGGTGATGGCTGTTTACGCAGCAGTACTTCTGCTGAACATAAGGAAGCTCGAGCGAGCAGGGATACAGCGTGTGCTGAAGGGAGGATACATCTGATATGGTTTTGAAAAATATATTCAAAAAATACGGTGGCAGAAGGATAGCACTGATCGCAGCAGCAGGACTGCTTACATTGTGGATAGTCCTGAGCATATTATGGTTCGCAGTGGTACACAGTACATACAGCCGCTTCAAAGGCAGCGATGACAGTCTGGACAGTCGTGGACGTCTGACAGACATGCTTTCGCCGAACTATGTATATGAAGATGATGGATATATGATACAGGTCTTTTATCCGAAATACCCGTCGCTGACAAGCAATCTTGTAGTGTCGACAAAGGACGACAGGAACTCCCTTTTCATATGGCCGGCCCTGGCAGGCAAAGCCAGATACGGGGTCATGCTGTATGATGACAGGTCCGAAGCGGATTACGGTTTCAAGATAGATGTGACAGGCAAAGAACTGAAGGCAGAGGACCCTCTGGATCAGGAGCGTCTTGACAGCAGGGCGGACATTGTGAGAAAGCTGCTTGATGAAGCACATAAGGAATGGGGTGATATATGATGGACATGGCTGCTGTTGAAATAAAGGGGCTGTGCAAGAGGTTCGGGAGCCGTGAGCTGTTCCGTGATCTTTCAATGAGTATAGGCAGAGGCGAATTCGCAGCTGTTTCAGGACCCAGCGGATGCGGGAAAACAACGCTGATGAACATAATCGGCGGGCTGGAACCATATGACTCCGGCAGGGTGATCGTAGAAGGGACTTATGTAGGGAGCAGGAGGAACAGAGCCAGGTTTTACAGCGACACCGTCGGGTTCCTTTTCCAGAACTATGTGCTGATCGAGGACAGGACAGTAAGAGAGAATCTGGAACTTATAAAAAAGGCGCACCGCTCAGGCGTCGGCATAGATGAAGCGCTGGAACTTGTCGGACTTGGCAGCGCAGTTGATTCGAAAGTCTATACACTTTCGGGAGGAGAGCAGCAGCGTGTGGCACTGGCAAGGCTGATGATAAAAAAATGCTCACTTGTCCTTGCAGATGAGCCGACAGGCTCTCTGGACAGAGGCAACGCCGACAATGTCATGAGACTTCTTTCCATGCTGAGGCAGCAGGGAAAGACCATAATGCTGGTGAGCCACGACCCGGAAGCAGTGAAATGGAGCGACAGAGTGATATATCTGGGCGACAGGTAAGCAGATAAAAACAAAAAGTAAGGTTACTTTACCAGGTGATTATGTGATATTGCTGAACTTCAGCAATGGTATGAGTTTTTTCGAGACCAGCGACTGTCGTTTTTTCGATATAAAGTGCATCATTGCATTAGTAAAGGTCGACTGTGCCAGGGAGGAATGGGGGCTGTGAAAAAAAGGATATGCCTTATAGCGGTACTGTTTGCTATAGGTTTTTTGATTACACATACAGTATATGGTATATACCTTAATAACTTTCAGACATATTATCATGTATCTGAAAACCTTGGCGAAAAAAAATATGCGGCAGAAGATCTATATAAGGATCTGAAAGAAAAATCAGAAGAATATGATACAGAAATATTTGTGTACGAAGATACGGGAAATGCGTCGACTTACAGAAAATTTCATATATATGGAACGCAAGGTGCGATAGAGACTCTCAAAGAAAATGATATTTATGATCTGGTATATACTGGTGTTGATATGGGCAGACTGGATATCGAAGTTTCTCCTATTGGTGACATGAAACATAGTGATGCGTTATATGAGGTGTTTTATACTGCGAAAAACAAAGACGATATATCAGTGCAGCAGCTAAGCGGATATCTTGCGAAAAAGTACGGCTTCGATGATGTGGCAGAGGCAAGCCCGGATGATTTGAGCAATGCAGCTTTGATGAGTTTCTGGAGCATTACATTTATGGTAATGGGGCTGCTGGCTTATTACGATATCATAAGTTCAAGAAAAAAGAATGCTGTTACTGTCATTCTGGGTGGAAGTATAAAAGCACAAAGGATCAGATTCTTTCGGGGACATCTTCTGCCTGTATATATTATCATCATTTTGTACTGTTTGATGTCTTTATGGCAGGCACCATATTCTCATGGACTTAAATATCTGTTGTGTATGGTTGCTGTGTTTACGGCATTTATCATACTGCTGATTATATCTATGTCATCGGTAGATTACAGAAGAGATTTGTCAGACTATTTGAATATACGAAAGCTGATAAGAATGAGTTTTTGTGTCAGACTGCTGGTAAGTATCGTGACGGTGGCTGTTTTAGCTGTTACCGGGATCAGTATATTCAAATCAGCTGATTTGAATAGTCAGAGCAGTTTTTTTGAATCTCACAGGGAGTATGATTTCTATATGCTCTACGATGGTGATGGAGACGATACTGCACGTGAATTTTATAATGAGTTCAGTTCAAAGGCACTTGGATATCAGAAGTGCATGAATGACGAACCTGGAATATCAGAAAATTATCCTGTATTATTCGTAAATGATAATGCTATCAGGGAAATGGCAGAAGTTAATGATGATCTGGCAAAGACTTTAGCAGATTTTGAGCAGGAGAGTTGTGTAGTACTGATCAGTGAAAATCAGTACAGTGAAGAAACTCTTGCATATATAAACAGGTGCCTTGATCTGTATGACATAGAAAGACCGGACAGCAAAAATATAGTGAAATATGATTATACTATTTCAGCGGTATTACTGGAGGATATGATGAACAATGATGGAGCTGCACGTTCTGTCACGAAGGATCCTGTCATCGTTATTGATTATTATGATAATGACAAGGCTGTAACAGATGCATTTACTTCGTCCAATGATACTATGTACCGGATAACTGATAGTGAGCTTAAAGATGCATGCAGCAGGAACGGATGGGATTATGAGCAGCTGAGAAATATGCGCATAAATGCAGGTGAGGGATACAGTTTGAGATGCAGTCAGGCAAGGAGTCTGGCCTCGGCAGGCAGTGTGCTGTCGACTGTCATGATAATTGCACAGCTGTTGATTTCCGTTACTGTTGTAAAGCTCCAGTACAGGCTAAGATCAGTCAGGATGGTATTGGAGAAAATAATGGGATACAGTGAACATAGAAGGATATCCGGCATTTTGAAAGTTTCAGCAGTTTCTATGGCAATATGGATAACTGCAGGAGTGACCACTGGGATAAAGGCAGACACAAGAGCTGGGATACTTATATGTATCATTGCATTGATAACTTTTATTGTGGAGATATTCACTGTCATGTATGGATTGAAAAAGACTGATGCAGAAAAAATGGCAGGTATCCTGAAAGGAGCATCTTTATGATGATAGAAGGCAGAAGGTTGAGAAAAAGCTATGGCAGCAATGTACTTTTCGATGATTTGAATTTCAGTATCAATGATGGAGAATATGTATGTTTTTCAGGAAACAGTGGAACAGGGAAAAGTACATTGCTGAATATGATAGGGCAGATCGAGCCATTCGACAGTGGGATGATTTTGTATGATGGAAAGCAGATAAGAACAAAAAAGGACAAAAAGAAATTTTTCGGGGAAAAAGTCGGATTCATATTTCAAAATTTTGCACTGCTTGCCAATGAAACTGTTAAATCGAATCTTGAAATGATTCCTGCCGGTCACAGGACTAATATAAGCGTACATGATGCATTGAAACTCGTAGGTCTGCAAAACAAAGAAAATGTAATGACATATGCTCTATCTGGAGGAGAGCAGCAGCGTGTAGCACTGGCAAGGCTGTTTATGAAAAAATGTGAAGTGATACTTGCAGATGAACCCACCGGTTCTCTGGACAGAGAAAACGCCGATCTGGTAATGAATGTACTGGAATATCTGAATTTACATGGCAGAACATTGATACTGGTGACACATGACCAGTATATCAGGAACAGAGCAGGAAGAATAATAGATCTCGGACGAATGTGCAAGTAAAATGAAGAGCGGAAAAATGCGGTGGCTTTAGCAGTAATAAAGATCATATGGATCACATCTGCAATAAATAAATTTTTTTAAAAAGTTTGTCACAAAGTGACCCTTCCCGGGGTTCAGTTATATAGACAAACGAGCTGATACCATCAGTGTAACATTTAACCGGTTCGTTTGTTTTACATATACAACGGGGTGTATATGTAAAAAGATGCAATGCATCAAAGAATGGAGTAACATATGAAATTGATAAGAGAATGTGAAAGCAACATACCGTTCAGCCTTCATGACAGCAGGATAATAAAAATAGAAATGGTCGATGACTCGCTGAGATTTTATCTTGACCGGGTATTTGAGTACAAAAACAATGCAGAAAACTATTATCCTGCATGTATGTGTTTCAGGGACATTGCAACATAGTCAAGAGAGTAGACACATTTTTTAAATATAATTTCCAGGAAAGACAGAATTACTCCTGCCTTTCCAT
>CAKQUI010000104.1 GCA_934277495.1 uncultured Clostridia bacterium | reverse complement strand
ACCTTGTAAGGTCTTTCAAGTTCAGGCTGTCTTACTCTCAGGAAGATGAATGACAGAGTTACCATCAGGTATACGATAACTACTCCGAATGAACTTGCATTAACAAACCATGTCAGCGCTCCTGAACCGAGGAGACATGAGAAAGTTGAAAGTGCTCCGCAGAACAGTACTGCATTGCAAGGAGTGTGATATTTAGGGTGAACCTTAGCCAGGAATCCAGGGAGCATCTTGGCATTTGCCAGTGAGAAGAGTACTCTTGCTCCGCCGTAGAGGAATCCGTTCCAGCTTGTCAGGATACCGCACATTGCACCAACGATACAGATCTTGCCCCAGATAGGGTTTCCGAAAGCATACGCCATAGCGTCAGCTACAGGAATGATTCCGTTTGTACGAACTTCTGTAGGTGCTGAAATACATGTAGCAAATATCATGAGCATGTACCATGCAGCAGCCATTGCGATGGATATGATAAGGATCTTAGGTATCTGCTTGAGCGGAACATCCATTTCTCCCGCTGACTGAGGTATAACGTCAAATCCAACGAACATTGCAGGAACCATCAGAAGTACTACTGTGAATCCCTTGAAGTCTGTCAGCAGCGGCTTAGTGTATTCGAAATCTCCGAATGCTGTACCACCTGTCAGGAACAGGATACCAACAACGATCAGACCAACTGTTGCGATAGTCTGGAATACTGCTGCCTGCTTTGCTCCGAAATAGTTTACGATAGTGATTATAACTGATACGATAACCGATACGAGACATACTGATACCCATACATCTGCACCTTTTACTGTCCACAGATGTCCTATTTCAGGAATAGGTACGATGTAGTTGAGCGCTGTTGCAAATGCAGGACCTTCCCATGCTGCAACGCCCAGGTAAGCAAATGCTGTTGCAAGACCTGCGATAACTGCCGGCCAGTAACCCATAGCCTTGTAGGAGAACACTACGCCACCGCCTGTATACGGGATAGCCGGTGTCAGCTCCGAATATACGAGACCAACGAATACGCACAGTACTGCACCTACTCCATATGCCAGTATAGCTCCCAGCATACCTGCTGATGCTGCCCACTGACCTGACAGCATGATCCAGCCCCAGCCGATCATTGTACCGAATGCCATAGCCAGGACGTCTCTCTGTTTAAACGATTTTTCCAATGCCTGATTTTCTGAACTCATAATTCAACCCTCACTTATTCTGATTATTTTGTTCTAAAAAAACTGTAACTTATGATTTCTGCTGAAAGATTGTTTCTCTTTGCGTTAGCATGCTATGTCTTTCATGCCCATATATATAACAAGTATCGTGCCAAGTCGTTAAAAAAATATCAGTTTTTTGTGATAAACTTCTGTGTTGGTTGAAATTTCAATGATTTTTTTGTGATATTTTTCTGAATTGACTTCATATAATCAAGCGATATACTCAATCAAGAAACGTGCCATATACCCTTTGCGAAAGAAATTTCCTACACTTTTCGTGAAATTTTTTTCCGTTTCCCACTGATTTGCTATGTTTTGCATCGGTTTTCTGCGATGACACGGTATCTTCACAACAATGTCTAATATTTAACAATTATATATAAGAAAGCGGATCATCCGGACCGTGAACACAGTGCACTCCCCTTCCTGACCGATCCATGGACTAAGACACCCCTGCTTACAAGCCTGTGATGTTCACACAGCTCCATCAGAGAAAAACAAAGACAGACAATATCCGCAGATCATATCTTTCCATAAACCGATGTATACATCTTATACTTTTACAAATCTTATATCTGTCCCATATTTTTTTCGGAAACCACTTGACAGTTGAGCATACATTCAACTATAATGCAGACATAGAGAACAGTTGAATGTTCACGCAACTATAACATGAGGAGGTAGACCCATGGCAAAAGATGATATATCATGCGACTGCAGTATAATCCATGAAGATACTGTAGAGCATGTCCGGTCGGAAATCGTCTCCGACGACAAGCTCTCAGCCATGAGCAGACTTTTCAAGGTATTCGGCGACGGAACGAGGATAAAGATCCTGTCCGCACTGAACTGCCACGAAATGTGTGTATGCGACCTGGCAGTCATACTGAACATGACAAAGTCAGCAACATCACATCAGCTCCGTGTACTGAGAGACAACAACCTCGTAAAATTCACAAAGAAAGGAAAGCACGCCTACTATTCCCTGGCAGACGATCATGTAAAGGAAATACTGGACGTTGCACTGGAACACATCAATGAGTAAAGCATCAGAACATAACACAGTGACATATATGATCGAAGGTCTTGACTGTGCCAACTGTGCCGCAAAGATAGAGCGCAAGATACAGGCTATGCCACAGATAGATGAAGCGACTCTGACATTTGCCACAAAGCAGCTTAGAGTGACTTCACCGGAAGCTGATAAGAACGCACTGAAAAACGAACTGGAAGCCGTATGCCTGTCTGTTGAAGACGGCGTATCTCTCCAGGAAAAAGGTGCAGGCGTACCTGCCAGAAAGAAAAACAGCGATCTTCTCACAGTGACATACACCATCGAAGGTCTTGACTGCGCCAACTGCGCTGCCAAGATCGAACGCAAGATACAGGCTATGCCTCAGATAAACGAAGCAGCTCTTACATTCGCTACAAAACAGCTGAAAGTAACTTCTACACAAGCAGACAGCAATATGCTGAAAAGCGAACTCGAATCTGTTTGTCTGTCTGTCGAAGACGGCGTATCTCTTGAGGAAAAGAGCGCCAGCGTTCCATCAAGAAAAAACAGCGACGGTTTCTGGGCACAGAATAAAGGCGATCTGATTCCTATCATCATCGGCGCAGTGCTGTTCACAGCCGGTATGATAATGGAACATGTGCTTGCTCTGCCAACGATAGTTCTTTTCATAATATTCGCAGTCGGCTATCTGATCCTGGGCGGACAGGTGCTGCTGACTTCAGCAAAGAATATATCAAAAGGTCAGGTTTTCGATGAGAACTTCCTGATGTCCATCGCAACTATCGCAGCATTCTGCATCGGTGATTTCGCTGAAGGTATGGGCGTCATGCTCTTCTACCGTATAGGCGAGCTCTTTGAACATATAGCAGTAGAGAGAAGCCGTACGCAGATCATGGACGCTGTAGACATGAGACCGGAAACTGTAAATCTGATATGCACTCATGACCACGATGAGGAAGATGATGACGACTGTGACTGCGGTTGCGGACACGACCACGAGCATGAACATCATCATCACGAACACGACGATGACTGCGGTTGCGGACACGATCATGAGCACGAACACCATCATCATGAACAAGCTGCAGCATGTGCTGCCGACGAGCATCATGAGCACGGCCATATCCACAAACATGACGATGATGACTGTGACTGTGGTTGTGGACATGATCATGAACACGAACATCACCACGAGCACGATGACGACTGCGGCTGCGGGCACGATCATGAGCACGAACACCATCATCACGAACACGACGATGACTGCGGCTGCGGACACGATCACCATCATGGACACGAGCACGAACACGGTCACGAAGGCGACGAACATATCCATGTCATCCCGTCGGAAAATGCAAAAGTCGGCGATATACTCCTTGTACGCCCCGGCGACAGGATCCCTCTCGACGGCGTCATCGTCGAAGGTGAAAGCCGCATAGACACCTCCCCGGTAACAGGCGAACCTGTTCCTGTGAATGCAGCGCCCGGCTCCAAAGTCATCTCAGGCTGCATAAACCAGCAGGGAGTCCTCAAGATAAAAGTAGAAAAGCCACTGTCTGAATCGATGGTCACAAAGATCCTGGATTCAGTTGAAAACGCAGCAGCAGGAAAGCCTAAAATAGATAAATTCATAACTAAATTCGCCAAGGTATATACGCCTATCGTAGTTATCCTGGCAGTGCTGACAGCTATAGTACCGTCGCTGATAACAGGAAACTGGAGCGACTGGATCACGACAGCCATCACATTCCTGGTAATAAGCTGCCCTTGCGCACTGGTGATCAGCGTACCGCTGGCATTCTTCTCCGGTATCGGCGCAGCATCCAGATACGGCATACTCTTCAAAGGCGGACTTTCCATGGAAGCCCTGAAGAATGTCAAAGCTATAATCATGGATAAGACAGGAACCATCACAAAAGGCAACTTTGCAGTACAGAAAGTCATGACTTCCGCTAAAGCAGGAGACATCAGCGAAGACAAAGTACTGGCACTGGCAGCATCATGCGAATCTGCATCTACCCATCCTATCGCAGCCAGCATAACTGCAGAAGCCGCTGCAAGGAACCTCTCTCTCAGCAAGCCTGAGAAGATCGAAGAACTTTCCGGCATGGGTATAAAGGTCACATTTGCAAAAGATGCCGACGCACCTTCTGAAGTCCTCTGCGGCAACAGGAAACTGATGGCTGCAAACGGCATAGACGCTTCAGAAGCCGCAGACAGCCCTGCTACACAGGTACTTGTCGCAGCAGATGGAAAGTTCCTGGGATGCATATACATCGCAGATACTATCAAGCCGGAGGCACAGAGCGCTATAGCTTCCCTCAAGGCGTCAGGTCTTATACCTGCAATGCTCACGGGAGATGTGCAGGCTGCAGCTGACGACGTAGCGTCAAAGACAGGGATCGACAGAGTCTACGCACAGCTGATGCCGGAAGACAAACTCAGGATCCTGAGAGAGCTCCGTGAAGAAACAGGCTCAGTTATGTTCATAGGCGACGGTATCAACGACGCACCTGTTCTTGCCGGCGCTGATGTGGGAGCCGCCATGGGTTCCGGTGCAGACGCCGCCATCGAAGCCGCTGATGTGGTATTCATGAGACCGTCACTTGATGCTATACCTAAATCTATAAAGATAGCCCGCATAACAGGCATCATAGCCGGAGAAAACGTAGTATTCGCACTGGCAGTCAAACTGCTTGTCCTGGTACTGGGCTTCATCGGATTTGCCAACATATGGGCTGCAGTATTCGCAGATACAGGAGTAGCAATGCTCTGCATACTGAACTCTCTGCGCATTCTTCTCAAAAAACTGAAATAACGGCACCGACTGTGATCATAAGATCATAGCTTCGCATAACACACACAGAGAAGCCTGACGAAGCGGTATCACACCGTTTCCGTCAGGCTCCTCTGCATATATCTCAAAATTCATTCATCAAAAAAGTCATCCTCTGAAAAACTATCATCGGATGACTTTTCATATCATATGCAATAATTCACTATGCAATTAGTTCCTGAGCAAAGTATATTCACAAGCTGCCCTGTCTATGCAAAACCGGCAGCCTGCCCCTATCCACTATTTTATCAGCGCTTCCACCCTTGCTCTTGTCTTTTCTTCACCGAGGATCTGCTGTATCTCCCAGATGTCCGGAGACTGCTGGCGTCCCGTCAGTGCGATCCTGATGACAGTACTGACGTGACCTACATGACCTTTGTAATCCTCAGGATGCTTTTTGAAATCCTTAGGCTTTGCAGCATATCCCAGCTCTGTGCCTATCTCTCTGATCTTGTCGAACCACTGACTCTGATCGTCGCTGTGATCGTAAGTCTCGAGATATTTCTTCAGTATCAGGGTTCTGTCTTCATCGCTGACATTCTCAGGCATCTCGTCTTCGATCCTGAAATAGTCATCATAGAAATAGCTTATGAAGTCGAATATCTGTTTTCCGTATACCAGGTCTTTACGTGGCTTGTTGCCGCTGCGTCCAAGATCCAGTATCTTTGTGAGGTAATCCTCTCTGCCCTTGAACAGAGGCAGTATCTCAGTATTGAATTCCTCAGCCCATCCGACCATGAAATCGCAGAGGTCGGCAGCCGGTATCTTTACAAGCACATCCTTCGAAACGTCGTTGAGCTTGTTGAGATCGAAGAGTGCGCCGCCACTGCTCATCTTCTCTGTAGTGAACCTGAAATCCTCCAGCGGAGCGTCAGGATTCTCTATCCTCCACTCTTCGAAATTCGAATTGAGTATAGTCAGCAGGTACTCCTTGACTGCCTGCGGGTGATAACCTTCCTGCCTGTAGTAATCCAGGGAAAGTTCAGGGTCCTTTCTCTTGCTCAGCTTTCTCTTGTTGCCGTTGTCCAGCTTCAGGAGCTGTGCAGTGTGGCAGTAAACAGGCATATCGAAGCCCAGCTTTTCGAAAAGCTCCACGTGTATAGGCAGCGACATCAGCCATTCCTCGCCCCTTACAACGTGGGTAGTCCTCATGAAGTGGTCGTCTATGACGTGTGCAAAGTGATAAGTCGGTATACCTGTGGCTTTGAGTATGATTATGTCCTGATCGTTTTCAGGCATGGAAAGTTTGCCTCTGATGGCGTCCTCCACCTCTATATATCTTATCTCTTCCGATGGCAGATCGTGGTTTCCTGTGGAGCGGAGCCTTACGACATACGGCTTTCCTGCATCTATATTGGCCTTGATCTCATCGTATGTCAGGTTCCTGCTCTGCTCAGCATACTTGCCGTATATGCCTGTCGTTTCCTTTGCCTCTTCCTGAGCCTGTCTTATGGCTGCCAGCTCGTCCTCTGTGAGGAAGCACGGATAAGCCATGCCTTCGGAAACCAGCTTCTTTGCAAAGCACTGGTATATCTCTCCTCTCTGGCTCTGGTAGTAAGGACCGTAATCGCCTTTTTCTCCATCCAGCAGCGCACCCTCGTCAAAATTTATGCCGAAGAATCTCAGAGACGTGATTATAGTCTCCACAGCGCCCTCTACATATCTCTTGTCATCGGTGTCCTCTATCCTGAGATAGAAGGTGCCTCCCGACTGGTGCGCCAGCCTTTCGTCAACGAAAGCTCCGTAGAGATTCCCCAGATGTATGAATCCTGTAGGGCTCGGTCCAAGTCTTGTGACCATAGCGCCCTCAGGCAGCTCACGCTTCGGAAAAAGCTTCTCGTAGTCCTCAGGTTTCTTGTCTATATGCGGAAACAGCAGCTCCGCCAGTTTATTGTTGTCCATATCGACCTTCCTTTATCTAAAATACAAAATCGTCCTAATCATTACAAAGACCGGATGAGCCATCCGGTCATACATCATTATTGTATCAAGAAACCTGCCGGTATGCAAGATTAAAGGGCGGCTGGCAGCCAGGAACCGCTTTTGCAAATATCTTACCCTGATGCTTTCTCTGACAGAGTTTGCTTCCAGTGGCTAAAATAACTGGTTTCATCAATAATCAAAGAAGATATCTCCCATAGTCCATATATTTATGATACCATAAAGCGGTTCTCTCCCATCACTCCATACCGATCCCTCTAAAATCGTACTATAACCTCCATAGGTTTCTGTAATGATCTCGAACTCTGCATCCGCAAACCTGTTGATGTAGTCTTTTATGCCATACCGCACTCCGGAGAAATTTCCTTCTCCTGCACATTTATTAAAAACCATCACATTGCACTCTTCAGGATCGATGTTGCATTATACTTATAAAAGTGGACACATTTGTTAAACAGTTATATTATTAACACAGACACCAAAAGGAGGTATCTAT
>CAKQUI010000103.1 GCA_934277495.1 uncultured Clostridia bacterium | reverse complement strand
GTAGTTGTGATAGAACACAATCTTGATGTCATCAAGCGTGCGGATCATATCATAGATCTGGGACCGGACGGAGGATTCCGTGGAGGACAGATCGTGGCAGAGGGCACTCCTGAAGAGGTGGCGCAGTGCGAGGCGTCATATACAGGGCAGTTCCTCAAAAAGATACTTGACAGCAGCAGATGACAGGAAAATAAAATCTGATAATGGATTATGATCGAACAGGCGGTGAAATTGTGGATGTAAGGAAAACAGCTTTTCTGATGATGTGCGGACTTGTGATGCTCTGGGGCCTTGATTATGTACTGGCGAAAAAAGCGCTGGAAGTTCTGGCACCTATGAATCTTCTGTTCCTGAAGTATTCGACGGGACTGCTGCTTATGCTTGCGGTAAAGCTCAAAGTCGACAGGAAACACTGGGTGAGACCGAAGGATATACCCCTGTTCGTGCTGTGCTCGATAACCGGAGAAATCCTTTATTTCTTCTGTGAATACACAGCGATGGATTATATACCTGTTTCACTGATAACCATAATACTGTCATTTGTACCGGCAGTATCCATAATAATAGAGCGGGTGGTTTTCAGGAAAAAGTTCAATGCTAAAATAGTTGCAGGCGTGCTTATGTGCATAATCGGAGTAGCGGTGGTCATAGGCACTGATTTCAGAGAGCTGCTGAGCGGACGTGCCATAGGGTATGTGCTGGCGTTCGGAGCAGTGATATCCTGGAATATGTACAATTTTCTTACTGCAAGGCTGGGCGAGGGATATTCAGGTGTAAACCTTGCATTCACACAGCTGTGCTGTACCGTTCTTCTCGTAATGCCATATGCATTACATACGATGCCGCCGACAGAAGATTTTACACCAGGCGTTATTGGTGGTATAATATATCTTGGGTTTGGAAGCGCCGGAATCGGTTTTTTCATTATGGTCAACGGTCTTAAAGTCCTGGGACCTACCGTTTCTGCGATGTTTTCAAACTTTTTGCCGGTTACGGCTACTTTTTTCGGATGGCTTTTTCTCGGACAGGTCATCGGGATATCGCAGCTGATAGGCGGTGTTATAGTCATAGTTTCATCATGCATTGTAATTGCTGAGAAAGGTAAGATGGAGGAACGATCAAATGATAGAGAAGCTGAACCTGACGATGCTGGCTGACTTCTATGAAATAACAATGGCGAACGGGTATTACTGCTCCGGAATGGCAGACGATACCGCATACTTCGACATGTTTTTCAGAAAAGTCCCTGATGGCGGCGGATACGCTATTATGGCTGGACTGGATCAGGTCATAGAGTACTTGGAAAATCTGAAATTTACCGATGAAGATATCGAATATCTGAGAAGCAAGAAAATATTCAACGAGGAATTTCTCAGATATCTTGCAGATTTCGAGTTCTCATGTGATGTATGGGCAGTACCGGAAGGAACGCCGATTTTCCCTGGGGAGCCTGTGATCACAGTAAGAGGGCCTGTTATGCAGGCGCAATTCGTAGAGACGATGATTTTACTTCTTGTGAATCATCAGAGTCTCATTGCTACAAAGGCGAGCCGTATAGTAAGAGCAGCGGCAGGAAGGTCTGTTATGGAGTTCGGGACAAGACGGGCGCATGGATGTTCAGCTGCCAACTACGGAGCGAGAGCTGCATATATAGGAGGATGCGTAGGTACAGCCTGTGCCATAACCGACAGAGAGTTCGGAGTTCCTGCTCTTGGAACGATGGCACACAGCTGGGTGCAGATGTATGATGATGAATACGAGGCATTCAAAAAATACGCTGAGATATATCCGACAAACTGTGTTCTGCTTGTGGATACATTCAATGTGCTTAAATCCGGAGTCCCTGCAGCTATAAAGGTATTCAAAGAAATGAAACCTGAAAAGATGGGGATCAGGATAGACAGTGGAGACATAGCATATCTGACGAAGAATGCCAGGAAGATGCTCGATGATGCGGGACTGCAGGACTGTAGCATAGTGGTATCCAATTCCCTGGACGAATATCTTATCAGAGATATTCTTCTTGAGGGTGCATGCGTGGATTCATTCGGAGTAGGCGAAAGGCTGATAACATCAAGGTCTGAACCGGTATTCGGAGGAGTATACAAACTGGCGGCTCTGGAAAAAGACGGCAGGATGATACCTAAGATAAAAATAAGTGAGAACGTAGGCAAGATAACGAATCCGGGATTCAAACACGTTTACAGGCTGTTCGACAAAGATACTGACGGGATGCTGGCAGATGTGATACAGCTGGCAGATGAACCGGCGCCGTCAGAAGGATACGAGATATTCGATCCTGATGCTGTCTGGAAACGCAAGAAACTGGAAAACTTCTATGCAAAGAATCTCAGAGAGCAGATCTTCGACAAGGGCAAATGTGTCTATGACAGACCGTCCATCGATGAAATACGAGATCTGTGTCAGCGCAATCTCGATGCCATGTGGGATGAAATGAAGCGTTTTGATAATCCGCAGCCGTATTATGTAGATCTGTCATACAATCTCTGGAAACTCAAAAACGATATGATAGAAGCAAATAAAAGATAAATATAATGATTTTATAAGATCTGAAACAGAAAAAGACCGGAACAGAAAATGCTGATCCGGTCTTTTTGCGCAAAAAAACAGGGACAACTCTGACGCTGTCCCTGCTGCAGTATGATCTGTTCAGTTATCTTTTGCCTGATGCATTCAGCACATTTCTGATCTTGTGCTGTACCATCCCTTTGATAGCGCTTCTTGCAGGTCCGAGATACTTTCTCGGATCGAAGTCTGCCGGATGTTCATGGAAGTATTTTCTGATTTCAGCTGTCATGGCAAGTCTGAGGTCAGTATCGATATTTACCTTGCAGACGCCATATTTTGCAGCTGTCTTTATCATATCTTCAGGAACTCCCTGTGCTCCCGGGATGTTTCCACCGTATTCATTGCACTTTGCAACGAATTCAGGAAGTACAGTAGATGCACCGTGGAGTACAAGAGGTGTATCAGGGATGAGTTTGTGTATCTCTTTGAGTCTTTCGAAGTCGAGGTAAGGCTCACCCTTGAACTTGTATGCTCCATGGCTTGTACCGATAGCGACAGCCAGTGAATCTACGCCTGTTTTTTCAACGAATTCAGCAGCTTCTTCAGGAACTGTGAATGTAGCGTTTCTTGAGTCCACTTTGATGTTGTCTTCAATGCCGGCGAGTTTGCCAAGTTCAGCTTCTACTACAACGCCCTTGCTGTGCGCATAATCTACGACTTCTTTTGTAAGTTTTATATTTTCTTCGAATGGATGTTTGGAACCATCTATCATTACTGATGTGAATCCATCATCCACGCATTTTTTGCAGATATCAAAATCTTCACCGTGGTCGAGGTGGAGAGCGATATCCAGGCCGGTATCGATGATAGCAGCTTCAACGAGCTTGATAAGGTATGCAGGTTTTGCATACTTTCTTGCACCTGCTGAAACCTGAAGTATCAGAGGAGCATTTTCCTCCTGAGCGGCCTCAACGATTCCCTGGATGATCTCCATGTTGTTGACATTGAATGCACCGACAGCATAATCGTTCTTCAATGCTTTCTCGAACATGTCTTTTGTAGTTACTAAAGCCATATTGTGCCTCCTTGTAAAACACTATTTTGTTATAATATCTAAAATCTCATTATTTGACGAACCTTTCGGGATATTGTATTTCCCTGCTTTTATCGAGTCTGAGCTGCCTTTTTTGTCGATATGCTCCCTGAAACTGTCAGCCGATTTCACAAGGCCTGCCTTATAAAGCTTTGATGCGACAGACTTAGCTGTATCAGAAGATTTTATCGTGACAGTCACATATTCCGTACCGGATGCATCAGCTTTGTCTGTCTGCGAAACAGTTTCTGTCGCTGATGGATCAGCAGCATCGGAGGAACTGCTCTGTGCTGCAGAACTTTCGCTGGACTGCGATGCAGCCGCCTGCTCTGCCAGCACGACAGGATAGTCCATTATAGCATTGATACGACCATATATGATAACTGCAGCTGCAGCAAGAATAACAAGCACGATTATAATATCATTTTTATTATAAAAAAAATCTTTGATTTTATTCATCCCTGACTCCTTTGTAAATGTATTCCATATCCTATACTTTATCATATTTTGATATCATTCTCAAATCCAAAACCTCCGTTTTTTTATATATTTAGATGAATTTTTCTTCACAATATAAAACAAAAAATGTACTTATAACTTAAAATGTTGTATAATCGGTTTATGGTAAATGTTGTAATCGAAAAAAACGATGCAGGTCAGAGACTTGACCGCTTTATGAAAAAATATCTCAAAAGAGCGCCCCTCAGCATGATATACAAGCTGATCCGGAAAGATATCAAAGTCAACGGCAGACGAGGCAAAGAAGATACGATACTTTCGGAGGGTGACGAGCTGTCGATCTATATCAGCAGTGAGAAGCTTGCAGAGCTGTCAGCACCGGCAAAAAAACAGAAAACACACAGCCGCAGACAGTTTCGTATAGCCTATGAAGACAGCAATATACTGGTTGCTGTGAAGCCCCGGGGACTTTTAACACATGGGGATTCCCATGAAAAGAAAAAAACGCTTGTCAATCAGGTGTGCGGGTATCTGCAGGACAAGGGGGAGTTCGATCCTTCAAGAGAAAAGACTTTCTCTCCGGCGCCTGTGAACCGTCTTGACAGGAATACCACAGGGCTTGTGATATTCGGCAAAAATGCTGAGAGCCTGAGAGTCCTGACAGCAGCGATACGAAGCAACAGACATATCAGTAAATATTATCTGACGATAGTATCGGGATGTTTCGAAAACCAAATGACGATAGACAGCGATCTTGTGAAAGATACACGAAGCAATACCGTAAGTCTCGCTTCAGGAACAGAAGGCAAATCGGCACTTACAATAGTTCGTCCTTATGAACCCGGCAGAGATTTTTCTATTGTCGAGATCGAGCTTGTTACAGGACGTACGCATCAGATAAGAGTGCACTTGTCAGAACATGGATTCCCGCTTATCGGAGATCCTAAATACGGTGATCCTGATGTGAACAGGCGTGTAGAACGGTCATTCGGCCTGACTACACAGCTGCTCCATGCGTACCGGCTGGAATTCAGCGATATGCCAGGTATACTGTCGTATCTTGACGGTAAGACCGTAAAAGCTGATCTGCCACCGGATTTCAGACGTATACAGTCAGCTCTTTTTCATCAGAGCGGCACCAAAAAGATACAGAGCGTCCGCAGGAAACTGTAACCTTTTCTGATGATACGGGCATCAAAATACAAAAGGCAATGTGCATAAATCTGCATATGGCCTTCATAAAGATTGTGGAGGAGTAAGATAAATGAAAGAACTGATCAAAGATGTGCTTATTGCGATAGCGATAGTCATAGTGATAACTCTTGTGATCAAACCGACGATCGTAAAAGAAAGCTCGATGGAGCCGACTCTTTACGAGAATAATTATCTGTTTGTTAACAAGCTGGCATATATCAATAAGGATCATCCTGATTACGGCGATATAATCGTGTTCAAATCAAATATAGACAAGGATGAAGGCACCGGTAAAAAAATGCTTATAAAAAGAGTCATTGGTGTCGAAAATGATGTTATAAGTATAAAAGACGGACAGGTATACCGCAACGGAAAAGCGCTTGACGAGCCTTATACTCTCGAAGGATTCACAACTGGCGAGATAACTGAGCTCAAAGTGCCGAAGGATCAGGTGTTCGTTATGGGAGATAACCGGAGCATAAGTCTTGACAGCAGGTCGGATGAAGTCGGCACGATATCTGAGGACAGTATCCTTGGAAGAGCTTTCGTCAGACTGTATCCGTTCAACGAGATAGGTCTTATCTGACGACACGGGTAAGGTATTTCAGACGGGCATCGGTAATGAAGCGTAGTATCCGTGATAAATACATATGAGTATATATAGATATACCAGGGGAGGGATACCATGCTGAAAAAATTACTGCTGTATGCTTTGTCAGCCGTGGTCGGAGGCGCAGCTGCTTTTCTTCTTTCAGGTTTTTTTATGATCACTGAAGTCAAGGGCAGCGGGATGGAGCCGGCGCTGCATCAGGGCGGATATGTGCTTCTTGACAGAGCGGCTGCAAGAGGGACAGATGAGAGGATCGATACCGGAGATGTGATAGCCGTAAGAAATCATATCTACAGCGAAGATGGAGAGGGCAGTATCCTCATAAGGCGTGTTGCAGGAAGATCGGGAGACAGTGTCGAGATAAAAGACGATACGCTTTATATCAATGACAAGCCATATACAGAGTATATGGACGAACCGGTCCATATGGATGATATGCAGCCACGAAAGCTTGGCAGCGGACAGTTTTTTATCATGAGCGACGACCGCAGATCATCGCTGGACAGCCGCAATGAAGCCATAGGACTGATAGATATAAGAGAGTGTATAGGAAAAGTGTGTTTTAAATAACAGGATATTCTGAGAGGGGACGACTGTGAAGGTAGTTGCAAATAACAAAAAGGCACGGCATGACTATTTTATAGAAGAAACGTATGAAGCAGGGATAGCACTCACCGGTACTGAAATAAAATCAGTGCGGCAGGGAAGGGTAAGCATCAAGGAAAGCTACGCCAGGATCGAAAATGAAGAAATAGTATTATACGGCATGAATATAAGTCCGTATGAACAGGGCAACAGATTCAATGTAGAGCCTGTACGCCCGAGGAAGTTGCTTTTACATAAGCGGGAGATAAGAAAACTTATCGGATATACCACATTAAAAGGCTTGACTTTGGTGCCTCTCAGGATGTACATTAATGACAGAGGCAAAGCCAAGATAGAGATCGCAGTTGCCAAAGGCAAGAAGGAATATGACAAGCGTCATGATATTGCCAAGCGTGATGCAGACAGAAGGATGCAGCAGGCTATGAGGAGATAAACGATCGTAATTTGTGGTACTGACAGGTATGCAGTGATCATGACGGAAATACCCGTACAGGAGGTTTGAAATGCAGGAATTTTTGAGCAGACTCGGCAGAACAGCAGCAACAGCTGCCAGCAGAGCAGGAAACAAAGCCGGAGAAGTCATCGAAGTAGGTAAACTCAAAAGCAGGATAAGCGGCCGCAGGCAGGATATAGAGAATACCAAGAAAGAGATCGGCGAATACTGCTATGAGCTTTTCAGAAGCGGCAGGCTTGAGGATACAGCTGTAAAAGAACTGTGTGAAAAGATATCAGACTGTCTCAGTGAGATCGATGAACTGGAAGATCAAATCAGAGATACAAAAGATGAATATAAAGCTAAAAATGAGGATAACGTTTTTTAGTTTTATGTGATATAATAAGTTACGGCTGATGTGTTCAGCCGGATCGACATGATGATATGTACCTGTATCTCTGGTAGATGTCAGGCATATCATATCATGAAACCTGAGTGATAAATTCCAGGTTTCAGACAAGGGGATGTTTTTGGTTTCGACGGGGGTGTGGAAACCGGATAAGCGAGCCGCAGTTTGTCCAGTCTGCGTTAAAAAGGACACGTTAAATATAAACGCTAAAAAT
>CAKQUI010000102.1 GCA_934277495.1 uncultured Clostridia bacterium | reverse complement strand
TCCGCCGGCGTCAGATCTTCCGGAAAACCGTAGTCGACTTTTCCCAGTGCCAGCAATGCACGTTTCCTGATGCCTCTGTCTGTATATTCCGGAGTGTTGCCGAAGGCGTCGAACATTATATCCCCCACAGGATATGTGGGTTTGTCCTTTATTTCGATTATCTCCGCCCTGACAACGAAAGCATCCCGGTGCATGAAACTCATGTCATAGCCCCACAGGTCCTGCAGATCCTTCGCAAGAAGTATGCCTTCGCCCACCCGGAGCATATTCACTCTCGACGGCATGTTGCCTTCGAAGATCCTCGGCAGAGAGCTTGTGGCTCCGCCGGATATATATCTGAGTTCCCTGCCGATCTTTCCCTCGATGAGCTCTGCTATATCCACAAGTTCCTGAAGCTTCTCAGGCGTAGCTGCAACAGAGCCGTAGCAGCCGAGGTTGGTCCCCACGCCCGCCAGCTCAAGATTGTGAAGATCGTTTTCTACAATGAGCGCTGCCTCCACCAGTTCGTCTCTGTCCCAGAAACCTTCTCTGAGATCGCCCAGATCCGCCATTATTATCACCTGATGTTTCCTGTCCTGCAGTCCCGCCTGGCGGTCCAGCTCCTTCAGCACCCTTACTTCACTGTTGAGACTTATATCCGTCAGTCTCACTACCTCGGATGCCTCGCTTATCATCGGTATCCTTATCATCATCAGCGGCAGCTGTATACCATACTCTCTGAGATTTTCCAGCTGCTCAAGTCTCGATGATGCAATGAAACTGCAGCCGGCTCTTTCGAACTGCTGTGCACATTCCGGAATGCCTGTGCACCCCTTTATTACGCCGGCGATCTCTACACCGCTGACGTCACACATACGCTGCACCTTCTCTACATTATGGCGCAGTTTCCCAAGATCTGTTATCAGCTTGGGATATCTGCTGTGATTAGACATTTATGCTGTTCCTCCTGTGCAGCGGACCTCATTCTTCTTCTCTGATGGCTCCGCCCGGTCTCTTTATCTTTCTTGTAGTCGTTTTCTCGAACTCCTCGTCACGGAGTTTTATCCTTTTCACTCTCTTGTATGCAGGCATCCTGTCGTTGACTTCCTCGACGGCGTCTTTTATCAGCTTCCTGAGATCGTCATCGGAATATTCGCCGAGTTTTTCCTTCACTGCTGCAAAGTCAGGGAATATTTCCGTCCTGACTACGACGTCATCGTTCTTTTTGTCGATGGTGCCGTAGACTACAGCTTCCTGGATCACAGGCTGCTCCATGAGCAGCGTCTCTATCTCCTCAGGGAAAATGTTCTTGCCGTTTTTGGATACGATGACGTTTTTCTTCCTGCCGCATATATAGAGGAATCCTTCATCATCGAACCTGCCATAGTCGCCTGTATAGAGCCATCCGTCTCTGATGGCTTCAGCTGTAGCCTCCGGATCATTGTAATATCCTATCATCACCGATGGCCCCCGGCAGATTATCTCGCCGACGCCGTCCTTGTCCGGCTCTGATATCCTTACTTCTGTTCCCGGCATCGGCAGCCCAACGGAATCTGCCTTGCTGTAGCAGTCCTTGTTCACTGCGATGATAGGACCGTTTTCTGTCATGCCGTATCCCTGTATCATCGGGATACCCAGCGCTTCATAATCTCTTATGACCTGAGGGTTTATCGCCGCTCCTCCTGCAATGAACAGTCCGACGTTGTTGCCTATACTCTGATGTATCTTGCCGAATACTTTTCTCATCACTTTCTGGTTGTTGAAAAGTCTGGTCTTTGACGCCATATCCATCATCCTGCGCATCTTGCCGGCTGAGCCTGATGACTCGGCCTGCTTCCAGATCTTCTTGTGCATGGATTCGAATATCACAGGCACGCCCACCATTACTGTGGCTCGGGACTCCTTGAGATTCGGCTGTATATATCTCAGACCCTCGCATATAGCAACTGCCATGCCCTGATAAAGTCCTGTGAACACATGACATGTCAGTTCATATGTGTGGTGCATCGGCAGCACCGAAAGTCCGACGCCCGGTCTTCTGATCTTGACGTATTTGGACATATTGTACACATTTGCCGAAAGGTTCTTGTGGGAAAGCATCACGCCTTTCGATCTGCCTGTAGTCCCCGATGTGAACAGAAGAGAACACATGGCCTCACGGTCTATGACTGCATCCACGAAGTTTCTGTCTCCCTCCTCCAGAAGCTCGGCTCCCTGCTCTATCATAGTCTTCCAGCTGCTTACTCCTTCGTCTTCAGAATCTGCACCCATGATGACTCTGACGCTGAGGTCAGGACATTGCTCAAGCGCCTCAGTTACTTTTGATTTCTGTTTCTTTGAAAAGAATATGGCATCGGCTTCCGACCTTTCTATGAGGTTTTTTATCTCTTCTGCCGGAAGATCCTTGTCCAGCGGCACTACGACACCTGTACCGTTCACTGTGGCAAAATACGACACCACCCATTCATAGCTGTTTTCTCCGATAAGTGCTATCTTTTTGTCTTTAAGCCCCATGGATACCAGTTTAGTGCCGAGACTGTCGATATCCTTTCTGAGCTGTGCGAATGTCACCGGTCTGTAAGGTTCCGAATGTGAATCTTTGACCAGGAATGCCGGATCTTCTGAGTACAGCTCTGCACTTGAAATTATCATATCTCTGAGATCGTTGATATATCTCATCTTGTACAATGTGTCTTTGTATTTCCTGCTGTTCAAATATCTATGCCTCCTTATCTGATGAAAGATACTCCTCGAGTATCTCTGCTGCATCGCTGATGCATCCGTCGCAGCTTCTGAGGACAACGCCGGTGTCTACTCCTTTTATCTCTCTGCATATCACCGACTTGTTTTTCTCCTCGAACTTCTTTATCATTCCCTTTATTGCCTTGTATGATGCTTTTTTTGTCCCCGGACTTTCCAGGCATCCGTCGGACTCCTTCATGCCTGCCACCGCTGCCATGCCGGACACTGCTCCGCATGTGCCCATGCAGCCCATACCGAATCCAAAGGCTTCCATTATTTCGAATATTTCTTTTTCACTTTTTCCGAACACGTCGCTGAATGCACAC
Source organism: uncultured Clostridia bacterium (assembly GCA_934277495.1). Taxonomy (GTDB): domain Bacteria; phylum Bacillota; class Clostridia; order Peptostreptococcales; family Anaerovoracaceae; genus Lentihominibacter. Next base: position 4,702 of record CAKQUI010000102.1, on the reverse strand, counting down.
GCTACAGCCTGTGCACAGTTGTAGCCTTTCCTGTGATTTTCCAGTGCTTTGTCCACTCTTGCTGTCATTGCACTATTCCTTTCTGCCGTATTTGCCGGCCAAGATCCTCGCCACATACACGCCGCTGGCAGACGCCTGCGACAGTGAATGTGTCACTCCTGATCCATCTCCCAGGGCATAAAGTCCGGGTATCTTCGTCTGGAGATTCTCGTCGACTTCTACTCTTGAATTGTAGAATTTGACTTCCACTCCGTAAAGCAGTGTATCCTCGTTGGCTGTACCCGGTGCTATCTTGTCCAGTGCGTAGATCATTTCGATTATATTGTCAAGCTGTCTCTTTGGTATAACAAGGCTCAGGTCTCCCGGCGTCGCCTTGAGCGTAGGTCTGGTGAAACATTTTTCCATCCTTCTAGCGCTGCTGCGTCTGCCTTTGACAAGGTCTCCGAAACGCTGCAGCAGGACTCCGCCCCCGAGCATGTTGGACAGTCTGGCTATCGATTCTCCGTATTCATTGCTGTCTTCGAAGGGTTCTGTGAATTTATTGGATACAAGAAGTGCAAAGTTGGTATTCTCAGTACGAAGCTCCGGATCTGCATAGCTGTGTCCGTTGACTGTTACTATGCCGTTGGTGTTCTCAGCCACCACCTCGCCGTACGGATTCATACAGAATGTACGCACCATGTCGTTGTATTTATCCGTCTTGTAAACGATCTTGCTCTCATACACATCGTCTGTGATATGTTTGAAGATCTCTGCCGGAAGCTCTACTCTGACGCCGATATCCACTCTGTTCTTTTCCTGCGATATACCCATCTTGTCGCAGACATAACCTATCTGCTTCGAACCGGAACGTCCCATTGCAAGGACAAGATCTTTGCAGTTCAGCTTCTCACCGCTGTCTGTAACTACAGTGAAACTGCCGTCGTCCTCATGTGTCACATCATCTATAGATGTGAAAAACATCATTTCGATCTTTTCACGACAGTATTCGTATATCCTGCCCAGTATCTTCACGTTCCTGTCTGTTCCAAGATGTCTCACCTTGGCTTCAAGGAGATGCAGATTGTTTCTCAGCGCCATGGTCTTAAGCTCTGAACTTGCTGTCGAATAAAGTTTGGCGTCTGCACCTCCCATGCTGCAAAGCACATCGTCCACGTACTCCATCAGCTCCATGGCCTTTTCTTTACCTACATAGTTGTGGAGGTCTCCTCCGAACTGTGTGGTGATATTGTACTTGCCGTCTGACAGTGTTCCTGCACCGCCGTATCCGTTCATGATATGGCACGGGCTGCATTTTACACAGTTCCCCGCACCTTTTTTGATAGGACAGACTCTGCGGTCCAGCGGTGCTCCTTTGTCGATAACCAGTATCCTGGCGTCTGTGTCGAGTTTAGCCAGTTCATAGGACATGAACACCCCGCTGGCGCCTGCTCCCACTACGATAATGTCATATTTTTTCATCAGATCTGTCCTCCGTTTTACAAACCGTTCCTGCAGCAAAAAAATACTATAACCCATTCTGATTATATAGTCTTTGCCATGGCATGTCAACCGAACTGGCGTTCAGCCTTGTCTATCCACTTCCTCCTGCCGTAGCGTACAGTGAAGAAAACTGCACGGAACAGCCAGTCTATTGTCATGGCTACCCATACGCCAAGCAGCCCCATGCCCATATATTTCCCGAGAAGATAACTTGAAGCTACCCGGAAAACCCACATTGATACCACAGATATCACCATCGTGAAACCCACGTCATTGGCTGCACGCAGCGAGCTGGGCAATGTGAATGAAAGAGGCCATATCAGCACAGCGCATGCCGAATGATATATGATTATCTGTCTTGCATAGTGGCTTGCCATTTCAGAAAGACCGTAGACTTTGAGCACCAGCGGCAGAGAAAGAACGACTATACCGCTGAATATCACCATGGATACATAGCATATCAGGACTATTTTCCTTGTGTAGTACTTCACCTGTTGATAGTCTCTCGCTCCTACACACTGTGATATGACGGTTATCATAGTGTATCCCAGCGCAAGTCCCGGCATCACAGCGAACATAGCGACGTAGCTGCCTATGGCGTTGGCAGCGATGGCTGCTGTCCCGAATCCCGATACGAGACTGAGCACCAGTATCTTTCCCAGCTGGAACATGCTGTTTTCTATACCGTTGGGCACGCCTATGCAAAGGATCCGCTTCAGAAGGAACCCGTCAGGTCTGAAGCTGACAGGCCTTGGTATATGCAGCAGTCTGCTGCTGTCGCACAGAAGTTTCAGTATTATCACGGCTGCCACGATACGGGAGAAAAGCGTCGGTATGGCTGCTCCCTCCACGCCTCTGTGGAATCCGTATATCAGTACGGCATTGCCTGCCACATTTATGCCGTTCATCAGAAGAGACATGTTCATGGCGATCTTCGAGTTTCCCATGACTCTGAATACAGCTGCTCCCGCATTGTAAAGTGCTATGAAAGGTATCGATGCGCTTACGATCAGCAGATCCAGTCTGCTGTTGTACATGACCTCATCATCTATATCGCCGAAAACAGTATCGAGTATGAACCCGTGGAAAACATAGCATGCCGCCATCACGACCAGAGCCAGTGCACCTGTGAACATTATCATCTGCCACGCCGCTTTGCATCCTGTCTGAGGATCACGCCTCCCTATGTACTGACCTGCCACCACAGCGCCGCCTGTAGCCAGTGCCGAAAACACATTGATAAACAGGATGAATATAGAGTCCACCAGTGAGACGCCTGATACTGCAGCTTCACCGACGCTTGCCACCATTATGGAATCTGCCAGCCCCACAGCTATCTGCAGGAACTGTTCGATTATCAGTGGTATTATCAGATTCCTCAGATCTCTGTTGCTGAAACGATACTCCATTTTATACCGACCTTTCTTTTTCCTTTCTGTTACCTTTCCAAAACCAACAAAAGACCGTACCGGTATATCCGGTACAGTCCCGTGTGAAAATCTTATTAAAAATTATCGCTATACTTCTTCTACTGCAAGTTTTTCGAACTCTGCAACGACTTTGTTGAACTCTTCTTCCGACTCTATATCTGAAAGTTCATAGTCCTCTTCGTATTCCTTGTATCCGTAGATGTATACGTCTTCTGTTCCCAGCGGGTTGAGAGCTATGTACTCCTTGCCGAGAGCATCGAAAACGCCCAGGATACCGCACTCTTCTTCAGTGCCGTCATCGTATTCGAGAGTGAGTATATCTTCCTCTTCATATCCGTAAAGTTCTTTATTATCTGCCATTTTGTTCCTCCGTATTTTCATTATTGGGTTAAGCTATGTTAAATATAACATTATGCTTTCCTTTTAGCAACAGATTATTCGATGTATGGTGTATTTCTGTGTCATTTGCCGTGGAAATATTCCCAAACGCTAACTGCAGCCGCCGCATTCATGCCCGGAGCTTCCTCCAGCATCTGACGACTGGCTTTCTTTATGGCGTCGACGCTTTTGAAATGCTCCAGCAGAGCTTTTCTTCTCACAGGGCCTATGCCTTTTATCTCGTCCAGCACTGAACCTGACACGCTTTTGCTCCTCAGTCTGCGGTGATAGTCTATGGCGAACCTGTGGACCTCCTCCTGTATCCTGCCGGTATATGTGAACAGCAGCCGTCTGCCTTTGAGCGGTATCTCCTCGTATACCGGATCTCCTGTCTTTTCAGAGCCTTTCTGCCTGTATACCAGCGCTCTCGTCCTGTGTTTGTCATCCTTGACCATTCCGATGACAGGTATATCAAAACCTGTCTGATCTATGACTTCGAGAGCCGCCGACACATGGCCCTTGCCTCCGTCCATCAGTATATAGTCAGGCAGCACTTCGAATTTTTCATCACCTTCAAAGACTCTCCTGAAACGACGGCTCAGGACCTCCTTCATGGATCTGTAATCGTCCTGTCCGCTGACAGTTCTTATCCTGAATTTCCTGTAGCTCTGCCTGTCAGGTTTCAGTCCGTCGAACACAACCATCGCTGCAACGGTATCCACACCGTTGGTGTTGGAAATATCATAAGCCTCCGCTCTGAACTGTCTGCCGTCATATTTACCTGTGACTGCTCCCATGGCACTGAGTACATCGAAGATCTCGCTGCCAAGGGCATACCTGCGTTCTCTCGCCGTATCGGCCTTTTCGTCTATGGTCTTCACCATTTCCACAACGTCTTTTGAAGCAAGATCCACCAGTGCTTTTTTTTCGCCTTTCTGCGGACGGTAGATCCTCACGTTGTGGCCTGCCAGCTCAGTCAGATACGCTTCCAGAACACTGCTGTCCTCAGGAACATCCGTCAGCAGTATCTCTTTTGGTATATTGGGCTGACTACTGTAGTACTGGTTTATGAAGGCGGATACCATCTCGCTGCGTCCGGCATCCGGCATAGTCTCAAGTTCGTGCACTTCCCTGCCGGTGAGCTTGCCTTCCCTGACGAAAAATGTGACTATGTGTGCTTCTTCTGTTCCCCGTGCCGGTATAACGATATCTATATCTGCACTCTGGTGCATCACCACACGCTGCGTCTCCGACAATGCCTCTGCCGCTGCGATGTAGTCACGATATACAGCAGCCTCTTCGAACTCCAGGGCATCGGACGCCGCCTGCATCTTCTCTCTCAGACGCTTCACCACTGCCTTGCTCCTGCCGCTGAGGAATTCCCTGGCGCCTTCTATACTTCTGGCGTATTC
>CAKQUI010000101.1 GCA_934277495.1 uncultured Clostridia bacterium | reverse complement strand
CGTGGGACTACATCCTCATGTTCACGCCGCTGCTTTTTATAAGAAGTTTTTTCACATGGTCGCTGTGTGCAGTGGCTGCCGGGCTTCTGGCAAGGTGGGAATACATATACAGAAAACATCCCGAGCGGTTTTCCGATGAGACCAACGCCAGCCTGCACTGCTCCAGATGCAGGGAAAAGCTGTGCGCTCACAAGAAACAGCTCAGGCATTTTCATAAAGCAGCAGGCTTTGCAGAAGCTGTAATGAAACACATCCATCATTGACAGAGGAGGTCCTGGAATGAAACTTATGATAGCGTCGGATATACATGGCTCGGCATATTACTGCCGGAAGATGCTGGATGCTTTTGAACGGGAGGGGGCAGACAGACTGCTGTTCCTTGGAGATATACTTTACCACGGGCCGAGGAACGATCTTCCGGAAATGTACGAGCCGAAGAAAGTCATAGCGATGCTCAACGAGCTGAAGCCGCAGGTGCTCTGCGTCAGGGGCAACTGCGACACGGAGGTGGATCAGATGGTGCTGGATTTCCCGATAATGGCAGAATACTGCATCATATATACTGAAAACGGACGCACGATATATGCGACCCACGGGCACAGGTTCAACATGGAAAATCTGCCGCCGCTTGCATCGGGAGATATACTGCTGCACGGACATACGCACATACCGGCATGGGAGCCTTTCGGCGATGGAAGTATTTACATGAATCCCGGCTCTGTGTCGATACCGAAGGCAGGCAGCTGTCACAGTTATATGGTTATAGAGAATGGGGCTGCCTTATGGAAAGACCTTGACGGCAGCGTGTATCACGAGGAAAGAATATAACGGAAGAGAATTTTTGCTGCGACAGGCCGGTACTGTCGCAGTTTTCTTTCTGATCACGCTGACCTTGCTTTCAGGCTGTAGAATACGGCATTTATTCTGCGGAGACATTTTCTTTGCGAGAACCCGGGAGCATATGTGAAACGCAGATATATAAAGAAAACCGCTGTTCAGATTGACGCTGGCACATCATGATGATAAACTGTAGACATATTGAAAAACAGCCGTTTAATAAGGTGCAGCCGGTCTTTTTTGGTATTTGACCGGTAGCGCATATGGATGACCCGGGAGGGCAGGCTATGTACAGTAGAAAAGAAGATATAGATCACATGATACATGTGGCAGAAGGCAGCGGCGAGCATACGAAACGCCGTCAGGACAGGACACGCTACAGACTGGCAGCTGCTATGAAAAGCTGCATGGAAAAAATGCCGGTGGAAAAGATAACGGTGAAAGAGATAGTAGAGGAATGTGGCATTACAAGACAGACTTTCTACAGATATTTCCTTGACAAATATGATCTGATAAACTGGTATTTTGACAAGATACTGGCAGAGTCTTTCGAACATATGGGTCAGGGCAGCACCGTATATGAGAGCCTCGTGAGAAAGTTCCGGTTCATAGATGAAGAACGGCTTTTCTTCGATGCTGCGTACAGATGCGATGAACAGAACAGCCTGAAAGACCATGATTTCATCAAGATAAGAGATTTTTACAGGAGGCTGATAGAGACGAAATCAGGTCAGAAGCTCAGTCGTGATACGACTCACATCCTGGAAATGTACTGCAGGGGATCGGTATATATGACTACACGCTGGGTATCTGGTGATGTAAAAGGGACTCCCGAGGAAATGGCCAGGCTTCTTGTGGATGCCATGCCGGTACCGATTGCAGATATTTTTCACAAACTTTGTCTGATATGACTGAAAACTCTGTCGGAATCGAGCGATATAGTGGCAATAAATGAAATAGTCTGAAAGAATTTGAAAGAAAATGCGTCAAAAAGTGACATATCGGTGTGATTGTCACTTTTTTTTATATAAAATGATTGTTAAAATATAGACAGTTAAGAGATAAGGAAAAGATAAGAAAAAGGTATAACTCCATAAATAAATAACTTCTAACCATTATAGACCACAACTTCAGCAGATCACATGCCTTCGTTCTCACGAGCGGATGTGATCTGCTTTTCCTTTTTTGTGAAATCAGCCGGACCACTGCGGTATGCGGGCTCCGGGCAGGAAATCTGATGTAAAGTGACAGTGGGAAATGTCTGTAACTTACAGTTTGCCGGAGATATTGTTAAAATATAGACAGTAAAACAACTCAGATATTTCAGAAGGAGGTATATCATGGCAAACAGGATCATGTTGAACGAAACTTCGTATCATGGAGCAGGTGCGGTACAGGAGATTGCAACAGAAGTAAAGGCAAGAGGATTCAGGAAAGCGCTGGTGTGTACTGGACCGGATCTGATGAAATTCGGCGTTACTGCAAAGGTGACTGACGTGCTGGACGCAGCAGGGTTCCCTTATGAGATCTTTTCAGATATCAAGGCAAATCCTACGATAGAGAATGTCCAGAACGGTGTGAAGGCGTTCAGAGCTGCAGAGGCTGACTGCATGATCGCTATCGGCGGCGGTTCATCGATGGATACATGCAAAGCTATAGGCATCATCATAAACAACCCGGAATTCGAAGATGTCAGGAGTCTGGAAGGCATGGCGCCGACTAAGAAACCGTGCGTTCCTATCATAGCAGTGCCAACAACAGCAGGTACAGCTGCTGAAGTCACGATAAACTACGTTATAACAGACGTGGAGAGAAAGAGAAAGTTCGTTTGCGTGGATCCTCACGATATGCCGGTGGTGGCAGTAGTGGATCCGGATATGATGTCATCGATGCCTAAGGGACTGACTGCATCGACAGGAATGGATGCGCTGACGCACGCCATCGAGGGATATACGACCAAGGCTGCCTGGGAAATGACGGACATGTTCCACCTCAAAGCTATCGAGATCATTTCAAGATCCCTGAGGGGAGCCGCTGCCAATGAAAAGGAAGGCCGTGAAGGAATGGCTCTCGGACAGTATATTGCAGGAATGGGATTCTCCAACGTTGGTCTTGGAATAGCTCACTCCATGGCACATACTCTGGGTGCAGTATACGATACGCCTCACGGAGTGGCATGTGCCATGATGCTGCCGATAGTTATGGAGTACAATGCAGACATGACAGGTGAAAAATACAGAGAGATCGCCAGAGCTATGGGCGTGAAGGGCGTGGACGATATGTCTGTTGAGGAATACCGCAAAGCAGCAGTGGATGCAGTGCGTAAACTTTCTATAGACGTAGGTATCCCGACTAAGCTGGAGACCCTGAAAGAAGAAGATCTGGACTTCCTGGCAGAATCAGCTCATGAAGACGCATGTGCACCGGGCAATCCTAAGGACGCCAGCATCGACGACCTCAAGGCACTGTTCCGCAAACTCATGTAAAGGCATCAACGGGCAGCTGCCTGCTCGGGGACGATCCCTGAATGCGTCCGGCACAGGAACCCGCTGGATAATGACGTGACCTGAACAGCTGGCAGGCGCACATATGAAACAGCTCCATAGCTCCGGAGCCATTACCGATTGCAGGTTTTGAACTTTGGACAGATGATATAAAGCTGAAATGATTACGACCATAAGGATTTGACTCCAGCAGCCCGCATATCACCACGGTAGAGTGGGATTTGCGGACTGCTTTTTTGCCGAGAGAACATATCGAAGATTTTCGATGTATGTTATAATTTCATCGTAATATATCATTTCGCAACGCACCGGGAGGGAACTGATGAAAACATATAAACTGGGGACACAGACTTACGGCCAGTCAGAGCAGGCTGACGAAGAGGCAATGCACGCCGAAAACTGCCTGATATGCGGAGCGCCGCTGATCTACAGAACGGAAGCTGTAGAAATGCAATGTGAGATCTGCGGCAGCAGGGAACTGTCGCAGGTCAGCTGCGAAAACGGTCATTTCGTATGTGACAGCTGCCACAGCAGGGAAGCCGTAGAAAGGCTGATGGGATGGTGTGAGACTGTACGCTCCGATGATCCGGTGGCGATACTTACGGATATGATGACGGATCACGACGTATACATGCACGGGCCAGAGCACCACATACTGGCAGGAGCAGCGCTGCTGACTGCATATCATAACGCCGGTGGTGAAATCGACATCCACAGAGCCCTTGAAGAAATGATAAAGCGGGGAAGCGCAGTCCCCGGCGGGAGCTGCGGATTCTGGGGATGCTGCGGAGCCGCAGTCAGCTCCGGGATTTTCATGAGCATCATAACCGGTACCACGCCACTCAGCAGCGAAACCTGGGGGCTTTGCAGCAGGTGCACTTCCCGTGTGCTGGCAGCTCTTGGCGAACTCGGCGGCCCACGCTGCTGTAAGCGGACATGCTACACAGCGCTGAAAGAGACTGTCCTTTTCGTATCCGGTGAACTTGGGGTCGAGATGCGCCTGCCGGAAAAGATACGATGCAGATTCCATTCCCGCAATGCAGAATGTCTGAAAGAACGCTGCCCGTACTATTGGTAGTGGAACCTCAAAAGGGACGAAAACCAGCAAAATTGCGGTGATTTCGTCCCTTTTGCCCTTATCAGCGAAAGATCCCTTTGGCACGAACTCCCCGGAATCTGCCAGATGGGACGTTTTTTGCGGTGTGTTCGTTGAGTTTCGTCCCATTGGCCGCTGGTACAGTTTTATATATAGTATTCTATCTTCTTATCGGGTTTCATCTCGAATATCTCGAAGACTTTGTCACGTATCTTCAGGAAGTCTTCGGCTGTGCGGTCACGGTTTTTGCCGAGAGGGACAGGGACTATGCTTTTGATCCTGCCTGGGTTCGGCGTCATGATGACGATCCTGTCGGCCAGTGTCACGGCTTCTTCGATGTCGTGGGTGACGAAGACCGTTGTTATTTTTTTGTCTTCTGCGATGCGGTGGATGTCATCCTGCATTTTCAGACGGTTGATAGCGTCCAGGGCTGCGAAAGGTTCATCCATGAAAAGTATTTCCGGGGAAACAGCGAGGGCCCTTGCTATGGAAACTCTCTGCTGCTGGCCACCGGAAAGCTGGACCGGCCGTGCATCTTTGAACTTTTCCAGGCCTACCAGCGTCAGGTACTCGTCTGCTATCCTGCGAGCTTCTTCTTTTGGCGTTTTCTTTGCCAGCAGTCCCAGCATCACGTTTCGCTCCACGCTCTGCCATGGCAGCAGACCGTAGTGCTGGAATATCGTCACATATTCCGGTGAGGGTTTCGTAACAGGTCTGCCGTCTATGGTTATCGTGCCGGAGTCGGGTTTTTCGAACCCTGCCATCATGTTAAGCAGAGTCGTCTTGCCGCAGCCGCTGGGTCCCAGCAGGCATATGAATTCACCGTGCTGTATCTCCAGCGAGACGTTATTAAGAGCTGTAAATTCACGGTCGTTCTGTATGTATCGTTTATTTGCGTTTTTTACTTCTATAAAAGCCATAGGCTGTCACTTCCTTTCGTGGGATATCATTTTTCTTCGCTCCTGCTGAATCCCCAGATGTGCTCCACCTGCTGCTGTGCATGGCGGATCAGCAGATCCAGCACGATACCGATTATGCCGATGACGATGATGGCTGCCATCAGCGTGTCTGTCTGCAGGTTGTTGCGGGCGTCTGTGATGAGATACCCGAGACCTGACTGGGAGCCTGCCATTTCACCGACTACCAGGAATATCCAGGCAGTACCTACTGCGATATGCAGTGCATTGGCTATCTGTGGGAAAATCGCCGGGAATACGATACCCAGCAGTGTCTGAGTCCGGCCAAGACCGAAGTTGTCCGAGATTTTCAGGTAGACCGGATCGATGTTCCCCACAGCGGTGACAGTAGTAAGAAGCACCGGGAAAAAAGCTGCGATGAAAATTATCACGATGGCGGGAACATCTCCGATACCCACCCACAGCACGATGAAAGGCAGCCACGCCACCGGTGATATAGGGCGCAGGAACTGTACCACAGGATCGACGTAGCGCCATGCCTTTGCGAACCAGCCCAGAAGCAGCCCCAGAATGACAGCTGCAACAACTGACGTGATATAGCCTATGAAAAATCTGTACATGCTGGCGCCGATGTCAAGCAGCAGTGCACCTGAAGATATGCGGCGGCCCAGAGCCTCAGCAGTCCGTACCGGCGACGGGAACAGGCTTTCCGGGAAAAGTCCGGAGACAGCCAGCAGTTCCCAGAGGATCACCAGGACCGCAAATGAGATTATATATGATCTTGTTTTTTTCATGATTTATCTCCTTGAATCGTTTCGATGTATATCATTGCCTGCGTCATTTTCCCTGCTGCAGCACGAAGTCTTCATATGAAGGCGGATCCTGGCTGAGTCCGTAGGACTTTACTTTGTCTGTCAGGTTGTCGTATGCTGTCTTCGTTACATTCAGATCGTCGAAGGATATCCACTGCAGTGACAGACCTACGATGTTTTTGTTCTGTCCAAGGTATTCTTCGGCGATAGCTGCGCTTTCCTTTTCGTCAAGTTTCGCTCCGGCATCTTTGTAAGCCTCACGGAAAGTCTCTATAGCGGAATCTTTGCCTTTGACTGCATCTTCGTTCAGCACGATGCCGCAGCATATGGAGTCTCCCCACAGTTCTTCAGATGTGGCGAATACCTGTCCGATGCCTGCGTCCACCGCTTTGGCACCGAAAGGTTCTGCAACGCAGTAGCCGTCTATCTGGCCGCTCTGCAGAGCCGCCGGCATTTCTGTCGGAGCCATTTCCAGTATCTTTACATCATCTGCCGACATGCCGTTCTTTTCAAGGAGGGTCTGCAGCAGTATGTTGTGGGACGACTGAGTGTTAGGTATCGCAAAGGTCTTTCCCTTGAGCTGTGTGGGCTTGCTGATGTCCTTCGAGGTTATCACCACGTTGCCGTCTTTGTGTCCCAGCATCGCCAGCTTCAGCGGGATGCCCTGCTCCCGGGATTTCATCGCCATTTCGATAAGTACCGATGCTCCATCCACTCGCCCTGTGTTCAACGCATCCATCAGCTCGCTCCATCCGCCGTATTTTACGAGTTCCACCTGTACATTGCTGTTTTCTTCTTCCAAAAGCTTCTTTGCTTCGAAAAGAGGCAGTGCGTGGGTTATGGGCAGATATGCGATCTTCAGCGTCACAGTCTCCTGAGCGTCCGCTTCCTGCTGTCCGCTGCGGAGCGAGTCGTATTTGTAGTACACCGCACTGCCCACCAGCAGAGCCAGTACCAGCAGCGCAGCTACGGTCTGTATCCGTTTCTTTGTTTTCGTCATTTTCTGTATACTCCTGTTATTTATGTAAAGTCCCGGAGGTGGATCAGCTCCTGCCGGGCAGTTAAGGCGTTTCACCGTCTGTTCTGAGTGGTGATGAGATTCCGGCACTGTGCTGACGGCCTCACTTCCATCCCAGCTTCTGTCTTTTCTTCTCAAGGTCTGCTACGATCCTGTCCGCCAGTGCGATGTGGTCAACGTCTACGATCATCTCTGAACCCAGCAGCGGCTTTGTACCGTGCTCCATGAACTCTGTTACTTTTGCAGAACCCTGGGTAGGGGCGTAAACGCTGTGGTAGGAATCCATGCCCAGCAGGCGGAACGCCAGAGCTGCGCAGATGCCTTTTTCATTGGACCACTCAGGGCTGATGAAAGCGAAAGGCATATCCTTGATGGCGTGGCCTGACTTTGCAGCGACCTGGCTGAACAGTGCAGACGCTCTGGCATTGTCGAGACATTCCCCCATGTGCCATACGGGAGGAACATCGCCCAGGAAATCACGCAGTCCTTCGGCTGTCTGCTCCAGCGCCTTCGTGGAGCAGTACCCCAGCTTCATAAGCGGGAAAGACGCACAGCCGTTGGTCATGATGAGGATGCCGTGTTTCAGCAGTATCTCTGCGACTTCGACGATGGCCTTTTCATAGACGATCCTCGGATTGCTGCAGCCCACAAGATTGACGATGCCTCTGATCCTGCCGTCAGCCAGTGCTTCAGCTATTTTGTCCATGCCGAAATGCGATGCTGCGAATTCAGCAGAGAAGCCTGTTTCAGCTTCCACTTCATACTGAGGTATGGA
>CAKQUI010000100.1 GCA_934277495.1 uncultured Clostridia bacterium | reverse complement strand
GTATAAAGATCTGTGCCTGTGAATTCCGCCGCTTTCCGTGCAGATCCACTGTTTCTGCTGTAGTAGCCTGTTACTGTTATCCCGCCGTCTGCGAGATACCTGCCCAGAGAAAAACCAACCTTCCCTGCGCCTATGAAGCCTGCTCTCATACTCACCACCTCCTGCTTGATAAAAACATCGTGAAGTGACAGTATCCGGCATCTCCGTCTGCTGTCAGTACTGCTCTTTCCCGAAGATACAGTCTGAATCTCCAATAAAAACGATATTAATATGTCCGGTACAGCTTTGATCCAAATGCCATCCGTTATCCATTGATAAATATATCACTAACCCAGTGATTTGTACAGCATAAAATAACATTTAACGAATACTTTTCTCATCATGCAAAGCTCTGCAGGACATATTTCCTGCAAAGGGATCCGATATCCTGACCGGTGTCAGTCTTTTCCATATCAAAGGAAAAGACGCACAGCAGCATCTGTTGTATTATGCTGTACTGTGCGCCAGACTTCAATTATGTCAAAAGAAAGGTATTTTTTGTTTTATGATTTTGCAGAGAGATATTCATGCATGCTTGCTGCTGCATTCTTTCCGGCGCCCATGGCCATTATCACAGTTGCTGCGCCTGTTACTGCATCGCCGCCTGCGAACACGCCTTCTCTGCTTGTAGCTGCCGTTTCATCGGTGCCTATGCCTCCACGCTGGTTTGCGTCAAGATCTTCTGTAGTCTCCAGTATCAGCTTGTTGAGCTTTGTACCGATGGCCATGATGACGCAGTCCACATCCAGCACGAAGTTGGAGCCTTCTTTCGGCACAGGTTTTCTCCTGCCTGATGCATCCGGCTCACCCAGCTGCATCTCCACACACTCCAGACCTGTCACATGTCCTTCATCGTCGCCGATAACAGCCACAGGATTTTTCAGGAGCTGGAAATCCACTCCCTCTTCGATGGCGTGATGTATCTCCTCGGCTCTTGCCGGTATCTCGTCCATGGAACGGCGGTATACTATGTATACTTTCTCTGCGCCCATTCTCTTTGCACATCTTGCTGCATCCATGGCAACGTTGCCTCCGCCTACTACGGCTATCCTTTTCGCACGCTGGACAGGGGTATCGTATTCAGGCAGATATCCCTTCATGAGATTGATACGTGTCAGATATTCGTTAGCCGAGCATACGCCAAGAAGGTTTTCTCCAGGTATTCCCATGAACGACGGAAGGCCTGCTCCTGTACCTACGAATACAGCTTCAAAACCCTCTTCATCGATAAGTTCATCGACTGTAGCAGATCTGCCTATGACAGCATTGTTTATGAACTTGACGCCACGCTTTTCCAGCTTTTCAACTTCGGCTGCCACGATGTCCTTTGGAAGTCTGAACTCCGGTATGCCGTATGCCAGCACTCCGCCTGGTTTATGAAGACTTTCAAATACTGTGACTTCATATCCTTTAGCTGCCAGATCCCCTGCACATGTGAGTCCTGCAGGACCTGCGCCAACAACGGCTACTTTCCTGCCGTTGCTTTCTGGTTTCGTTTCTTCGAATTCTTCATCGCTGTCGGCGCTTTGCGCCTCAAGTTCCGCTTCATGCTGTGCATGCCAGTCTGCAACAAACCTCTCCAGTCTGCCTATAGCCACCGGCTCTCCAAGGATCCCCTGCACGCATTTGCCTTCGCACTGGTTTTCCTGAGGGCAGACCCTGCCGCATATCCTGGGCAGTGCGCTTGTCTCGGATATCACCTGATATGCTGCCTCGAAATCGCTTTCGGATACTTTCTCGATAAATGCCGGTATATTTACCATAACAGGGCATCCTGTTGTACACGGCTTTTTCCTGCACTTGAGGCATCTCATAGCTTCGTTCACTGCCATCTGAGGAGTGTATCCTTCTGCTACTTCTTCGAAATTAGCTGCCCTGACCTGAGGCTCCTGCTCAGGCATAGGGTTCTTTTGTTTCTTCAGATTAATCATGGTAACGTACACCTCCTGTCAGTCTGCATATATGTTCAGAATCCACCGACTCCTGTTCTCTGTAAAAAGCATTTCTTTTTATCAGTTCATCCCAGTCAACGAGGCTGCCGTCGAATTCCGGTCCATCGACGCATACGAATTTGTTTTCTCCGCCTACTATACATCTGCATCCGCCGCACATGCCTGTGCCGTCCACCATGTAGGCTGTCAGTGAAGCTACTGACTTTATACCGTACTCTGCTGCTATGGCGCATGTGAATTTCATCATCATCGGCGGTCCTACTGCAACTACTTCATCGTACTTGTTTCCCGCTTCGATCAGTTCTTTAAGTTTGTCTGTTGTGAAGCCCTTTTCTCCATATGTGCCGTCGTCCGTAGTTATATAGAGATTTTCAGTACCGGCTCTGAATTCATCTTCAAGGATCACCATATCCTTTGTCTTGAATCCTGCTATCATATCTACCTTTATGCCGGCTTTCTGCATACCCGTGGCTATAGGGAAAGCCAGGGCGTTGCCTGTTCCTCCGCCTACTACTGCCACACGTTTCAGACCTTCCATCTCTGTCGGCTTTCCAAGAGGTCCTACCACATCCAGCAGACAGTCGCCTTCCTCCAGCTGATCCATCAGCTTCGTAGTCCTGCCTACCGCTGCATATATTATATCTATCGTACCCGCCTGGGAATCATGTCCCGCCATGGTGAGGGGTATCCTTTCACCGTATTCGTCTGTTCTCAGTATTATGAACTGGCCCGGCTTCGCCTTGCGGGCAACAAGGGGAGCTTCTATGACCAGCCATGTCATATTCGAGCTGAGACGTCTCTTCTTCAATATCTTATACATAGAATTTCACTCCTTTGCTTACTGCTGTTCATCAAAACTCTTCTGCTGCCTTATGAGCTTGTTGTATCTGTCCATTGCCACCTTTTCGGATCTTTCGAACAGTTTCTCTGCTTTTTCCGGTGCTTTCAGCATGAGAGAATTGTAACGCACTTCTCCCATTATGAAATCTTCATAGCTGTCTGTCGGAGGTGCACTGTCCACAGAAAGCGGATTCCTCTTCTGGGCAACGAGATCAGGGTTGTATCTGAGAAGATTCCAGTAACCTGCTCTTACTGCCTTTTTCATTTCCAGCATCGCCTTGCTCATGCCGGATTTCAGTCCGTGGTTGATGCATGGTGCATATGCTATTATCAGGGACGGTCCGTCATAGCTTTCGGCTTCTCTAATGGCTTTCAGCGTCTGCGCCGGGTTCGCTCCCATTGCGATCTGTGCTACATAAACGTATCCGTAAGCCATGAATATCTCTGCAAGGTCTTTCTTCTTCACTGCCTTGCCGCCTGCTGCGAACTTTGCAACGGCTCCTGTAGGCGTTGACTTGGACGCCTGACCGCCTGTATTTGAGTATACTTCTGTATCGAATACAAGCACGTTCACATTCTCGCCTGACGCCAGTACATGATCCAGGCCGCCGTAGCCTATATCATACGCCCATCCGTCTCCGCCGAATATCCACATCGAAGGTTTTCTCAGCATATCGCTGTTCTCCACAACGAATTTCGCATCGCTCATAACTGTGCAGTTTTCACAGAGTTCCACAAGCTTCTTTCCTGTTGTATCTGAAAGTTCCGGATCGTCCATGTTGTCCAGCCATGCTCTTGCTGCTGCACGGAATCTTTCGTCTGCGGCAAGTCTTTCCACACATGATCTGAGTTCGTTCCTCCTTGCTTTGACTGCTACTGTCATGCCGTATCCGAACTCTGCATTGTCCTCGAACAGTGAGTTTGCCCATGCAGGACCTCTGCCTTCACGGTTCACAGTATAAGGTGTGCTCGGCGCGCTGCAGCCCCAGATCGATGAACAGCCTGTAGCATTGGCGATGTACATCCTGTCTCCGAAAAGCTGTGTAACAAGCTTAGCGTAAGGCGTTTCTCCGCATCCCGGACATGCGCCTGAGAACTCCAGCAGCGGCTGTCTGAACTGTGAAGCCTTGACAGTATCTGCTTTCCTGCCGAATCCTTTGTCTGAAACATTATTGAACAGATAATCGAATCCTGCCTGTTCCTGCTCCATGTTATCCTCTGCCATCACCATAGTCAGAGCCTTGTTCCTTGACGGACATACTTCTGCGCATGAACCGCAGCCTGTACAGTCCATGGCCGAAACGCCTATCGTAAAGAATTTCTCTTTGTCTTCTTTGAACTTCACCACGTCAAGACCTTTGCCGCAGGCTTCTTCTTTGTCCAGCACGAAAGGCCTGATGACTGCATGAGGACATACATATGAACACCAGTTGCACTGCATGCATTTTGCAGGATCCCAGGAAGGTATCTCCACTGCTATGCCTCGTTTCTCGTAAGCTGCAGTTCCTGCAGGCACGCATCCGTCTGCTGTATCTGTGAACACCGATACAGGGATGCCGTCTCCGTCCATACCGTTTGTAGGCTTGAGGACCTTGTTGATATAGTCTGTATGCAGTTTGTCTCTGCCTTTTGCTTCTGTCCTTACTATGTCGCCGTATTCTTCTGCCCAGTGAGGAGGTACCTCCACCTTATGGACATTTTCTATACCGGCTGCTACAGCCTGGTAGTTCATGTATACGACTTTCTTTCCCTTGCGGCTGTATGTCTTCTTGATAGCTTCCTTCATGTATTCAGCTGCATCATATACAGGGAGTATATTTGCGATCTTGAAGAACGCTGCCTGGAGCACTGTGTTCGTCCTTCCTCTCAGCCCCAGTTCCCTGGCTATAGTCACAGCGTCACATATGTAAAAATCTATGTTGTTTCTTGCTATGTATCCCTTTATGTTAGGCGGCAGCTTTTCTTCCAGCTGCTGCTGATCCCATGAGCAGTTGAGCAGGAACTTGCCTCCCGGCTTGACGTCTTCCACCATATGATATCTGTTGACATAAGCAGCATTGTGACACGCCACGAAATCTGCCTGTTTCACATAGTATGATGACTTTATCGGAATGTCTCCGAATCTCAGATGGCTTATAGTCACGCCGCCTGATTTCTTAGAGTCGTACTGGAAATATGCCTGTACATACTTGTCTGTATTGTCGCCTATGATCTTGACGCTGTTCTTGTTGGCGCCTACAGTACCGTCTGCGCCCAGTCCCCAGAATTTGCATGCTACTGTGCCTTCATGGGAAACATCAGGTCTTTCGCTGGCTTTCAGGGAAAGACCTGTCACGTCGTCATCTATGGATATGGTGAACTCTTTCTTAGGCTCCTCGGACCAGAGGTTCTCATATACAGCCAGTATGTCCTCCGGCTGAGTGTCTTTTGAACCCAGACCGTAACGACCTCCTGCAACGAAAACATTTTCGAAACGGCTGCCTCTGAGAGATGCCACCACATCCAGATAAAGCGGTTCGCCTATGGAACCTGGTTCCTTTGTCCTGTCGAGGACAGCGATATGCTTAACTGTTTCCGGCATAACGCTGATAAGGTGCTTTGCAGAAAAAGGTCTGTAAAGTCTTACTGTTATGACACCGACTTTCCTGCCCCTGCTGTTCAGGTAATCCACAAGTTCTTCTGCTGCGTCGCATACAGAACCCATGGCTATTATCACGTCTGCAGCGTCCGGTGCTCCGTAATAGTTGAAAGGTCTGTAGTCTGTGCCGAGCTTTTCATTCACCTGATCCATACAGCTGACGATAGTGTCTGTTGTTTCTTCATATACGCTGTTGCAGGCTTCTCTGTGCTGGAAGAATGTTTCCGGCTGCTCTGCAGAACCCATGCTGTGAGGATGGTCCGGATTTATGACTTTGTTCCTGAACCTTTTCACGGCGTCCCAGTCCACCATGCTCTTGAGTTCGTCGTAATCCCAGGTCTCTATCTTCTGCTGCTCGTGACTGGTCCTGAATCCGTCGAAGAAATGAAGCAGAGGCACTCTGCCCTTTATAGCTGACAGATGGGCTACTGCTGCAAGGTCCATAACCTCCTGCGTGCTTCTTGATGCAAGCATCGCAAAACCGGTCTGTCTGCATGCCATGACGTCCGAGTGGTCTCCAAAAATAGAAAGTGCATGTGTCGAAACTGCTCTTGCTGCTACATGGAGCACTGCAGGAGTCTGCTCTGCTGCGATCTTGTACATATTAGGGATCATCAGCAGCAGTCCCTGTGATGCTGTGAATGTGCTGGTGTATGCACCAGCAGTCACTGCTCCGTGAACTGCTCCTGCTGCACCGCCTTCTGACTGCATCTCTACTACCTTGACCTGTTCACCGAATATATTCCTTCTGTCTTCACTTGTCCATTCGTCTACATTCTCTGCCATTGCCGATGATGGAGTTATCGGATATATGGCTGCAACTTCTGAAAATGCATAGGCAACATGAGCTGCTGCTGCGTTGCCGTCCATTGTCTTTTTCTTTCTCACCATGTTCACATCCTTTCCTCTACTCATCTATCTCCATTGCCTTGACCTGCATGTAGTTGTATTCAGGCACGATACGCTCTGATATCAGGCTTCGTGAACATACATACGAACATACATTGCAGTTCTCACATATATTGCCATCGATGACAGGGTTTCCTGCTACCATCTCTATCGCCTGGTTCGGACAGTTCGATGCGCAGTCTCCGCAGCCGATGCATCCGATATCGCATACTTTCAGTCTCTGGTCTCTGTCGTTCCTTGAATTGCATGGTACTCTCTTTACGCCTGCATAAGAAGCCATTACGATCATGTCTCTCGGACATTCTCTCATGCAGTCTCCGCAACCTACGCATTTTTCGATGTCTACGAATGCGACTCCGTTCTGTACCGATATTGCATCATATCTGCATACTTTCGTGCAGTTGCCTATACCTACACACCCATATTCGCAAAGACCCATGGCTCTCATGTTCAGATCCGCTGCAGCGCTGCAGTCCTCGATGCCAAGAGCCGTCAGCTTCTGATGTGCCTTGTCCCCGCCTACACATTTCACGAAAGCTATCTCTTCTTTGTGCTTTGTTATATCGTGGACCTTGTCGATTATTATCTTCTTGCGACATTTCACGGTACATGCAATGCAGCCGACACACTTGTCATAGTCTATGACAGCACAGTTATCGATTATCTTCACTGCCCCCTGCGGACATGCCTTTTCACATTCTCCGCATCCGATACAGCCATATCCGCATGTTTCCAGGGTCATATTCTCGTATGCCTTTGATGCGCACGGTATGAAATTGGTCGCCTCGCGCGGCACCATCGTTATGATGCTCTGCGGACATGACGACAGACATGCCATACATCCTGTACATTTATCTTCGTCGATATGTATTTTGCCGTTTTCCACCGACATCGCTCCGAATTCACAGCGGTCAGCACAGCTGCCTATCCCAAGGCATCCCCACTGACATTCACTGTGCAGAAGACCTGCCTCCTTCGCTGCCTCACAGCTGTCTGAACCTGCCAGCCGCTGTTTTCCGGCTGCATCACCTGCACATCTTATAAAGGCTATCATATCTTTCTGCACTGCAGGTTCTGTCCCAAGGACTTCTGCCATTTCATTGACAGTTTCCTGGCTGCAGGCAGGACATAGCGTTATGTTCCCTGTATCAGCTATAGCTTTCGCACAGGCTTCACAAGTCTTGTATCCGCATCCGCCATGGCCTTTGCAGTCCACACCGGGAAGCAGTGCAAGGATATGCATCCCTTTGTTCTGAATACTTTTCATCTGGCTACCTCCAACGATTAATATATATTTGGCAGTGCATTATGTATACGATTGTTCTTTTTTGTATACAGTATACCACCGTTGTGTTTAAAAAAATAATCTACCAGATAAGCCGGGTTAGATTATTCTGAATTCAATTCATTCTAACATTGCCTGACAAGTCTTTCAACATATCTGTCGAAAAATTCTTGTTCTTTTTGCTGTTCAAAATTGTTCTGTTTTTCGACCATTTTTACGGCAGTCTTTCATATTGCAGATGATACTACTGCATCCGTACTGTGTACAGCGAAAAAATATCAATGCAGGACTGATTTATTGTCAAATAAAAAAAGCGGCTACGCCACGTTTTATCATGTGAAACTTTTGTTGATATTCCGGAAATATCGAAAACGATAGTAAGCGCCTAATAACATGATGCCTTTAATCCACACACAAATTATGAAATAATCACTCTGAGTTGTAAAATATCAG
>CAKQUI010000099.1 GCA_934277495.1 uncultured Clostridia bacterium | reverse complement strand
TCTTCCTGAAGCTCAACGAACTGCTTCAGCGCTCCGAGATAATTTCCCAGATGTATATTTCCTGTCGGCTGTACGCCTGAAAAAACACGTTTCATATCTTCTCCTTAAATGGTATACCCGGTCTAAAGATCAGGTCACTGCTATATTTTCATCTTTGTCTGCTCAGATTCCTCTTCAGCTTCTTCTTTCTCAGCTTCAGCCTTTTTTCTGGCTTTTTTCTCAAGGGCCAGCTTCGCATCCATCTCATGCTCTTCTTCCCTGATCACCTTGGCTATGGATATGATATTTACATCATCGTCGGCTCTCATGATCCTTACGCCCTGAGTAGCTCTGCCGAGCTTGGAAACTTCAGCAGCCTTGATCCTGATGATAGTACCTTCTGAATTTATCAGCAGCACTTCATCATCGTCGTCCACTACAAGCGCTCCCACCAGCATACCTGTCTTGCTGAACTTGCTCTTGTCATATGTCAGCAGACCTTTGCCGCCTCTTGTCTGGACTTTGTAGTCTTCAACAGGCGTCCTCTTGCCGTAGCCTTTGCTTGTCACTACCATCAGCTCCTCACCAGGCTGTACCAGCTGCATCGAAACGACTTCATCATCGTCTTCCAGCTTGATGGCTCTCACGCCTCCGGCAATCCTGCCCATAGGTCTTACATCGTTTTCCGAGAAGCAGATGCATTTGCCCTGCTTGGTTATGATTATGACATTGTCGCTGCCTGTAGTCTGCTTGATCTCTACAAGCTCGTCTCCGTCCTTGAGGTTGATGGCTATGAGACCTGTCTTCCTGTTGGTATCGAAGCTGGACATAGCAGTCTTCTTGATGGTACCCTTCTTGGTCACAGCCATGAGATACTTGTCGTCCCTGAAATCTCTGAACGGTATCACTGTAGTGATCCTTTCACGCTGCATCAGGTTCAGGAAGTTTATGGCAGGAGTTCCCTTTGCCGTCCTTGTAGCTTCCGGTATCTCGTAAGCCTTTATCTTGTGGGCTTTTCCTGTATTTGTGAAGAACATCAGATTGTCGTGGGTGGAGGTCATGATAAGGTCTGTCACGAAATCGTTTTCTCTCGTGGTGAGACCTGTGATGCCCTTGCCGCCACGTTTCTGAGTCTTGTATGTGTCTGCAGGTATCCTCTTGAGGTATCCCAGATGTGTCAGTGTTACAGCCACCTGTTTTTCCTCGATCAGATCCTCGTCATCCATGTCGTCCATGGATGCAGTTATCTTTGTCCTTCTCTTGTCGCCGTATTTCTGCTTTATTTCAAGGAGCTCGTCTTTTACGACTCCCATGAGCATCTTTTCATCAGCCAGCAGTTCCTTGTAGTATGCGATCTTCTTGCAGAGTTCTTCGTACTCTGATTCGATCTTCTCTCTTTCCAGTCCCTGCAGCCTTGCCAGCCTCATATCCAGTATAGCCTGCGCCTGGATCTCCGAAAGACCGAAGCGTTCCATCAGCTTTTCTCTGGCGTCATTGTAGCTTGCTCTGATTATCTTTATGATCTCGTCGATGTTGTCCAGGGCGATCCTCAGTCCTTCCAGGATATGAGCCCTTGCTTCGGCTTTTTTGAGGTCGAACCTGGTCCTTCTTGTAACGACATCCTTCTGGTGCTTGAGGTATTCTTCAAGTATCTCGTAAAGGTTCAGCAGCCTTGGCTGACCGTCCACCAGAGCGATCATTATCATGCTGTAGTTTTCCTGCAGCTGAGTATGCTTGTAAAGTCTGTTGAGAGTGATCTTTGGATTTGCGTCCTTTTTCAGCTCGATGACTATACGCATACCGTTCCTGTTGGACTCATCTCTGATAGCCGATATGCCGTCTATCCTCTTGTCCTTTACAAGCTCTCCTATCTTCTCAAGGAGCCTTGCCTTGTTCACCTGGAAAGGTATCTCAGTCACGATTATCTGGGAGCGTCCTCTGTCAGTCTCCTCGATGTCTGCCACTGCTCTGACCATGACTTTGCCCTGGCCTGTCCTGTATGCTTCCCTGGCGCCTTTCTTGCCCAGTATCTGAGCTCCGGTAGGGAAGTCCGGACCCTTTACGATATCTATGAGATCGTCTATAGTGCAGTCTTCATCGTCTATCATCTTCACAGCTGCATCGATGACCTCTTTGAGATTGTGAGGAGGTATCGACGTCGCCATACCTACTGCGATACCGTTGCTTCCGTTCACCAGCAGGTTAGGGAATCTTGACGGCAGTACGACAGGTTCTTTTTCCTCCTCGTCGAAGTTAGGCATGAAATCGACTGTATCTTTTTCTATATCACGGATCATCTCCAGCGAGAACGGCGACATCCTGGCTTCTGTATAACGCATTGCAGCAGCGCCGTCTCCGTCCACTGAACCGAAGTTGCCGTGACCGTCTACCAGCAGGTATCTCGTTGAAAAGTCCTGAGCCAGTCTTACCATCGCATCATAGATGGAACTGTCACCGTGAGGGTGATATTTACCCATTACTTCACCGACGATACGTGCCGATTTCTTGAACGGCTTGTCCGGAGTCACGCCAAGACCGCTCATTCCGTATAATATCCTTCTGTGTACCGGCTTGAGACCGTCACGGACGTCAGGAAGAGCTCTGCCGACTATGACGCTCATGGCATAGTCGATATATGAATTCTTCATCTCGTCATGGATCTCATGCTGGATCATTTTCTGATCTTCAAGTAAATTCGTCATGTATCAAACTCCTCCCGTCTTTAAATGTCAAGTGTTGCCAGCAGTGCATTGCTTTCGATGAATTTCCTTCTCGGAGCGACCTTGTCGCCCATGAGAGTCGTGAATATCTCATCTGCAGCAGTGGCATCATCGAGAGTTATCTGTATAAGAGTCCTGGTCTTGAAGTCCATAGTAGTCTCCCACAGCTGATGGAAGTCCATCTCGCCGAGACCTTTGTATCGCTGTATATCAGCCTTGCCCGGCTTGTCCGCCAGCTCGCTCATCAGCTTCTCCTGCTCCTTGTCTGAGTAGGTGTAGTAGACCTTCTTGCCTTTCTTCACCTGGAAAAGCGGCGGCTGCGCAGCATAAACATATCCCTTTTCTATGAGAGGCGTCATGTACCTGTAGAAGAACGTCAGCAGAAGCGTCCTGATATGGGCTCCGTCGACGTCGGCATCTGTCATGATTATTATCTTGTGATATCTCAGCTTCGACTCATCGAATTCAGCTCCGATACCGCAGCCGAAGGCTGTTATCATGTTCTTTATCTCGTCAGAATTCAGGATCCTGTCCAGCCTTGCCTTTTCCACGTTGAGGATCTTACCTCTCAGCGGCAGCACTGCCTGTCTGTTCCTGTCTCTGCCCTGCTTGGCACTTCCGCCCGCAGAGTCGCCCTCTACCAGGAAAATCTCGGAAAGAGCAGGGTCCTTCTCGGAGCAGTCAGCCAGCTTGCCCGGCATGGAAATGCCGCTGAGGACAGTCTTTCTTGTCATGTCCCTTGCTTTTCTGGCAGCCTCTCTTGCTCTTGCAGCCCTGAGACACTTTTCCAGGATAGTCTTCGCCTGATTAGGGTTCTCATTGAGGAAAGCGCTGAGGAAATCAGCAGTGTTGGTCTCTACGAAACCTCTCATGTCGCTGTTTCCAAGCTTAGTCTTCGTCTGACCCTCGAACTGAGGCTCAGTCAGTTTCACTGAAACGATGGCGGTAAGTCCTTCTCTCACGTCTTCGCCTGAAAGCGCCGGATCCTTGTCCTTGAGGATCTTGTTCTTCCTGGCGTAATCGTTGATTATCCTTGTGAGAGCAGTCTTGAATCCCACCATGTGGAAACCGCCTTCTGTAGTATTTATATTATTGGCGTAGGAAAGCAGCATCTCGTTGTATCTGTCAGTGTACTGCATAGCAACTTCCACTTCCCTGTCGCTTTCGGATACTTCAAAATATATCACGTCCTTGTGGAGCACTTCCTTGTTGGCGTTGAGATGCTGCACGAACTCCCTGAGACCTCCCTCGTAGTGGAATTCCTCTGCCTTCTCCTTGCCTTCTCTCTCGTCTTTGAGAGTTATCTTTATCCCTTTGTTCAGGAAAGCCATCTCCCTGAGCCTGCGCTCCAGGACCTCGTAGTCGTATACTGTTTCGTCAAAGATCGCCGGATCCGGCCAGAACGTGCTCTTCGATCCTGTTTTCTTTGATGTCCCTATTTCTGTCAGAGGCGTCACTGTCTTGCCTCTCTCGTAAGTCTGCTTGTAGATCTTGCCGTTTCTCTTGACTTCGACCTCCATCTTCGTGGAAAGCGCATTTACTACCGACGCTCCCACGCCGTGGAGTCCTCCGGAAACCTTGTATCCTCCGCCTCCGAATTTACCCCCTGCATGGAGAACGGTATGGATGACCTCAACAGCAGGTATGCCAAGTTTAGGATGGTTGTCCACCGGCATTCCTCGTCCGTCGTCTTCTACCGTTATCGAATTGTCCCTGTGTATGGTGACATTTATAGTTTTGCAAAATCCGGCCAGTGCTTCGTCGATACTGTTGTCCACTACCTCGTAAACGAGATGATGAAGTCCTCTCGGACCTGTGCTTCCGATGTACATACCCGGTCTTTTCCGCACAGCTTCCAGACCTTCAAGGACCTGTATCTGCTCGGCATCATAGTGCTGAAGCTTTTCGTCTTTTGCCATTGACCATTTCTCCTTTTTCCATAATTTAGCTAACAATATATTGTATCACAAAAAATCAGTTCTTACAAGTTTTAATGATTTTTCAGACTCGATCCGCCATGATCCTCCAAAAACCCGTAAAAACAGCTGTTTTATGCGTTGTCGTATCTGTTTTTATCACAGGTATACTTTTACGCATCCTGTATCTGTGTTTCCACTGTGCCTGCTGATATCCTGAATATCCTGCCTGCGTCCATGGAGCTTATCACTTTTCCTGAAATATCAGCTGTTGTGATGAACATCTGATTTTCACCAAGTGAATTTATCAGGAAACTCTGCCGCTGGTTGTCAAGCTCCGACAGCACATCGTCAAGAAGCAGCACCGGCTTTTCTCCAGTCTCCTCCTCGATAAGCTTTATCTCTGACAGTTTCAGGGAAAGAGCAGCTGTACGCTGCTGACCCTGTGAACCGAATTTCCTGAGGTCTATACCGTCTGCAGATATCTTTATATCATCCTTGTGGGGACCGTGCCCTGTGTTCCTGTTCCTCAGATCGTCCTCCCTGGAATCTCTCAGTATGCTGTAAAAATCATCTTCCTGCGAAATATTTGGCTCGTATTTCAGTTTCAGATTCTCTTTTCCTCCGGATATCCTGTCGTGTATGTCCCTGCTGATGACATCGAGCTTGTTTATGAAATCTCTGCGCTTTGATATTATCCTGCTGCCGTATTTTGCAAGCTCCGTGTCCCAGATATCCAGTACGGCCGCATCGGGAGCACTTTCCTTGAGATATATGTTCCGCTGTTTCAGGACTTTCCTGTAGTCCGCAAGGTCACTGAAATATCCGGGATTTATCTGGCACAGCTCTCTGTCCGTAAATTTCCTGCGTTTTTCAGGCTCTTCTTTTACTATCTTCAGGTCGTCCGGGGAAAATATCACGATGAACACCCGCTCCAGCAGCTCGGATGTCCGTCTTATCTTCACTCCGTTGACCTTCACGCCCTTCCTGCCGTCCTTGTTTATCAGTATTTCAGTGGTGTCAGTCTCTCCGTCGGTGCATATATCGGTCTTTATCTTGCAGAATTCCTCGCCGAACCTGATCATCTCTCTGTCTCTGACATTTTTGAATGATTTTGCCATTGAATTCATGTATATGCTCTCCAGCAGGTTGGTCTTGCCCTGGGCGTTGTTTCCGAGAAAGATATTCACATGTCTGCTGAAAGACACGCTGAGTTCCCTGTAATTCCTGAAATTTTTCAGTTCTATATTTTCTATGTACATAATTCCGCTGTTTCAGCCGCTTCCGGTCCCTGTGCTACACTCTCGGTATCCTTACAGGAAGCACGAGGTATTCGAAAGCGTCTCCGGCCACAGGTTTTATCACACAAGGTGATGTACCTGTGCTGAATACCATCTTTATTTCTTCATCCTCTATGGCTTTCAGCACATCTGTGACATATTTGGAGTTGAATCCTATATCAAGATCTTCGCCTGTTTTTTCCATGATGATCTCTTCTTTGACGTTACCTTCTTCGGACCTTGAAGTTATGGTGAGCAGGTCGTTATGCATCGACATCTTTATGAGATTGTTCTTGCCTTCTCTTGCCAGCAGTGAAGCTCTCTCTATACTTTCAAGGAGTATGCTCCTGCCGACAGTTACGACAGTCGTGCCGTCTGCCGGTATTATATCCCTGTATCTGATGAATTCGCCTTCCATCAGCTGGAGGCTGACTTCGGTATCCCCTATGATGAACATGGCTTTTTTGTCGCTGAGAAGTATATCCATACTCTCACATTCGCTGTCTTCTGATATGATCTTGCTTATCTCGTTCATGATCTTTGCAGCTATCAGGAATTTCTCTTCTCTGCCGCTGTCTGCAGGTTCGTTGGAAAGAGCCAGCCTGAATCCGTCCAGCGCTACCATCCTGACGTTGTCCGGAGTTATTTCAGTAAGTATTCCTACAAGTACGCCCTTGGCTTCTTCCAGACTTGCTGCAAAGGATGTTTTCTTTATCATGTCCCTGAACAGTCCACAGTCCAGGGACAGTTTGTCTGTCATGCCGCTGCTGCCGCTGATATTAGGAAAATCATCCACAGGCAGACCTATTACGTTGAATTCAGATGAATTTGTTTTTATCAACACGTTTTTATCGTCAGTCTCTTCTATCTGGATCATTTCACTTGGCAGTTTTCTGATGATATCTCCGAAAAGTTTCGATGCTACTACGGCTGATCCCGGTTCAGTGACGTCGGCTTCGATGGTTTTCCTTATACTTATATCAAGATCGGATGCTGACAGTGTGAGTCTGCCGCTGCCGTCAGCTTCTAAAAGTATACCTTTCAGTACAGGAAGGGTCGTTCTTGTTGATACTGCTTTCGATACTGTATTGAGTGCTTTCGAAAGTGTCTGCTGTTTGCATGTGAATTTCATATTAGTCATATACCTCCATATGAACATGAAAACAAGTGAAAAACGTTTATTATATTTATATATATTTATAGTAATAGTAGTAGTAGGGCATGTGGAAACTGTGGATAACTCACGCAGGCCCGATGAACACTTGTTTTTTTGTTGTTGAAATGCTGTTGATAACTTTTTATTTTTATAAACACCTGCTGTTGATAACCTGTGTTTTCAGATCGTCTACTGAAGCTCGTTTTTCAGTATGCGGATCTCTTCTTCAAGTATGTTGCTTGTCTTTATTTCAGAAGATATCTTGTCGTATGCGTGGAGAACTGTCGTATGGTCTCTGCCTCCGAAGTATTCGCCTATTTTAGGCAGCGACGAGTCGGTGAGTTCTCTGCACAGATACATGGCCACCTGGCGTGGATGCGAGAATTCTCTCTTTCTCTTAGCTGATTCAAGGTCTGTTATCTTGACGCCGTATTTTCTGGCCACGGCTTTTTTTATGGTCTCGCAGGTAATGTCGAAATCGCCTGCGGAGAATATATCGTTGAGGTTTTTCCTGGCGAATTTGACAGTGATCTTCTTGTTGAAAAGCGTGGAATAGCTGACTATCCTGGTGAGGGCGCTTTCGAGCTCCCTGATGTTGAACTTTACTTTTTCTGCTATAAGGTCTATCACATCCAGTACGTCGTCGTCTATCTCTACGCCTTCTACTTCGGCTTTTTTGCGAAGTATTGCAACACGTGTCTCGAAGTCAGGGGGCTGTATGTCAGCGACTATGTTCCACTGGAATCTCGATCTCAGTCGTTCGTCGAGATCCCGCAGGTGGCTGGGGTGACGATCGCTGGATATGACTATCTGCTTGTTGTAGTCGTGCAGCGTGTTGAATGTATGGAAAAACTCGGTCTGCGTAGACTCTTTGCCTTCGATGAACTGTATATCATCTATCAGCAGCACGTCTGCAGTCCGGTATTTGTTCTTGAAAACT
This sequence comes from uncultured Clostridia bacterium, assembly GCA_934277495.1. GTDB lineage: Bacteria > Bacillota > Clostridia > Peptostreptococcales > Anaerovoracaceae > Lentihominibacter. The sequence goes on along the minus strand of CAKQUI010000099.1, from coordinate 147 downwards.
CTCATCTTGGCGTTGCCGTTCTTGTTGTCGTGCAGGGCCTTTATGAGTTCTGATGTGAACATTTCTGATGACACGTAAAGTACCTTCATATCAGGGCGGTTCTTCAGTATATGATGTCCTATGGCATGCATCAGATGTGTCTTGCCG
>CAKQUI010000098.1 GCA_934277495.1 uncultured Clostridia bacterium | reverse complement strand
CGCCGGGATGTGGGTATGCGCCTTTTCCCACTGCTCCACGAAGATTATCACGAAGAGCGCCGTCATGGAAAAGTCCACGCCGGTGGTATCGAACGGGATGATATCCCCCAGCACTGCTCCTATGGTACTTCCTGTGACCCAGTATATCTGGTTGAACATGGACACGAAAAAGTAATATCGTTTCCTGTCTACATTCTCCGGTGGATCCGCTGAACACACCAGTGAAAAAGTTTCGTCAGTCAACGCAAAAATAAGGTACGGTTTTTTTCGTCCTGTACCTTTGTATTTTTCTATCATCGTTATACCGTAAAAAAGATGTCTGATATTGACCATCACCGTCATCAGGGCCGTCGTGATCAGTGATGCACCTCCTGCCAGCAGATCTATGGCAACGTACTGCATTGAGCCTGCATAGACTATGACGCTCATCAGCGTCGCCCACCACCAGCCGTAGCCTTTGCTCTGGAGCAGCAGGCCGAAGCCCAGCCCCAGAACTATATATCCTGCCATTATAGGAAGTGATGCCCTGAAAGAATACGAAATCGTGCGATCTCTGCCTTTGTTTCCCATTCTTTCTCTTATCACCTATGCTTTCCCGAATCCGCACGCAGGGTATGTGCAGGTCTCGCAGTTAAGACACAGCCCACCGTGAGCCAGCCTGTTTATATCGTTTTTAGTGATCCTCTCGCCTGCCAGAAGTCTCGGCACGATAAGATCGAACACGCTTGTACGGCTGTACATAACGCAGCCAGGAAGTCCCACCACAGGCACATCACCTATATAGGACAGCATGAACATAGCTCCCGGCAGTACTGGTGCACCGTAGCTCACCACTTCGCCGCCTGCATGCCTTATGCCTGAAGGCGTCCTGTCGTCAGGGTCCACAGACATACCGCCTGTTATGCCGATGATATCCATACCTTCGTCAACAAGCTGCCTGATACAGTCTGCTATCATCTCTTCGTCGTCATCTGCAAAAAGCTGTTTTTCCACTTTGCTGCCCAATGCTCCGAATTTTTTCACCAGCACAGGTCCGAAAGCGTCTTTTATTATCCCATTGTATACTTCGCTTCCGGTAGTCACCACGCCTACTTTCATTTCTTTGAGAGGCACGATCTCCACAAGCGGTCCTGCTTCCAGTATTTTTTCTGCTGCCTGCATCACGGATTCCGCTACGAACAGCGGTATTATCCTGGTACCTGCCAGCTTGTCCCCTTTTCTCACGACCACATTCTCGTGTATCGCGGCGAACATTATCTCATCCTGGGAAACCAGCTCAAAAAGCCTGTCTCTGTCTATCTTCAGGAGCCCGTCTGTAGCTGCCCTCAGCTCGATTTTGCCTTCCGACGGTTCCGTCAGTCCGATACCTTTGCCTGCAGCCTTCGAAGCTATCCTGTACGCTGCATCGTTTTCATGGACATCGTCATCATCTTTCTCAAGAACGAACAGATGCCTCTTTCCCATGGAAAGAAGGACCGGTACATCCTCCTCCTTTATGATATGCCCTTTTTTGAATTTGGCGCCTTTGTATTCGCCCGGGATTATCTGCGTCAGGTCATGAGCCAGTACTGTGCCCACAGCCTGTTCTACAGCTACTTCTTTCATATTTAAATCACCTTGCCTTCCTTCAGCATAATATTCCTGTCCGCAAAAAGCTCCGCCTCCCTGTGATTGTGGGTTATCAGTATCGTCGGGATCTTCAGCGTTTCTCTGAAAGCCATGAATTCATCATAGATCCTGTGCTTCGTGTTCTCATCGAGGGCCGAAAACGGCTCGTCGAGAAGCAGCAGCGACGGCTTCGTTACCATCGCTCTTGCCAGAGCAACACGCTGTTTTTCTCCGCCGGAGACTGCTGTGGAGTTTTTATCCGCAAGATGTGAGATCCCAAGGGTCTCCATCATATATCCGGCATAGTCGAGAAGTTCTTTTCTCTCTGATTTTTTCCTGTATGACTTCTTGTTTTTCAGTCCGTAAAGCACATTCTGCCTCACTGTCATATGCGGAAAAAGTGCATAGTTCTGAAAAAGATAGCCGATGTTCCTCTTTTCTGCTGGGACACTTACCTTATCAGTATGACTGAAAATAACTCTATCGTCAACAGTGATTTCACCCTCATCCGGAGTTACTATACCTGCCAGGCAGTTGAGTATCGTGGTCTTGCCTGCTCCGGAGGCTCCTTCTATGACCAGCAGCTCATTTCCCATGGAAAAATCCACGTCAAGAGAGAAGTAATTTAGCTTTTTCAAAAGTCTGAATGATACACCCATGCTGCTCACCTCTGCGTACTGTCTCTGTGGTTCCTTTTCTTAAGCCATGTATTCAATCCGAATACCAGCGCAAAACTGAACACCACCATAACAACGACAAGGCTCATGGCTTTGTCTTCTTTACCTGTAACTACTGAATAATATATCGCCGTCGGGATCGTCTGCGTTTTCCCGGGTATGTTGCCGGCCAGCATCAGCGTTGCTCCGAACTCACCCAGTGCACGGGCGAAGGTCAGCACTATACCGCTTATGATGCCGGGGCCCGAAAGCGGAAACGTCACTGTACAGAACACCTTGAAAGAACTGCTGCCAAGTGTCTTTGCTGCAAGCTCAAGGCTGGGATCCACGCTCTGGAAAGCTCCCTTTGCATTCTGATACATCAGCGGCAGCGCCACAACACTTGCCGCTATAACGCAAGCAATCCAGGTAAATACTACCTGGATGCCAAACGTATCGAGAAGAAAGGCTCCTATGAACCCTCTCTTCCCGAAAACTTTCAAAAGCAAATATCCTACAATAGACGGCGGCAGGATCATCGGAAGTATCAGTATCGTCTCCCAGATATTCTTGCCCGGCACTCTCCGCTTTGTAAGGAGATAAGCGAAGAACACCCCGAAAAAAAATGCGATCACAGTTGCAAGCAGCGCAACTTTTATTGATAGAATAATTGGTCCAAACATTTTTAAATCATTTTCCTGCTGTATCCATCAGCTTATTTTACTGTGAATCCGTATTTTTCGAATACCTTCTTGGCGAAATCGCCCTGCATGAATTCATAGAAATCAGCAGCTGATTCAGCCTGCGGTGCATCCTTCATGATAGCAGCCGGGTATACGATAGGATCGTGGAGATCTTCTTTTACGTCTTCAACTATAGCACCTTTTGATTCGTCCATAGTCAGAGCATCTGTCTTGTAAACGAATCCGCAGTCTGCATCGCCTGTTTCAACATAGTTGAGTACCGCTCTTACGTCTTTTGAATTCACAAGCTTGTCCTTGATCTTATCAGTTATCTTGAGATTGTCGAATACCTGAGTCGCATATTTTCCTGCAGGAACTGTTTCGACTTCACCGATAGCGATGGAACCTACTTTGTCTGCAGTGAGGTTGTCCATGCTCACGTCATCTTTCTTTTCTTTTGTAGCTACCAGAGTCAGTGTGTTTCCGAGAAGGTCTTTTCTTGTATCCTTGTCGATAAGATCGTCTTTCTCCAGATCGTCCATGTTGCTCTTTGAAGCTGATACGAATATATCACACGGTGCTCCGCCCTGGATCTGCTGTACCAGGTCTCCTGAGCCTGCATAGCTTGGCGTTATAGTGCATGATGCGTCTTTTTCGTACTCTTTGATGATCTCGTCAAGAGCATCTGTCAGACTTGCTGCTGCCAGTACAGTAACTTCCGGTTTGTCTTCTTTTTTGGCACTGTCATCTCCTCCGCAGCCTGCCAGAAGCATAACTGACGCAGCCATAACAACAGCTAATGCGATCGTAAGTATCTTTTTCATAATGTCCTCCTGTTTTTACATAGATAATATTATTACGACAACAAAATCATATCACAGTTTTCTGATTTTTTCCGTTGGCAGAACAACATATTTTTTCATATTCTGTTGTCGCAACAACATTGTTCATGATTTCTTTGCTTATATACCGTATACTTTTTTGTCTATATTTTATTATGTTACCCAATTTGACTTTTCAGACGCTTCGTGTCACCCGAAAGCAGCGTACAATAACACATCACACGGATAAAATCAAACCTGTTTTTAAAAATATATAAGTGTTATACTGTTTGGTGAGAACGGAGAAATTTTATCATGATCGACAATTACGGACGGAACATCAACTATATGAGGATCTCAGTCACTGAACTGTGCAACCTCCGCTGCCGCTACTGTATGCCGGAGGAAGGCATCGCCAAGAGACCTCATGAAGAAATGATGACTTTCGAAGAAATCGTGGCTGCAGCCAGAGCTGCTGCTTCACTGGGTATAAAGAAAATACGCATAACAGGCGGAGAGCCCCTTGTCAAAAGAGGCATCGTCGGTCTGTGCAGAGAGATATCCGCCATAGATGGCATAGATGAGCTTTGCATGACCACAAACGGCACGCTGCTGCCAGGCTATGCGGCCCGGCTCAAAGACGCAGGAGTGGACAGGCTGAACATCAGTCTCGATACTCTCGATCCTGAGAAATTCAGCTGCATCACACGCACCGGCGTGCTGCAGGATGCTCTCGACGGCATAGACGCAGCGTTCAGTGCAGGTTTCAAAAAGATAAAAATAAATACAGTACTGATGGGTGGTTTCAACGATGACGAGGTAGCGGACTTCGTTGCCCTTACAAAAGAAAGACCCGTCGAGATAAGGTTCATAGAACTGATGCCTATAGGCGGCGGTATCGGATTTGACAAAGCCAGATTCATCAGCTGCGAGGAAGTCCTCAAAAAAGTTCCGGAGCTCAGATCTGCAGGATTCAGCGATGGCGTAGCGGCCATATACAGACTGCCCGGCGCTCCCGGCCGTGTTGGACTGATACGCCCTATAAGCTGCGAGTTCTGCGACAGATGCAACAAGATCAGGCTCACTGCCGACGGCATGCTGAAGCCATGTCTCCATTCAGGAGCAGAGATATCCCTGCGGGGCATGGATCTTGACGGCATGAAGCAGACTATCCGTGCAGCAGTCCTTGGCAAGCCGGAGATGCGCAACGCTCTTGATGCGGACAACCCCAGCGAGGCAGGCAGGAACATGAACATGATCGGAGGATGAGCCAATGACAGATTTCACACATTTCAATGATTCAGGACGTGCACGCATGGTGGACGTAGGCGAAAAAGCCGTCACCGAACGCATCGCTACAGCAGGCGGCAAGGTTCTGGTGAATCCCGAAACTTTCCGTCTGATAAAAGAAGGCGGCATGAAAAAGGGCGACGTCCTTGGTACAGCCCAGATAGCCGGCATCATGGCGGCAAAGAGGACGTCGGATATAATACCGATGTGCCACCCGCTGATGCTGACCGGCATAGATATAGACTTCAATATGGTGGAGGAGACATCCACCATTGAGATAAAAGCCACTGTCAAGTGCAAAGGCGTCACCGGTGTAGAGATGGAGGCTCTGACAGCAGCCTCTGCAGCAGCGCTGACGATATACGATATGTGCAAGGCAGTGCAGAAAGATATGATGATAGACCGCATATGCCTGCTTTCCAAGACAGGAGGCAAGAGCGGCGACATAAGACAGGAGGAATTATGGAATACAGAGCAGCGGTGATAACCATGAGCGACAAGGGTTCCCAGGGTCTCAGAGAAGACACTGCAGGCGACCGTGTCGTTGAGATACTTGAATCGAACGACTGGAAGATCGAATACAGGACAATGATACCTGACGATCTTGAGCAGATAAAATCAGAGCTCGTCAAATGTGCCGATGAGCTTAAAGTCACTCTAACAGTGACTACCGGCGGCACAGGATTTTCCATGAGAGATGTGACTCCTGAAGCAACGCTGGCAGTCGTGGATCGTGAAGTCCGTGGCATACCGGAAGCCATGAGAGCAGAAAGCATGAAGATAACGCCTATGGGCATGCTATCCCGTGCAGCAGCAGGTCTGAGGAAACATACCCTCATCATAAATCTGCCGGGCAGCAAAAAGGCAGCATCGGAATGTCTCGAGGCTGTCATCAAACCGATAAAACACGGCGTGGAGGTACTTCTGGGCGAATCTGCCGACTGCGCCACACTGCACCTGCCAAAAGGCGTCGTCAAGGCAGTCTGCATCAGTGAAGCCAAAGGCACGCAGAAACATGACGTAGGCGAAGTGACGCTGGTGGAAGAACACGGTATCCAGGGAGACGCCCACGCAGGCAAATGGCACAGACAGGTCAGCCTGCTGGCGGCAGAGAGCGTGGCGAAAGTGCAGAAAGCGCTTGATTTCGAACTCAAAAACGGCGATTTTGCCGAAAACATACTGACAGAAGGCATCGAGCTTTACACACTGCCGATAGGCACTAAGATGCAGATCGGCGAAGCTGAAGGCGAAGTGACACAGATAGGCAAGGAATGTCACCACGGCTGCGCCATCAGGGAGCTGGCAGGAGACTGCGTGATGCCCCGTGAAGGCATCTTCATCAGAGTCACCAAAGGCGGCAAAGTGAAGACAGGAGACAGGATACAGGTCCTTCAGATGTAAACATCAAAAAACCGTTTTTTTCCTGTCATATAGTTCTCTCTCCTGCACACAATAATGGCGAGGAGGGATGAATCATGAAAAACAGCAAAACAACAAACAGACAGAACAATAAACAGTCTGAAAACACAAACAGACAGTCTGAGAACAGACAGGAAAACAAAAATGAGAAGAGCCAGGCCGAAAAATCGGAAAGATACGGCCAGTAACCTCATAGAATGACATTGGCATAAGTCATTAAAGTATAAGACCGGCAGAAAAGGCATATCGGGGAATACGCCATCTGCCGGTCTTTGAATTTTTGAGGAATACCAGGAACGAACTGAAACTGCTGCACGATGCCGCATCACCCGCATCCAGGTAATTTTTGTACAAGCGGTATCGGTCCTGCTGAACATATCAGATTCCAGGCTGTACTGCAGGCGCCTGCCCTGCATCCTGCCTGGTGGCTTTCCTGTATACGAAATATGATATGAATGCTGCGACTATCTCCGTTATCCAGAACGCATGCCACACGCCTGCCGCCCCCATCAGCCTGCTGAGGATAAACGCTGCCGGCAGTATGAATACGATGTATCTTATCAGCGATATCACAAGGGATGCATTGCCCTTGCTGAGGCCTTCCAGTGCTCCGGAAAGCACGACTGATACAGAAGAAACGATGAACCCTGCGCTTATTATCCTCAGCGCCGGAGCTCCCAGTGCGACCAGCTTTGCATCACCGGTATATATACCCATCAGCTGCTCTGACATCAGCAGGCAGACTACAGTCCCCATCACCATGATGGCTGCCACCAGCACTGTGGAAGTCTTTACTATGGATTTCACTCTGCCATGCTCGCCTGCACCGTAATTGTACCCCACAAGGGGCCTTATACCCTGTACGACGCCGTTTGCAGAAAGATAAAGGAAAGTCTGCAGCTTGTAGAACACTCCAAGCACGAAGACATACCCTGCCGAATAGGACGCCAGTATCCCGTTGAGTACCGATACCTGCACTGACGGCAGCGCTATATTCAGCGTCGCCGCATTCCCTACAGAATACAGTTTTTTCATCATGTAAAGTCTCGGTCTCCAGTGCCTTGTACTGAGTTTCACCGGCAGAGGGTCTTTCCTGTACATGATGAAATATATCAGGACAGGCAGAGTCTGACCTATGCCTGTAGCCAGCGCTGCACCCCTTATGCCCATCTCCGGGAACGGTCCTATGCCGAATATCATCAGCGGATCCAGGATGATATTTATTATGCAGCCTGTTGCGAGGCAGAACATGGTGGATTTCATCCTGCCTGCCGACTGGAACACTTTTTCAAGAGCCATCGCCGTACAGTCCATCGGTGCGAACATAAACAGCACGCCGGTATATGCGATACCGTACCCTACAGTCTGGGTGTCGCTGCTGAACATGCCCATGAACCACGGCATGATGGCTTTACATACCACCATCAGGACAAGTCCGTGGATGATGGCCAGCACAGTGCCGCTGCTGGCAGCACGGTCAGCTTCATCATTTTTCCCCGCTCCCATGTAAAAGGATACGACTGCATTTATACCGATGCCGAAGCCTACTGCTGCCGCATGCACGAAGTTCTGCACCGGGAAAAGCAGTGAAAGCGCTGTCATGGCGCTGCTGCTCATCTTTGCAACGAAAAACGAGTCCACGATATTGTACAGTGCATTGACTGCCATTGATATGGCCATGGGATACGACATGGTCAGCACCAGCGGCAGTACCTTTTTTTCTTTCATAAACGTCTGATCCATAAATCAAAAGTCCTTTCATCGTATAAAGCTATCCCCTGTGCGTTTGTCTGAACGCCGGGACATTTGCATCCGGACGCAC
>CAKQUI010000097.1 GCA_934277495.1 uncultured Clostridia bacterium | reverse complement strand
GAGATCCGTACAGACATACAGTACAAAACAAGAACAAAACGAATCACGCTACTGCAAAAGCTGGGTAGTTGCTTTGCTGGCACTGTTCTGCTGCCTGCTCTGGGGAAGCGCTTTCCCCGGCATCAAGATAGGCTATGAGCTTTTCCACATAAAAGGACCCGGAAGTCAGATGCTTTTTGCAGGCTACCGTTTCCTGTTCGCAGGTATCATGACGGTCATACTTTTCAGCATCACTGAAAAGAAGCTGCAGATCCCAAGAAGATCCTCAGTGCCGTACATAGTCGGACAAGGTATACTGCAGACAACGATACAGTATATTTTCTTTTACATAGGCCTGGCAAACACTACCGGCACAAAAGGCTCTGTTATAACAGCGTCCAATGCATTCTTCACCATAATATTCGCTCACTTCATGCTTAAAAACGAGCATATAACACTGAAAAAAGCCATCGGCTGCATCATCGGTTTCGCCGGCGTCATAATCGTGAATTTTTCACCGGGAGCATACGGCGGAGGTTTCACGTTCAAAGGAGACGGCATGGTGATCGGCTGTGCTATCGCATACGGCGCAAGTTCAGTGACCCTGAAGATGATCTCCGACAAAGAAAGCCCAGCCACCATCACAGCATGGCAGCTGATATCAGGAAGCATCGTGCTTATCATTGCAGGCACTCTTGCAGGAGGCCGGATAACAGGGTTCACACCTTTGTCATGCCTGCTGCTGTTCTACCTTTCGATACTGTCTACAGTGGCTTTCACTATATGGGCTATACTTCTCAAATACAATCCGGCTGGAAAAGTTGCAATCTTCGGGTTCAGTATACCGGTATTCGGCTCGGCTCTGTCGGCCATATTCCTGGGTGAATCCATATTCACATTCAGCAATCTCGTTGCGCTTATACTTGTAAGCGGCGGTATCATAATAGTCAACTATTCCAGACCTGAGCATCAGAAACAGCTGCGATAATACGAAACATTACTATGAACAGAAACACACGTACCGAAAAAAACATCTTCAGATACATCGACACAGACAAACACCATGATATCACCGGCAGGAATCTTCTTGTCAGCAGTCTGTTCCAGGTCCTGTACGAACGGAGCGGGATCACGGATACCCTTGCTGTAATATGCACAAAGGAAGGGCTTGTCACAGCTTCAGTATCTGCCGGTCAGATCAATGGTTTCTGCGGATATTCCATCAGCACAGACCTGCTCACAGGGTACGACCCTGACTTCTGCATATTCAACAGCCACCTGGACTATATCATGGTGACATCATCAGATCCTCACGCCAGGGATACTATGGGCGGGCTGTATGAGGACCTTCACCGTATACTGACGATCATAGAAAAGGATGAAAGCAGCTGCAGGTATCTGCTTGACTGCTTTGATTCAGTGAACAATGCCATTTCGATATACGATTCCGATGCCAGGCTGCTCTATGCAAATTCGAGTTTCTGCAATGACCTTTACATAAAAGACAGGGACTCTGCCATCGGATGTGATATAAATGAAATAAATGCTGCAAACGGCGTGAAGATACATTCGATGGAAGATAACAGCAGCCGCCTTAAAATGATGGATGTCCTTGAAAAAGGCCGGGAGGCCATAGACTGGGAAGTCCGCATCGAGTCCGCTGATACTCCGAACAAGTACAGACTTCTGTCAAACGACATGTATCCTGTCAGAGATGACAGAGGCAGAGTATGCGGCATGGTGGAACTGACACATTCAAGAAAGCAGGATATAAAGCGTACCAGAAAGATAATGGGGCTTGCTGCCGAATACACCTTCGATGACATCATCGGCTCAAGTCCTGTCATCAGAGACTGCATCAGAAGTGCCAAAGAATATGCGCTGAGTCGGTACACGCTGCTGCTGACAGGAGAAAGCGGTGTCGGTAAAGAACTTTTCGCCCAGTCGGTGCATAATTTCAGCCAGCGCCGCAACGGTCCCTTCGTAGCTCTGAACTGTGCCAATTTTTCCGACGGTCTCATAGAAAGCGAACTCTTCGGATATGTCGGCGGTGCTTTTACAGGCGCATCCAAAACAGGTCAGATAGGGAAATTCGAACTGGCTGACGGTGGAACGCTTTTCCTTGACGAGATAGGTGAACTGCCGCTTCATTTCCAGTCCAAGCTGCTGCGTGTCCTGGAAACATGGATGATAACAAGGATCGGCAGCTCGAAGCAGATACCTGTGGACGTCCGGATCATCGCAGCCACCAACAGGAACCTGTCCGAAATGGTCCAGCAGGGCCTTTTCCGTGAGGATCTGTACTACAGGCTCCAGGTCCTTGCAGTTGAGATACCGCCGCTGAGAGACCGTGCAGACGATATACTGCTGCTCTCAGACAGCTTCCTTCGCCAGGCATCCAGATATGACGATGAATGTAAGACGCTTGATGACAGGGCAAAGGAACTTCTTGTTTCATACAAATGGCCCGGCAATGTACGTGAGCTGAAAAATGTCATAAACAGAGCCTCAATACTTTCAAAATCGAGTATAATAGATGGTGACGTCATTTCCCGTTCGATATCCGCCAGAGGATATATGCTGGAAACGCCGTCTCCAGGCACACCTGAGGAACGTATGCAGAAAAAAATGGATGAGATCAGGCAGTCATATGTGGATATGCTCCGTGAGGCACTTACCATCACAGGCGGCAACAAAAAAGAAGCCGCAGAGCTGGCAGGCGTATCGAGAAAAACTTTCTACCGTATGCTGGAGAAATATAATGTCTGAGTGATATTCAAAAAGAGGAGGATAATGAATTGATAAAAACTATGAATGAATCTGTAAAAAGCGCTATATACGACGTAGCCGATCTTATGACGGCTGCGGCTCTCACAGCGCCCAAGACAAGCGGTCAGGACAAGATAGTAACTCTGATCCTTGACGGAGAAGACAAAGACGAACTGTCTGAACATATGCTGGCTATAGCAGAAGAAACAGGCCGTGAATTCATCAAAAGAGATGCTTTCAATATCGGCATGAGCCAGTGCATCGTACTCATAGGAGTCCGCAAGTCACCGTACGGCATGGATCCCTGTGGCCTGTGCGGTCATAAAAACTGCGGAGAGCTGGCAAGATCAGGCGGCAACTGTGTATTCAACATCACAGACCTTGGTATCGCAACCGGTTCAGCTGCCGCTGTCGCTGCAGATCACCGCATAGACAACCGTGTGATGTATTCCGCAGGAGTCGGCGCCATAAGGATGAAATGTTTCCCTGACGACGTGATCTACGCCTACGGCATCCCCCTCGCCGCCAGCAGCAAGAACGTATTCTACGACAGAGATCCGCAGGCTATCATGAATGCAAAATAATGCAATATCCAATCAACGAAAACAGCCCCCTGTCCTCAGGCATATGACCTGAACAGGAGGCTGTTTTTATCATGCGCCCAGCGGCAACGCATTTAATGTGCTTTCTTGACTTTCTGTCCGAAAAACCGCAAGGTGATTCGCAAGACAGAACGGACAGCAACGAACGCAGTGAATTGGAGTAAGCTGCTGTGAACCTTGAAACTCCGGAAATATCTCCTTAGGATATATTTCCTATGTTATAAAAAGCAGCTACATACCTAATCGGCACATAGCTGCATATCATTACACTTTATTATATTGGAGTTGTACTTTTCACTGTATCACAGCGATTTCATTATCGAAACTTCCAGAGGGTGTTCGCCTGCTGCGTTCCTTGCGGCTGCTGCCAGTTTCTCCATGTAGTCTTTATCAGGAGTCTTTACATCTGAGAGGGTGTACTCCCTGCCCAGCTGTCCGTATTTACATTCTCCGAGGTTGTGATACGGCAGCAGCTCAAGACATTTGATCCCCAGAGCCGATATGTATGACGCTGTCTGCGCCACGTTCTCTTCGGAATCATTGATGCCAGGTATCACCGGTATCCTTACGATGATATTGTCATGTATCTTTGACAGCTCTGCAAGATTTTTCAGGATCTGACTGTTTGAAACTCCGGTGACCTCTTTATGGATCTCATCGTCCATATGCTTCACATCATAGAACATCAGATCCAGCAGTCCGGCTATATCTGTGATCTTCTCTGTCTCAGTCATGCCCGATGTCTCTATCGCCGTATGCAGACCCTCTTCTTTGCACTTTTCGAGGGTCTCCTTCAGGAAATCATGCTGCATCAGCGGCTCACCGCCGGAAAACGTCACTCCGCCTCCGGAAGAATCATAGAAAGACTTGTCTTTCATTATCTCCTGGAAAAGTTCTTCCGACGTATGATCATCTCCGATGACGTCCTTGGCTCCGGTGCAGCACTCCTTGACACAGATACCGCACAGATCGCACTTGTCTCTGTCTGTAATCTCGAAAGGCGGCTTATCCTCCACCAGCCCTTTCGGGCAGACCTGGGAACAGTAACCGCAGCTCACACATCTCGCTTCGAAACATGCGATTTCCTTACCCATCCTCTGGCTCTCAGGATTCGAGCACCATACGCAGCGCAGAGGACAGCCTTTGAGGAAAACTGTGGTCCTTATTCCAGGTCCGTCGTGTATAGACATCCGTTGTATATTAAAAACTGTTCCGGTCTTCATTTTACTTCACCTTACGGAAGCTTAGCATCCGCAGCATCCGCCTACGTTCCTGTGTTCAGTCCTTCCGATGATGTTGTCCTGAACTTCCTTGTCCAGCTCGATGAAGTATGCCGAATATCCTGCAACTCTTACCAGCAGGTTCTTGTATTCCTGTGGATGTTCCTGAGCGTCTTCCAGTGTCGAAGCGTCAACTACATTGATCTGGATATGCTCGCCGTTCATCTTGAAGTATGACTCGATGACATTCTTCAGGATCTCCTTGCCCTGCTCGCCCTGTACGATGTTAGGATCGAACTTGATGTTGAAGAGAGCGCCGTTGTTGCAGTCACACTGATCGATGGATGCGATAGACTTGATGGTAGCTGTCGGGCTTGTAACGTCTCTGCCTACCATAGGTGATGCATTGTCGGAAACAGGTTCGCCTGCCAGTCTTCCGTCAGGAGTAGCTCCGATGGTCTTGCCCTGCAGCACGTTGAATGATGTGGAAAGTATGCAGTTTTCATATGTACCGCCACGGCTGTCACGATATTTCACCATCTCAGCATTGTATGCACGGATCATGCGGTTTGCGTATCCGTCTACCTCAGCAACATCATTGCCGTACTTAGGCACTTTGTTCAGGATGATGTTGCGCAGTCTTTCGTTTCCTTCGAAGTTGTTGTGAAGGATCTCGTTGAACTCGCTGGCCTTCATCATCTTTTCCTTGAAGAGGACGTAATCAAGAGCTTCCAGACAGTCAGCGCCGTTTGCCATAGCTACCAGGAACACACCGGAACTGTTGTAGAGAGCTCCGCCTTCTTCAAGGGACTTTCCTCTTGCGATACAGTCAGTAACAAGAGCTGAAGCATAACCCTTAGGCACGTAAAGTGCATGCATCGCACAAACCTTTGTATATGCCTCGCACATGATCTTCACGAAGTGAACGATCTGTTTGTGGAGAGCTTCCTCAAAATCCTTGATGCTTGTGAATGTGTCAGGATCACCTGTCTTGAGACCCATCTCGCACTTTGCAACAGGATCATATCCGTTGTTCAGTACCAGCTCGATACACTTTGCAGCATTGACATATCCAACGTTAGGTCTGCCATCCGATTTGCCCTGTACATAAGGCTCAACGCAGCCGTGGATAGTCCAGTCTCTTGAATCTTCAACAGTCGCTCCCTTGTGCTGCAGCAGCTGTGAGATCAGATTGTCATTGTAAAACGCCGGGATAGCGTATCCTTTCTGTACCATCGAAAGTGCAGTGTTCATGAGCTCGTCAGGTATCTGATCGTTCACACGCAGAGCCATTGTCGGCTGTACTGTCTTTACAAGATCCCATGCTCTGAATACAGCATATGTCAGTTCGTTCGTAGCATCCTTGCCGTCTCTTGTGAGTCCACCGATAGCCATCTGCTGCCACATAGGATAAGCTGCGAATGCCAGTGAGTCGAAACTGTCTCTCAGCTTGAGGATCTCTGTACACTTGATGTAAAGTGCAGCCAGCAGTTCCTCAGCATCTTCTGCAGCCATATCGCCTTCCAGCACTGATTTCCTGTAGTATGGATAAAGGTTCTGGTCCAGTCTGCCGATGGCGATGGAATGTCCATTGTCTTCGATCTGTATAGTCAGCTGCAGGAACCATACGAACTGTACTGCCTCCCAGAAATCTCTCGGTTCATTTTCAGGAACATTGCTGCAGACATCAGCGATCTTCAGGAGTTCTTTCTTTCTCTGTTCATCTGACTCCTTCTCTGCCAGTGCTGCTGCATGCTCTGAGAATTTGTGTGCGAATCTGATAACAGCCTCGCATGAGATTATATTAGCATTCCAGAAGTCTACCTTCCTGCTGTCTTCAGGGTTGTGTACAGGAGTTGTCTCGATCATCTTCTTTGACTCGTTGATAAGTCCTCTCAGACCCATAGGCAGGATCCTCGGATAATCCGGTGAGATGTGTCCCATACCAGTTGTCCTGGCGCCTACTGAAAGCACTCCGCAGTCCTGAGCTCTCAGTACATATTCATCGAGAACAGCCGTTGACTGCATGTCGAATGTGTTTTCTCCCCAGCTTTCCAGGATAGGGATCAGTTCTTCCTTCGTCTCTGCAGGGACCACGATAGGGTCTGTACCTCTTACAGGGAACATATCGATCTCATCGATGACCCACTTGGCGCCGAATTCTGGGAATACAGGCACGCCTCTTACTCTCATTGTCTGGCTTCCTACGATAAGCTCGCCGTCCTGCATGTTAGGCTCCATATTGTCCAGTATATATGCAAAAGCGTAGGCTCTGCGCAGTACCGGTGTGTAATCGGAATATTTCGCATATGCTTCTGTCACAAGTCTTGCACGCTCAACATCGAGCTGCGGTTTCGAATCCTTGAGACGCTCGTTCATCATGTCTATTCTTGCTTTGTTCATTTCGTTCGCTCCTTTTTGTCATTCATCTGTGGTATCACCATGCCAGCCATTCGGAAAGCCAGCATGGCAAGAAAAAAAGTATGACTCAGTTCATAACTAAATCATACTTCATAATCACCTGTAATGGTAGCGTACAAACGTCATACCCATGTTGACAAACAGTGTAAACATTGCTCATTTCACCACTCAGTAAGACATCAGATCAGATTTTTCGACATATCTCAGCAGCTGCCGGACAGCTGGGGATACACGTTTGATATCCCTTACTGCAAAACCCAGCTCACGCTTCACATCGGCATCTATCGGACGGTAATCCACACGGGCCATCTCTAAAGCTTCCTTTGCAATGAGCTCCGGTATGATAGTGACGAACCCCTGACGCTCCACAAGCCTTATATGTGTGAAATCTGAATTCGTGGTGTACAGAGTCTTCTTTTCTATGTTCAGTCGATCCAGCACATGTATTATATCCTGATCTATACCGTCATGAGATTTAAAAAATACCATTTCCTCAGCGAAAAGATCTTTTGCTGGTATCTTTTCGAGTTCCTGAAACCTGTGACCTTCAGGAAAGAGTGCTACATAACGGTCCTCTATCACTCCTGCCCAGTCGTAATTATGGTAATCCTGACGGCTGAAAATACCAACATCTATTATCCCCTGGTTCATCCACTGCTCAAGATTCTTGATAAGGTGCTCCTCTACTACCTCCACTTCGATATTCGGATGATGTTCCTTGAATTCTGCGATTATCGGAGGTATCAGTACGAATGAAACCGTCGGGAAACATCCTATACGGATCTTTCCGGTCTCCACGCCCCTGATAAGCGAAAACTCTTCTTCGAGAGTATCTTTGTAGTTTATCAGCTCCCTTATCATAGGCAGGACTTTTTCCCCGTCATGTGTCAGAGATATCCCCTTGTTCGTACGGTTTATAAGCGGTATGCCGATCTCGTCCTCCATGGACTTCATCATTTTCGATATACCTGAAATCGAATATCCCAGATCCTCACATGCCCTGCTGTAACTGCCACGTTCCACTATATCAAGAAAAGTTTCAAGTTTTATAATATCCATATTTTTTCCTCCGATCAGGGCGTTGTTATACATCAGACCCATCTGATTAAATATTATAGATGTAAACTGCAAAAAAATCAATATATGACGTGACTATGATTCAACACTGCTGTGAAAAAGACGCTCTTCATATCTATATGGAAATGGTATATAATCTAACTGTCGGATATATACACATATCCCGGTATACGATCATCAGGAGGTAACGATCATGCTAAACATCGATTCATTGAAAATAGGATTCATAGGATACGGCAATATGGCAGGCGCCACTGCTGCAGGTCTCATGCACTCAGGTGCAGTAAGACCTGAACAGATATACGCATGCGCCAGAGACTACGACAAGCTGTGCAGGAAAACTTCAGCCGAAGGCACCAATCCATGCCGCAGCTCACTTGAAGTCGCCGATACCTGCGACGTCATATTCATCGGAGTCAAGCCCTATATGGTAAAAGACGTCATGACGCCGATAAAAGACAGGCTCGAAGGGAAGATCATAATATCGCTGGCAGCCAACACGCTCCATGATGCTCTCGAAGACATCATGCCGGGAGCACACTATGTCGCAACTGCACCGAACACACCTGTGTCGGTATGCGAAGGCATATTCATATGCGAAGAAGAAAATACACTTAC
>CAKQUI010000096.1 GCA_934277495.1 uncultured Clostridia bacterium | reverse complement strand
GATATTTCCTACATAATAAAGAAAAGAGAACACATGAAACCTAAACATAAATACAAAGACAACACATTCTGTACGCTTTTCAATGACAAGGAAAAGCTGATCGAGCTTTACAACGCTCTCTCAGGCAGCAACTACAGCAAAGATACGCCAGTGGAGATAGTAACGCTGGAAGACGCCTTCTTCGGCGACAGGGAAAACGATCTGTCTTTCATCATCGATCACAGATGGATAGTCCTGACAGAGCAGCAGAGCACCCTCTGCCCCAACATCCCGCTGAGAACGCTGGTTTATATAGCAAGACAGTATGAAAAACTTGTTTTTTCAAAAGAGATATACAGCAAGAAACTTGTAAAGATACCAACGCCTGAAATATATGTGTTTTATAACGGGCTGGAAGACGCCCCGCTGGAACAGGAAATGAAATTATCTGATGCATTCATGGCTGAGTGTGATACAATATCAGTAGAGGTGGTGGTCAGATTCATCAATGTGAACTACGAGAAAGGCGCTGCGCTGCTTGGAAAATGCAGGACTATGCAGGAGTACAGCATGCTGATACACATGATCCGTGTGAAGTACAGTGAAAGCGGAGATCTGGGAGCTGCAATCGAGGAAAGTATCAGGGAGTGTCAGTCAAAAGGCGTACTGACTGAGTTCCTGAAAGAACATGGTGGTGACGTTATGAGTTTCTTATTCGAAAAACTTACAAGAGAAGAATGTGAAGCGATCAGGGAAGCCGATGGATATTCAGCCGGATTTGAGCAGGGTGAAGCTGCCGGATTTGAGAAAGGTGAGGCTGCTGGGTTTGAGAAAGGGGAAGCCGCCGGTATCGAAAAAGTAATGCTTAAAATTGCTGCTACTATGAAAAATGCCGGTGAGCCGTTAAACAAAATCATCTCTTACACCGGTTTATCTGAAGATGAGATCAAAAAATTATAGGCTGTAGGCTGCAAGCTGGGGAAAACATCAGGGAATGCCAGTCAAAAGGCGTACTGGCAGAGTTCCTGAAAGAACATGGTGGTGACGTTATGAGTTTCTTATTCGAAAAACTTACAAGAGAAGAAGGCGTGCTGGCTGAGTTCCTGCAAACACACGGCAGTGATGTCATATCAGCACTGCATGTTGACAGAAAGCAGGCATCGATCCTCAGTATCGTACTGCATCAGGTCTGTTCCCCGCTGATCACTCAAGTGCATACTCAAACTTATTTCCAACCTGCGGATCACCGCTCACGGCTCTGTTCGCCATGCTGATCGCTTCAAAGTACACACAACCCCCACCGTATCCGGACATACATAGTATCCGGATGTGGTGGGGGTTGCTGTTCGGTAAATATAAGTTACTTCTCTATACAGCTGGTTTTGCTGCATCTTTGCTTTATTCTTCGGACCCGTTCGGTGTCTGCTGCGTCACTTCACTGGCTGTATCCTGCAGGTCCTTTTTCACATTGCTCCTGCGGCTTATCGTACTGCCTGCTGCCTCAGTTCACTATAAAATAGTACGGTACTGTGAGTACTGTCTGCTGATTTTCTGTGACTGTCACCAGCAGTCTGTAGCTGCCTTTCTCTTTGATACCGCCAAGGGAGAAATCATATTTTCCTGGCGATATATTCTTTGCATCAAGGAAATTACCGCTGTATGTCTTTCCGTCTTTTTGCTGTATAGTCGCACTTACTGAGCATCCGTCTGTATTCGCTGTGCTGATAGCTACATCAAGTGTGCTGTTCAGCGACAGTACACGGTCAGTCTGACCTGTTATCTTTACTGACGGCTTTTTCTCAGCGTTCATATGCAAAGTGATGGCTGATGATTTTCCGGTATCGTAGCTGGCTGAAGTGAGCGCTGTTTTTCCTTCTGCTGAAGGTGTCGTATAAAGCTCAGCATCGAAACTATAATCTTTATCGCATGCCGATGTCAGGTCTGAGTCCAGTGACAGCCCGATGATTTGCGATGTGGACCAGTCCAGAGGCACATCGAACCTGCCGCTGCTGTTCATGTAATATATGCTGGTCTTGTCGCCCAGTTTCACTGTCAGACGTGCATCTGACGGAAGCTCTGTCCCTGACTTCGGAGTTATCCTCAGTACCAGTGTCCTGTCATACCAGCGGCTTGTTTCTGTCGCTGCCGGAGCCGTCACACTAAAACCGTCCAGAACTCCGGAAACCGACGTAGCCCCGACAGAGAAAACGCCTGCCGACGCCATAGTCACCTTGACGCTGGCTGTAAGCGGGTCTGTATCAGGATTTGCTGTATATTTATAAACAAATGTCGTATCCAGAACAACATTTTCATTCAGTCTGCTGCTTTCACTGACCTTCGAAAAATCAATGATGAACCTGTATTTCTGGTTTGCCTCTGAAACGGTATATTTGTACTTGCTGCTGCCTCCCATCTTTATAAAATCACTAAGTTTGATTTTCTGTGCAGGGTTGCTGCAGTACCAGTATGTGCCGCCTTTCTGCATTATCACTGTAGTGCCTGATGGAAGTGCACGTCCGAAATCCAGCTCCGGTTCAGACTGGTATGCCTCTGTGTTGAGCTTCTGTATATCATACTGCAGCGTGAATGCATCATCCCTCGGTGCTGAAAAATCTGCAGAGCCGTTGAAATCTCTGAATGTCTGACCGCTGGTGCCAGCTGCATCTATGACTGTGTTCGCACTCGGATTCTTTATCTGGTAAGCCAGAGTCACTGTCTTGTCGCCAAGGCTCAGCACAGCTTTGTAATATCCTGCACTCTTAGGAACGGTCTCGCCATCAGCAAGTGCGCCATATGTACCGTCCTTAGTATCACTGTACTGATAAGTCAGTGTGTACTTTTCAAACAAAGTCCCTCCGCTGGTGCTGACAGTGACAGGATGCTCACTGCCGTCATGATAGACATTTGCGCCGCTCATGCTGACCGTCACATTATGACCGTCACAGTCGCACATCTCTGTTATCGTATCAGTTATATCATTGGCGACATAAGTTATCGTACCCGGATGTTCTCCACCGTTATGAGTACAGTCCACCCACTGGGCGTACAGATGAACAGTATCGCCATCAGTTTTGCTGAGCTTGCTCTCGCTGTAATCTGCCGCAACATCAGCGCCTGTTTTGTCTTTCCATCCGTTGAAACGCTTACCGCTGACTTTGTATCCGTTATCAGCAAGTTTCTGCTCCTCTCCATATGTAAAGAGCTGATCTGCCATGCTTCCTGAATATGAATCGCCTGTCGCATTAGGCTCGTATTCCACGGTATATTTTATCTTTTCCCAGATAGCGTACAGGATCAGCGGATCATCTACGCTTTTCCAGGCACTATGGTTGGTCGCTGATCCGATCTCGCTGCCGATAGGGTAGTGGGTACCCTTACCGTCTTTGCTGGTATTCCACTCTACAATCTTATACCCTTCATGGGCGTATAAAGTACCTTCTGCGGATATCTTTTCTGTCACACTGTACTGGATCGCCGAGTACATACCCGAACCAAAGAAGTTTTCGAAATACTGTACTTTGTAATGGTGATCGCTTTCATCGGTGGACGTCCTGTGGTCTTCAAAAGTTCCGGCGTTTTCCTGGATATCTACCAGGATATTGTTTTCAAAATACGGGTTCTTCATGTTTCCCCAGATGTCCACATCACCGCCGGATACCAGCATCGGCGTATTGATAACGATGTTGCCGCCGGCATCTGAATTATTGTGTTCACTGTCTCCGATGTTGACCTGTCCGCCGGTAGCCATAACGCTGCCGCCGTACTTGTTGCCTTTACTTTCATTGTCCTTTTCCAGCAGGCAGTATATATCCAGAGTCGCTCCTGTACTGCCCATGTAAATGCCGCCGCCGTTACCGTTGGCCAGGTTGTTTTCCATGATCATGCAGGATGCATGGTCATGGCTTTTATTATCATCTGCTGTATCGTCATAGTTGAAAGCATCGAATTTACGTGTCGTAAAATCCAGGTTCGGGTGTTTTTCGTTAAGCCCGATGATCACATGGTCTTTCGAGCCCTGGCTGCTGACTACTGCCAGACCGCCGCCGTTGCCGGTCTTCGCATCGCTGTTTCCTGCCGTATTGCTGCTGAGGGTACCGCTTCTCAGCACCACGTCTGCCGGATCGCCTGCAGACGATACATAGATACCGCCGCCATCTGCTGTTGCAGTATTGCTTGTGATACTGCCGCCAAACATACGTACCTTTCCTTCAGATGCAAAGATACCGCCACCGTTTTCAGCACTGTTGTTCTGTATCTTTCCATCATTGAAAGTGACATTACCGCCGGAAACATATACAGCTCCGCCGTTGTCTGCCTTGTTCGGCTTACTGCTGCTGCCTCCGATGGTACCGCCATTCTGTGTGAAGGAACCATTTATGACTGCCACGCCACCGCCATTGGCTGCACTGTTGCCCTGCATCGTGACTTTGTCGCTGTCCAGTTCAAAGGAACCGTAGTCCACGCAGGCGCCACCGCCGTTTTGCTTAGCTATATTGTCCATGAACTGCATGGAGCCGGTACTGTTTTTGTCTACGGACAGACCTCCTCGATCGGATTCCGTTCCGCCGATGTACACACCTCCGCCGTTCACGGCAGTATTCTTTGATACAGTCACTGTTCCAGTTGGTGCAAAGTCTACATCCTGCTTGTCTATGTAGATACCGCCGCCGTTTTCCGAAGCGGTGTTTGCCGTCAGGCTTCCTGCCAGAAGCTGCGGCGTACCACCGGTCAGATAGATGCCGGCACCGTTCTTCGCCGTATTGCTGCTTACCGCAGCATCCTTGCCGTTCAGTTTGAAGTTTCCTCCGGAAACATAAGCTCCGCCTCCACTTGCAGTCGCTGTATTACTGTCCAGCTTTCCACTGGTCATGATCAGTGTACCGCCATCAAGGTAGGCACCGCCACCGTTGCTGCTGGCACTGTTGTACGCCACCGTTCCACCAGCAATATCCATGGTTCCTGACGCCAGATAAATACCACCGCCCAGAACTGCTTTGTTCGGATGGTCCTTGACACCGATGGTGCCGCCACTTGCTGTGACGCTTCCTTTTTCCAGATATACAGCACCGCCGTTACCGTCGATCGCTTTTCCATCGCTGGAAGCCTTGCAGTCCTGAATGATCCCACCCTTGTCGGAATCCCCGGCCAGTGTAAATTCTCCGCTGGTCATGTAAACGGCTCCGCCATTTTCTGCATAGCAGTCTTCGATGGTCGTACCACCAACGCTTACTTTGCCGTTTGTTCCTGCCAGATAAATAGCTCCGCCCGAAATGCCGTGACTGCTCTTGATGGTACCGCCGGCCAGTGTTACTTCACCATTATCATCAGTCAAATATACGGCTCCGCCATTATCCTGCGCTCTGGCATACTTATCACTGCCAAGACCGCTGTTATTTATGGTTCCTCCCGTCATGTTAAAAGTACATTTCTTCGAGGAATCGGTATTTGCTAAAATAAACTGACCCTGGATCGTACCGCCGGAAATATCCGCCGTCGCAAAGCCAATGTCATCGTTATCGTTAGTACCACCGCCGATGGTGCCTGTTTTCACGGTACCGCCAGTAACGGTTACTCCCGCAGGATTATCATCACTATTTACCGCACCAGGCTTGCCGGAAACACTGTTACCTCCGCCAATAGAAGCACAGTCCAGCGTACCACCGGTTACATAGATAGAAGCATCTCCTCCATTTCCAGTGTCATTGGCATTTCCGCCACCAATATTACCCCCATTACAATTTACCTTTCCGCCATAAACATTAACGGTAGCCTTTCCACCATTATATGTATCCGCACTATTGCCGCCTCCGATTCCAAAGGCTCCTAAAATATTCTCTGAAGATGAATCCCATTTCTCTGTAATATCTGCATATTTAATACAATCTACCGTTGGATTTCCTTTTATCGTAATATCAGCGGATCCACCTTGATTTTCTTTACTAGTACCTCCTCCTAATGCATTTGTTTTTACTTTACTATTTCCACTAATATTTATATTGGCATTTGCTGCGGCACTCATATAACTGTTGCCGCTTCCTATGCCATTTCCATAGCGTGCATATGCTGTTACCTCACTATTTCCACTAATGGTAATGTTGGCCTGACTTCCATACATATGTGTTGAACTTCCACTGCCAATCGCTACACCGCCATAAGATCTATTACTTCTCGTGTAATACCCCATATTTTCAGCATAGATTGTGCCACCAGTAATATCAACATCGGCTACACCTCCACGATATACCCAGCCTATACCTCCACCTATTGCGGAACCCGTACTACTACAAATTGCCGTAATGTTTCCACCAGAAATTTTAATCTGTGCGTCACCATTACCACCACCACCAATAGCAGTTGAGCCATTAGCATTCTGACCTAAAACACGTAAAGTTCCACTTGAAATAGTCAGACCTGTACAGTTATTAGTATATCCATCGCCACCGATCCCAGCAAGCGCCCAATAGCTTCCGATCGTATCTGCACCACTGGTTTTAGATACATAAGCGATTTCTTCCTCATGAGACTTCATCTTATACGGAATATAGAGTTCTCCCGAAGAATCATCATTTGGATCATAACTCTCAATATTGAGCTTTGAATCATCATTATTCTTTACTTCTTCTGATTGTTTCTCATGAATCCCGGTTCCATAGTATATATGATGCACTTGGTTAACATTCCGGAGCCGTAATTTTACTACTTTTGTAGTGTCACAGGCAGGAATACTGATAGAGCTTGTTGTATTGATTCCATCCACAATCACTGTAGTAGTCTTATTTATATCGCCAGAAAATGTGATCATATACGAAACACGTGTTTCATTCTTACTTTGAGAAACACGATATTTCATATCACTGTTTTTTGACTGTTCTCCACTTACATTACCGCCATCTTGTCGTTTCCCTGTAAGCTTGGATTCACTAACAGTAACATTTCCTTTAGCTAAGTCTGCAGTAGCCACATTGCTGACTGCAATATATTCTCCCAGCTCTGTTGCAGAAAAACTTACATTTCCTTCTGTTACTTCAACATTGTCTGCACTGATTTTCGTTATATCCGATCCGTTGATATACCAGATTTCAACGCTGTCATCGTCGGACATAATTCCGCAATCTGCAACAGAGATATTCAGTTCTCCATTTACGGTATTTGCCGCAGAAATATTATAGTCAAATACTACAGATTTCTTTCCTGTATATTTATCTTCATTACTGCCCTTTGCAACTTGAATATCCCCTGAATCAGTTCCATTTCCAGCTACCGTTACAGACCCCGACGTATGATTCCAGTCCATGCTGGCCTGCGTCGCCACCTTCGACTGCTTGCTACCTGCCGCTGTCTGCTTCGCTGTGCTTGCTTTTGTGTCTTTCTTTGTTTCCTTTGCTGGGGTTTTATCTGTGTCCTGCTGGGTTTGTTCTGCTTTATCTTTGCTGGTTTCCTGCTGGGTTTCCTGGATCTGTGTTTCTGCTGTCTGGTCTTCTGCACGGACTCCGAGGGTGGTTCCTGATACTACCAGGGTCCCTATGAGGCAGAGTGCCAGTACACAGGAGTATATCATATTCCGGTGTTTCCTATTTTTCATTGACCACTACCTTCTTTCCGCTGATTTCAAGACTGTATGTTTTGCTGCTGTCGTTCTTGAAAAACCTGAACGCATGGGATGTGTCCTTTTTCCAGTCGCTGACTGTCACTGTGCTGCCGATTCCTGCCGATGTCATGTATCTGTCCGTATTGTCCGGTATGAGTGAAGATGCTGCTGCAACTTCGACTGACCCGGAATAGTCTTTCGTCCACACAGCCACTTCGATATATTCGCCTTTGTCGTTTATGCTGCCGTACAGGCTGCTGTCCGAGCTGTTCACTTTTACAGTGCCGGTCAGTGTCTTGCTGTAAATATTGTCTGTCGTGGCCGTCACTTTGTACGTTTTGCCGGGCTCAAGTCCTGTCACGGTCACTTTCTGATCATTGCCAGCTCCGCTCGCTATCGTGCCTGTGATATTTGTTCCTGCTGCTGCAGTGGCAAGCTCAGTATCGCTGCCGTTTTCTTTTACAGATACGCTGTATTCTATATCTGTTTGTGAAAATCTCAGATCGTCTGCGTGGTTCATCAGTGTCAGCTCCAGTTTTGCTGTGCCGTTCGCCTGAGTCGCTGTTATCGTATGAGTGCCGCCGTCAAGTATGTCGCTGGTGAAATAAAAATCCTTCGCCACAGCTGAATCGTTCTGTTCGTCTGTTTTGACATATCTGGCGCTTACTCCCGCTATGAGCAGTATCAAAAGGATCGCTCCGATAATGATGGCTCCTGTTTTTTTATTTATCCGTTTCATAAAGATCCTTTCCTCAGTCCACCTGTTTCGCATCAAGGGTCACTGTCAGCATATCTGCTTTGCCTGCATAGTCCGAGCTGTTCCTGTCCTTCGGCCAGCTCACTTTCAGCGTATATGTATGCTGAGCCTTGTCTCCGGCTGCTATACTGCCTTTTGATATCTCATTGCCGTCTGAGTCCAGCATGGCTGCTTCAAGAGGCAGATCATCGTATGCAGATTCCGCTGTGATGGTGAAATCAACGGCTGTCTCACTCTCATTGGTCACGACCACATCATATACTTTGCTGTCTCCCGGCTGGAACTCATCTGCGATGTGCTGTGTGGCTGTTCCTGACTCTGTCACTTTGAACACTGCCACCCGTGCGTCGTCGCTGCTGCCGGTTTCTGCTTTGTAGCCTGCTATCAGGCTGCGTATGCACATGA
>CAKQUI010000095.1 GCA_934277495.1 uncultured Clostridia bacterium | reverse complement strand
TACCGAACACAGAAGTTAAGCTCCTTAGCGCTTATGATACTTGGTGGGAGACCGCCTGGGAAAGCAAGACGTTGCCGCTTTTTTTGGTCCTATGGTCAAGCGGTCAAGACACCGCCCTTTCACGGCGGTAACCCGGGTTCGATTCCCGGTAGGATCACCAGAAGAAGACCTGATTTTCTTTACGAAAGTCAGGTCTTTGTTTAAACGATATATGCGCCTTTGGTGGAATTGGCAGACACGCTAGATTTAGGTTCTAGTGCGAGAGCGTGGGGGTTCAAGTCCCTCAAGGCGCACCAGAAAAAGGCCTTACGGTCTTTTTTTTTTGAAAAGGGAACTTGGTGGACTCGATTTGACATCTACTTTGACATCTTCAATATTTAGATAATAGAAAGTCATTTCTTTTCACATGGGGATATCTGAGGTGTCAGCGCCGTTCATTATAGCGATTTACGAGGTGCTGTCGATTTTTGGACACTTTTCTTTACTTTATGATAAGGATATTCAAATTGAAAAAACATACGGAGTTGTAAATGCTCCGTTTTTTTGATAGTTTTTGTAATGCGTTGTGATAAAATAGAATTGCAGGATGGAAGCTGCACCAATGTAATATCAAAGGAGGAGAGTTGTGATATGAAGAAAAAAATAGTATATCTGATTGCGACAGTATTTCTGGCTGTGTCGCTTGTTTCACCGGTGGCGGCTTTTGCTGAGGCTGGGAATACGGCTGACGGCGGTGCATCGGTCAATAATGAAAGCCGAGCTGGTTCAGATAATGACGCTGATAAAGTGCCTGCCGGGTCTGAATTAGGTGGACAGGCAGCGGTGAAAGGCGATACTGATGTAAGATCCGGTGAGCAGAAAACTCAGAGCAAGGAGGATGAAACAAGCACCACAATAAACAACAAAGTTGCAAATAAGGATGCAAAGAGTTATTATTCGAAAAATATCAGGTATGCAGATGTGACTCTTTCTCAGGAGTCTTTTTACTATGATGGCATATCAAAAAATCCGGAGATAAGTGTGACATATTACGGTGATGAGCTCATCAGGGATCAGGACTATTATCTTGAATATCAGAATAACATTGATGCTGGCGAGGCCAGTGTGACAGTTCGAGGCAAAGGTGGCTACAGTGGCAGTATAACTAAATATTTTTATATTTACTATGATGAAAACGATATCGCTGTAACTCTGGAACATAACAGTTATACATACGATGAGGAGCCTATAGAGCCTGATGTGACTGTCAAACTTAACAGTACAGGAAAAGATATTACAGATGATTGCAGAATTTCATATTCGGATAACCTGAATGCAGGGACTGCATATGTGACAGTAAAGTCGGAGAAATATTACAAGTATGATGATGACTTTTATAATGATGATATGACAGGTGTATATTTCAAATCCAGTGTGAAGAAGGCTTTTACGATCAAGCCTTTGAAAATAACTTCCTGTGATTTAAATAATAATATATATCATTATAACGGCAAAAGGAAGACGCCGACTATAATAGACTTTGGTGATGACTGCTGGATATATTACTACAAGAAAAACAAGGATTATACAGTAAAGTATCTTACAAACTGCAAATCCATAGGAAAACACAAAATAAAATATACTTTCAAAGGCAATTATACAGGCTCAGTAACAAAAAGTTTCAAGATCATGCCGTCGGCGCCTAAAGTAAAATCAAAAAACAAAAAAGGAAAGTCGGTGACGATCTACTGGAAGAAAGTCAAGGGAGCTACAGGCTACAAAATATACAAGGACGGGAAGCTTTACAAGACTACTAAGAAGACAAGCATAAGACTGACTGCAAAGAAAAATAAATCATATATTGATTACTGCGTGGAGTCATATAAAAAGGGTTTAGGAATGTCAAATTGTTGGAACTACCATGCCGCCGTATTTGGTCAGCCACGCACATCGATCTCTCTCAGCCGGCCTGACTGGGGCGAGATAAAGGTGAAAATAAAGAACTACGACAACCAGTATTACCATAACTATCAGTTCCAGGTAAGCAACAATAAGAAATTCAGTAATAAAGGGCGTAATTATATGACATCGTGCAAAAGAAGTGATTACGGTTATAAGTCCTTTACATGGACAGGATTTTCATCAGGAGAAAGAGGATATTTCAGAGTAAGACAGTACTGGCGTACATCTAGCGGCAAGCTGAAAGTAGGCAAGTGGAGCGCTGTGAAGTCAATAAAAGCGTATTAAATAAGAATGCCGTATCAATGTGGAAATCACCATTGATACGGCAGAAACTGTTTCCAGTTTTGTGTAAATACAAAAAATTTACATCAGATTTATCAACTCTGATTCATGTTTCTGATAATATTCCTCAAGCCATTCAAATCCGTAGGCCTTGCCGTAGGCGGTGAGTATCAATGATATATCGATATCGTCAAAGTCGTATTTTTCTTTTAGCTGGTTGATAAATTTTACAGGATCATCATGATGTTCTTTTTTTATTATCAGAGCTACATCATCGATATCCTTTTCTCGTCCGCTTTGAAGTTTCATTCCGGCGATATATTCCAGGGGTGGCATCAGGACTGTTAAATTTGAGAATTTATACAGAATATCACAAATAGATCTATCGGGCAGTTCATTCATACTTTGAACTGAGTTGTTCAGCCATGGCTCCTCGTCGGTATTGATCCCGAACATATCGCCTACTCGCTCTATTATTTCATCGGTTTCTCGTGTTCGTTTATAGAATCCATCGATATCCAAAGTCTGTTTTAATCCGTAATGGCTCAGGACAAAACCGCCGACACAGATTATCTCAAGCATGATATCATTTGCCTTCAATTCGGTATTCAGTGCTTTGAACACTTCATATTCATTGTTTAACATTCATTCGGCTCCTTTCTAATAGCTTCGAAGCAAAGGATGTATCGCATTTGTGTCCGAGTTTGATAACATACTGGTGGGTTGGAGTATCTCTTTGATAAGCTCTTTTCAGTGCGCATTTCTGGAATAGTGTTAATTGATCACACTTAAGAAGGTATTCAAGCTCTGAAGAAGTAAGCGGTGGAGTATGGTCTTCGAACTGTTTAGCTATGTAGCGCAGCCATAATCGTGCGATCCCTCTCGAGTCTTTGGCAGCACGAATTGTATGAATGACCTTATTGGAGGGCACATTACAGTATACAGCGTTCGTTTTCGGCTCTATATTCTTTTCACATGCACACTTGCCCTCGTCCTTGTTTGACAGCTGAGTAACTTCGCTTAAAAGAAACTCAACATACTCAGGAGGTTTTCTGTGGGAAGAACTTCCTTCGCTTGATTCCCATTGCTTTAAAGTTTGCAAAGGGATCCGGTATCTTTCTGCAAATTTACTCTGTGACAGTCCGGTCTTTTGGCGGATTTCTTTTACACTCATGTCAGCTCTCCTGCATATCAAGAAAAGTTTAATATGATAATAAGTGGCAAAGCCACTTTCCTCCTTTTGATTATAGGGTATTCAATGAATACTGTCAATGGTTTTCAAACAAAAACTATAAATCGACCAGATCCATTTTGAGTAATCTGGTCGATTTATGATATTTATGCTATTGTTGAAACCGTATAAATCAACTATATATGTGTGAATGATTCAGTATCAAAGCTGATTGGGATTCTGTGAGCCCCTGCTATATATAGCGGAGCACGCATCTTATCAGCTGAATGTCACCAGTTCGATATCCGGGGCTTCGGCTGGTTCGATATTTACAAGGTGGAGTACAGGGCCTTCTTCGCCGTAGATGTCGTTGAATTCGAAATCGAAGCGGGCTCTGACTTTTACCCAGTCGCCGTGCTGGAAAGTGAGGGGCTGGTCGTAGTAGCAGATGTAGCCCATGAACTGGATATCGTCTTCGCAGCATGTCATGACGTGGCGGCCGGGAACGAAGTGTCTCTGTCCGGGTTCCATGCTGGCGCAGAAACGTGCTTTCATGACTATGTCTTTACCGATGTATCTGCCGGGGTTCTCCTGAGCGTCAAGATACCACAGGCCGTAGTCGATGTCTTCGATCTCTACAACGTCCTTTGAATAATCGAAAGGCAGGACTTCTTCGATATTTTCATACATCGTGCCGTCTTTTTTCTCGAAGGCTATCTGAGCAGGCGGGTTGAGTCCCTTTACGATACGTCTGAATTTCAGCCTGTCGTGGCTGTCGTCGCATCTGTTGAAGATTACCAGATTGGAGTCACGAAGCGGCTCCAGGAACTGTTTGCGCATATTGTTCAGATAGAGCTCGACTGTGTCTGCATCGACTGTCGAATAGATGCCGTATATGAAAATATCTTCTGGCGCTCCGCTGTTGAACAGGGAGTCCATGTCCCACATGCCGTTGTATTCCATTACCATCTGAGCAGGCTTCTTTGCTTTGCATTTTTCCCAGAAGCTGCTGTTGATCTCTGAAACATCGTCCAGCTTCATAAGTTCTATGTCGTATTTTTTGAGGAAAGCTTCATCGTACTCCTCCTCGCCTTCTTCTGTAAGAATGAGGAGGGTCCTGCCGGGTTCCAGAAGCTCTCCGGCGATCTCTTTCATCAGGGTCGTTTTGCCGCTTTCCAGCAGCCCTGTGAATATATAAATAGGAATGCTCATGTATCAATTATCTCCTTATAGTGCATGGAAACACCTTCTGCGATGTTTCCGTGATATCAACAGGATCTGCATCTGAAAATGTGTATCGAAACGATCTTTGCTGTAAAAATCAGATGTCAGTCAGATCCTGTCCTTTGTTCTGTTGTGCAGTCCGGTGAGAGTGCTGCTGTGTCAGTTGCTGAAAAGCTTTGCAAGGTCGTCTTTTTTCAGATCTGTACCTATGACGCATATCCTGCCGGTGTAGTCGGCACTGTGGTCTCTGATCTCGGTTTCGTCCGGTACCATGTCGAATTCGAACCAGCTGCCGTCAGGGGAGCTGATGATGCCTTTTGCACGGAGGATCGTGCCGAAATCATCGTTCATGCTGAAAAGCTTGAGTATGTCTTCGATCTCTGTGCGGCTGAATCTGCGTACTGTTTCGATGCCCCAGCTGTCGAATATCTCGTCGGCATGGTGGTGATCGTGATGGTCGTGACCGCAGTCGCAAGAGTCGTCGTGATCGTGGTGATGATGTTCATCGTGTTCATGACCGTGATGGTGATGATCGTGACCGCAGTCGCAGGAGTCGTCGTGATCATGATGATGATGCTCGTCGTGTTCATGTTCGTGGTCGTGATGGTCGTGACTGCAGCCGCAGGAGTCGTCGTGATCGTGGTGATGATGTTCATCGTGCTCATGTTCGTGGTCGTGATGGTCGTGACCGCAGCCGCAGGAGTCGTCGTGGTCGTGGTGATGATATTCATCGCGGTCATGTTCATGCCCATGATCGTGGCCGCAGCCGCAGGAGTCATCGTGATCGTGGTGATGATGCTCATCATGTTCATGGTGGTGTTCATGCATCGGCAGAGTCTGGTGTTCCAGAGCACCCTTGATGGTGTCGCCTGAAAGCTCGTCCCACGGCGTCGTGATGACTGTTGCTGACGGATTGTGCTCCTGTATCATGGAAAGGACTGTTGACAGTTTTGATTCGTCTATCATCTGAGTCCTGCTGACAACTACTGTAGACGCATTTTCCAGCTGGTCGCTGTAGAACTCGCCGAAATTTTTCATATACATCTGAGCCTTCTTGCCGTCTACTACTGTGATAGCGCTGTTTACTGCAAGATCGGCGTCCTCAGCCATTCTTTCCACGGCTGCTGTTACGTCTGAGAGTTTGCCCACTCCTGACGGTTCGATGATGATCCTGTCAGGGCTGTATGTTTCAGCAACCTGTTTCAGCGCTTTTGCAAAGTCGCCGACGAGGGTGCAGCATATACAGCCGGAGTTCATTTCTGTCACCTCGATGCCGGCTTCTTTCATGAAACCGCTGTCTATACCGATCTCGCCGAATTCATTTTCGATAAGCACGACTTTTTCATTTTTGAAAACTTTGGAGATAAGCTCCTTGATGAATGTT
The DNA here is from genome assembly GCA_934277495.1 of uncultured Clostridia bacterium. Lineage (GTDB taxonomy): Bacteria > Bacillota > Clostridia > Peptostreptococcales > Anaerovoracaceae > Lentihominibacter. The sequence continues at coordinate 2,785 of CAKQUI010000095.1, read as the reverse complement.
GTTTTGCCGGCTCCCAGGAAACCGGAAATAATATCTACTTTTATCATATATTCCTTCTTTCTGCAGCGCTGCCGGATGGTTACCGCCCTTTCACGGAGGCGTTCAGGGTCCGTGCAGGAAACTGCTATTTATTTGCATAGTATCAAGTGCAGCGGACTGTATATCTGCTGCATCCTTAATAAATCATTGTATCACAAACGGTCTCGGACTGCAAAGGTAACTATTAGATAGCTTTACATCAGACAATAATATGCTTGAATATCGAATTTAGTTGGAGTAAAATTAGAAACAATATCATGGAATAATCAAGCAGCTCATAAAGGAAACAGGTGATACAGGGTATGGATAGACGACATACAACTATTATCAAATTGATAATTATACTGCTTTGCGGGGGAATGACATTTGTATTTGTATATAATGATTTCGGATTGTACGATAAGCCGGCAGGCAAAGTAATATATGTCAAAAATCATAATGAAAAACAAATTGTAGGAATAGATATAAAAAATGGGAATAACAAAGGACAGACAGTAGAAATAGAATCCAGCTATGACAGTTCACTCGTGTACGATCAGAAGTATCATACTGGTGATGTGGTTTTTCTTGATAACGGACAGAGCTTGATTACTGGAATAAAAAGAGATCACTGGATAGCTGCAGCGGTCATAATAATGCTGGGCATGCTTCTTGTTTTCGGTGGAAAACAGGGACTCTTAACAATTACGTGTGTTGCAGTTGATGTTGCTATTTTTACTGTAATGACTATGCTGTATATAAAAGGTGTGGATATACTGGTGATCTCGGTGGTCTCGTGTATTTTTTTCGATTTTATGATAATAGTTCTGGTAAAAGGAATAAGCCGAGCCGCTTTTGTCTCTTTTCTTGCAACAGTTGCTGCACTTGTGTTTGTAGGCAGTATATGTATGTTTCTTATATGGACTGCAACTGATATCGGATATGAGTATTTGGAATTTCTTCCGGAACCGTATACTGTGGCGGAAGCAGACCGCATGTTCCTGTCACAGATCATGATAAGTTCTCTTGGTGCGATCATAGATGTAGCTGTTACTATTACAGCATGTTCTGCCGAGCTTATAAGGAAAACACCGGACATAAGTGTAAAGTCTCTTGTTTGTTCTGCGAAAGAGGTAGCAGATGATATATCAGGCACGATGATCAATGTTGTGTTTTTCACTAACATGGCTGCAGTTATTCCGGTTTTTATTATCTCAATGAGGAATGATATAGGTTTTTTTACAGTTCTGAAGTACGATGCTTTCTTTGAAATCACAAGGTTTTTATCAGGCGCAATAGGAATACTGGCTGCTATTCCTTTGGCCATAATAGCATCATCTCTGTTTATGCGGAAAGGAGACCGGAAATGATGATAGTCGTTCTTATACTGATTTTTATCGTGCTTTCGCTTCTTGTTGGAGGGGATCGTACTGCAAAGACGCTGATCACACTCATGTTCAATGCTGCTGTGCTGTTTTTTTCGATAGCGGCCATTGCTGTAGGACTGCATCCGGCAGCAGTGGCACCAGCAGCAATAATGCTGGTGATCTGTATCACATTATTTTATCAGAATGAAGTGAATGATAAAACCAAAGCAGCCTTCATATCAATAATGATCGTTGCTGCTGTAATGACCATATTGATATTTGTATTTATTTACGGAGGCCATCTTCAGGGAATGTCTACCGTTGGACAAAGTAAAATAAGAGAATCTAACGGGTACAGCGGCAGTATAGGGGTGAACATGTCTGTTATAGAGGTTTTCGTTATACTCATGACTCTTGTTGGCGCTGTGATAGATACTGCTGTAGCTGTTGCATCAGGCGTTTACGAGGTAGCAAGACATAATCCGGAACAGACTCGAAAAGAGCTGACACGCTCGGGATTAAAAATAGGCAGTAGCATTTTAAGCTCTACTGTAAATACACTGCTGTTTATATTTGCAGGTGAGTATCTCATAATGTTCATAAATTTTGCTATGTACTATTCTTTTGAAACAATGATAAATTCCAGAGAATTTTCTCAAGGAATAATAAATATGATCATAAGTGCAACAGCATGTATAATAGTCATTCCTGTGACATCGTATTTTGCGGCACACAGGTTCACCGTAAAGGAAAGATAAATTCTACTGTGATCAGCAGATCCCCTGAAATCCAGCAGTCATGAATGGATATATAATAGAGCCTCTTCATTTACAAGTCTTAATATGATCCTATAAATCAGCACAGCGGTGCAGTCTCATAAAAAATCACATATTTTCACAGACAGCATAATATATATGTACGATGTGTGTTATGCAGAGACGACTCCAGCTGCAATGCAGATAAAGCAGCCGACAGAGCTGTATAGGCAGCAGCAGATCTGTAACCGGCGATCGTGAAAAAACAAGGGGCCTGCATGGATTAAAGTCCGGCACACTGAATGAAAAACTCAAAGCGATTGCAGAAACTGCTTTGCCGGGCGGCGGGCATATGTTACTGAGTGGGACTTTGCATGAGAAATGCGTCATGCAGATACCCTGTATACACGACACACATCGCACCGGACAGGAACTTGTACCAGACCGGTAAAAAGCGGAGAACAGGCCGGAGCGGATCATGATAACAGCTCCGGAGCTGATAAACAGGAGAAAAGGAGGACATAATGATAAAAGGATCGATAGTGGCTCTCGTAACACCTTTCCATGAGGATGGCAGCGTAGACCACAGCAGACTGCGGGAACTGATAAACTGGCATATAGACGAAGGCACTGATGCGATACTGG
>CAKQUI010000094.1 GCA_934277495.1 uncultured Clostridia bacterium | reverse complement strand
CTGCGGCGGATGATATCGTAGGCCACAAGTATTATGATCGGACATACTACGCAGATTATCAGACCCGGAGTCGTCTGGAAAAACATCGCTGCGCTTCCGAGACCTTTGAAACTTTTCTGGTAGATACCGATGAGATTCTTTGCCGGTACCAGCGTGCTGTCCTCGGTGTTGTTGGCATCACCCTTTGTCTGCCATGCCAGCTGGCCTTTATCGTCCTTCGTGACTTTAGTTATCCTGTGAGTCACAGCTGACGTGCCGTTGCCTTCGGGATCATAAAAGCAGATTATGTCACCTTTTTTGACTTCATCTGCATCTATAGTGTGACATATGATCAGATCGCCGGACTCGATCTCCGGATACATGGAATCCGTGAGGACGATCATCGGGAATGTCCCGCCGATATCAGGCACCTGATCCTTGTTGGTGAAACTTTTTACTATCATCGTACAGTTGATTATGAGTATCGGTATCAGTATGACGCAGAGTACCACTCCCACTACTGTCCAGACACGATGCATCACCGATGTCTTTTCTTTTCCTCTTGCTGTTTGTGAATTTCTTTTCATAAGTATCCTTTCTGTCGCTTGGGTCCGTCTGATCCTGCTATCTTTTCCAGAAGATCTGCAGCATCGTCCTTTATACGTTTTTCTGCCGTCTGCCTGGCTGCAACAGCATCTTCGAACCTGTCATAGGCGCCAAGATAGTATATCTTTTTCTTGTACTGTATCCTCGCAGCCCATTTGTCCCGTTTCCGGAAAACGCCTTTATGTCCGCTTGTGTTGTTGCTGCTGATCTTGTCTGAAAGCACGTTTTTCAGGCTTGTCCCGTCTATATATCCGTTGGTCTTCTGAAGACGTGTTTCTCTGATACAGCCACAGCTGGTGTGGACGCCCTTTTTCAGCTGGTTCGCAGGGATCACTTTCTCCTGCCCGCAGTTCACACACCTGCATTTCCAGCAGATGCTCCTGTCAGCAGATCTCTGGTCTGTCGGCTCGACTGCAACAAGGCTGCCGAACTTCATCCCCGACAGGTCCAGCCTGCCGCCGATGGCAAAACACAGATCTTCACGTCCCAGATACCGCAGGAAATGGTTTGCCTTCACGACTCTGTTTGTCACTGTCCCCGGAGCTGCATTCATGTCCTGCTGTGATCTCCACTCAGCCAGCACTCTTTTGTCAAGCCTGCTGCCACGCCTTCTGGCGATCTTGCAAAGCTCCGCCGTGACACGCCGGTATCCGGCCAGCTCACCTTCTCTCCTGCCTTCTGCCCTGAGAGTTTCAAGAAATCCATCTATCTGGATCTGCGATACTTCTGACTGCGTCATCATTGCGACCTCACTTCACAGCCGTGTCACCGGCTCCCGCCTTAAAAGACCGGTATACTGTCGCAGAGTTGTGTACTCTGCGTCACATATAAGCTAAATCAAAACTGGCTTTACTCTATATTTTCAGATGAAACTTTTACATGTAGCCCGTAGCTATCAAAATCAATATATCCTGTGAAATAATAAAAACACCTGTGATAAATTACAGGTGTTTATAATTCTTTCTCCTTGCACGACCAAAACCGCTGTATGATAACGGCGATCGTCTGATAGTATATAGTTTCTGTCTGAATTACATCCCCATACGGCATTGTATCCTGTTCTTGTTCAGGACCGCCTGCAAATATCTAAGTTCATTGTACACTATATTCTGACATTCTACAACACAAAATTACAACTTTTTTCTAACCGGATCTGTAATATCCACTATTTCCGTCAACTGTCGAATATCATTATAGCGTAAAGGCTTTGCAATATGTATGCAGCCGTGTTTCGCACCGGTTCCATCCGAAAAAGCAGCAATACGGCTCATAAGGCAAAGGCTTAGCAGATAATTTGTCAGAATCGAAAAGGAGTGTATCGTTTATGGAAAAACCAAATCATAGTTACAGGCACCGGGATATCAGTTATACGAAAAGGCATGAGCAGAAACGAAGGATAAGATATCGATACTGCTGCCGGCATCAGTATATCGAGAGGGCGGAAACAGCGAGCGATGCTACCGCAATATCATCTGCAGATACGACCGATGGACAGGCTCCGGAAACTTTTGCTGCGTATTGTGAAAAGTGGCTGGATATGAATTCCGTGAGGCTGAAGACATCCACCATTGCAAAATACCGCTGTATGATGGAAAATCACATAATATCAAGTCTGGGGACATGCATCGCTGCAGAGCTCGACGGCGGCATGCTGGCGGATTTTTATGATGAACTTCTGTATCAGAAAAACCTTGCAGCAAAGACTGTCAGAGATATCCTTACACTGGTACGCAAGATCATCATCGACGCCAGTATCGAGAATGGCGTCAGTGTGACCGACCTGCAGTTTACATATCCACGTATAGAGAAGAAGGAAATGCGTGTCCTTTCCATGAAAGAACAGAAACAGTTTACTCAGTATCTTGTAAAGGATATCGATATCTACAAACTTGCAGTCCTGAGCTCACTTATCACAGGACTCAGGATCGGCGAGATATGCGGGCTGCAGTGGAAACACATATCGACCGATTCAAAACTGATGACAGTGAAAAACACTGTCCAGCGTATAAGAAACCCTGAGGCTGGCAGCGGCAGAAAAACCATGCTGCATATCGGAACGCCTAAAACGCCGTCATCGGCAAGGGTCATACCGATACCGGACAGGCTTGCCGAGCTGTTTTCGATGTTTCAGACAGATGAGCCGGATCACTTCATCATGACCGGGAGCAGCAGTCCTATGGATCCACGCAGGCTGCAGCGCAGACTGAAAAAATACACTGCTGATCTGGGTATGCAGGGTGTACATTTTCATACGCTGCGTCACACTTTCGCCACAAGATACATCGAGCTTGGCTGCGATATGAAAACGCTGAGCGAGATCCTTGGCCATTCCAGCATATCTATAACGATGAACCGTTATGTGCACCCCAGTATAGATTTCAAAAGAGAGAATATAAGGAAGCTCGAAGATGCCGGATTCCTGTCGACGCCGGCCGGAAGTCCCGGACCTGATGACCATATGGCAGTCGCACCTTGAGCCAGCGTGACGCAGAGTACACAACTCTGCGTCTTTTTTATTATGTAGGAAATATCGTTTTCGATATTTCCGGAATATCAACAAAAGTTTCATATGATAAAATGTGGCGAAGCCACTTTTGTTCTTATACTGCGAAAACAAAAGGCGGACGAATGCCTGCTGCAGGAGATATCGACTGATATGTACATTTGCATCAGATACAGGCGGCAAAGCCGCTATTTTTCTCCGAACCCGCTGTCCATCAGCCGGTATGCGTCGTTGAACCAGTCCGGTGCGCTCATTACTACGCATATCATGGTTTTGCCGTCACGCTCTGCCGACGCCACCAGTGTCCGTCCCGACGCTTTCGTATATCCTATCTTTATGCCGTTGCCTCCTTCATACTGGAACACGGTCTTGTTCTTGTTGTGGAAAGTCAGATAATCGCTGCTGCTGCGCTGTGCTTTGTGGTCCTTCGCTGCGACGATCTTGCGGAAAACCGGATCTTTCATGGCTTCCATTGCTATCACAGACATATCCCTTGCCGTCGTGTAATGGGACTCATCGAAAAGCCCGCTGGGATTGGCGAAATGCGTGTTGACGCAGTGCAGCTCCTTTGCTTTGTCGTTCATCATCTGCACGAAATTCTCCTGTGTCCCGCCGATGATACACGCCAGTGCTGTTGCTGCATCATTGCCGGACACCAGCATCAGTCCGTAAAGCAGGTCCTCCATGGATATCTTTTCACCGGGCGACAGGTAGAGGGAAGAGCCTTCCACCCCGGATGCTTCTGCAGGTATCTCCACCTGCTGTGTCAGCGGGCTCCCGTATTTTTCAAGTGTTTCGAGGGTCAGCAGTGCAGTCATTATCTTCGTTGTGCTTGCAGGATAAGCCTTTTCGTCCGCTGATTTTTCATAAAGCGCCCTGCCGGTGTCACCGTCGATGAGTATGGCCTGGCCTGCGGAAATATCCACGGCGTTCCCGGAAGTCGTGCCGAGACTGCTGTGTCCCGATTTGTAAAGGAAGCAGCCTGCAGTTATCAGCGAAACTGCGATGAACAGTATCATGTATCTTTCTTTTTTCATAATAAAAACCCCCATGTCATGATATGTGACACGGAGGTCTGTTATAACTTTTTTATGCTGCTGCAGCTCCGGCTGTTTTACTCTCCGGATCGGCCGGCCAGATCTATGGATATCTGATGCAGACTTGCGGCGTCTGCATCCTTTGGAGCATCTTCTTCATCGAACAAGCCTGCGATATCCTCTATATCCGGCAGCTCTTTCAGGCTGCTGAATCCCATATGCTTCAGGAAATCGTCAGTAGTGCCGTAAAGTATTGGTCTTCCTACTGCATCCGAGCGGCCCACCTCGGCCACCAGGTTCTTTTTGACAAGGCCTTCGATGACTCTGTCGCATCTGATACCACGCACAGACTCTATTTCGCCCTTCGTCACCGGCTGACGGTATGCCACTATTGCCAGGACTTCCAGCGCCGACTGGGAAAGCCGCCTGTGTTTCACCGGAGTGCACAGACGCTCGATGTAATCTATATTCTCCCTGCGTGTCACGAACTGGAAGCATTTGTTCACTTCCCTTATGACGATGCCTCTGCCTTCACGTTCGTATTCCTCCTGCAGCTGTCTGCAGCAGGCGCAGGCTTCATCTCTGTCTAGTCCGAAAATGTCTGCGATATCTCTGGAATCCAGCGGTTCGCCCCATACGAACATCATTGATTCTATCGCTGATTTTATTGTTCTGCTGCTTGCCATGTATCCGCCCCTTCCTCCTGTCTGTTTTCATGAAAAAGTTCATCGTTTGCAACGACTTTTATGTCTCCGAAGAGATATTCCTGAAAAGCATCCAGCTTATGCTCTTTCATCATCTCCAGTACCGAAGAGAATGTTACAGCCACATCGTACCTGTCGTCCCGTTTTTCGATGAGTTCTCTGAAATCTGCTTCTCTGTATCCGTTGTCTGTGAAAAAGTTTTTTATATTTTCCATACGGATCTCAGTCGTTATGCGCTGTTTCTCGCTTCGTTTGTGGTGCTCCCGTATCTCTTCGAGTTTCTTTTTCTTTGCAAGGAACTGTTCGAAAGCTCTGACGAACCTGCCTGCGTCAAGTTCGAGATATTCGTCAGGTTCTCTTGTGTACACAGCCAGATCCTCCTGGGGTTTTTCAAGGACAGCCAGTCCTTCCTCGAAACGCTGGCTGAGCATCTTCGAAACAGCTTTGTATTTCTTGTATTCCAGCAGCTTTTCCACCAGCTCTGTCCTCGGGTCCTCTGCAACAGTCCCGGTATCTTCATCGATACTTGTCCTGGGCAGCAGCATCCTGGACTTTATCTCAAGGAGCGCCGACGCCAGCACCATGAATTCAGATGCTACAGCGATATCGGCGTTTTTCATGGTTTCGATATAATCCATATACTGCCTTGTGATATCTGTGATGTTGATATCGTAAATGTTCATCTGTGCGTGTTCTATCAGATACACCAGCAGATCGAAGGGTCCCTCGAAAACATCGAGTCTGACTCTGTAACTCATGCACTAATCCTCCAGATAAGGCCCCGCAGCCTGCAGTATCTTTGTCTTTTCTGCTTTCCTGCCGTAGCTGTCGATGCCTGATTTGTTCGATTGCCCGTGGGTGAGACAGCCTGCACCTCCGATGCAGCCGTCCATACATACCATGCCCTCCACGAAATTGTTTGTATATATGCCTCTGCTGGCTTTCATAAGCGCTGTCTTGCACTTGTCTATGCCGTCGCATACGGCCGGTTCGAATTTCATATCCTCGAAACCGTGTTCTGCTGCAGCTTCTTTCACTGCCTCTGTGACTCCGCCTGTACGTGCAAAGATCCTGCCGAAATATGATGCGTCGTTTATATCCAGCTCCGGCAGTTCGTTCACTACGATGTCCTTGCTGTCTATCAGTGCCTGAAGCTCTTCAAAAGTAAGGACGTAATCTATGTATGGCGAGACTTCCGGTTTTCTCACTTCGGCTTTCTTGGCAGTGCAGGGACCTATGAAAACCACTTTGGAATCAGGGTCTCTTTCCTTTATCAGCTTGCCTGTCACAGCCATCGGGGAAAGGCTTTCGGAAATGTGTTCCGTCAGCGACGGGAACTTCGTCTCGATATACTTCACAAACGCAGGGCAGCATGAGGATGTCATGAACTCTCTTTCCCTGAGTTCTTCTGCTTCATGATACGCTACTATATCTGCCCCCAGAGCTGCCTCCTCTATGCTGTAAAAGCCGATATCCTTTATGGCGCTGAGTATCTGCCCCGGCTTTGCATATGTGAACTGTCCTGCGATGGCAGGCGCCACTACTGCATGCACCCTGAACTCGGTGTTGTCTTTGCTTGCCATAAGTGTCTTTATCACATCGGTGATGCTGGAAACGTCTACGGTCGCTCCGAAAGGACACTGGTATACGCAGGCTCCGCATGCCAGACACTTTTCACTGTCGATGGAGGCCACTCCGTCGCTGGCCATGCTTATAGCCTTGACTTTGCATGCTTTCTCACATGGTCTCTTGAAATCCACGATAGCGCTGTACGGACATACCTTGGCGCATCTGCCGCACTCGACGCACTTGCTCTTGTCTATATGTGCCACCTGTTCATCGTCAAAAGTTATGGCTCCCGGCCTGCAGGCGTCTCCGCATCTGTGTGCGACGCAGCCTCTGCACATATCAGTGACTACATGTCCTGCTACAGGACATTCATCGCAGGCGATACCTATGACCTGTATGACGTTGGGGTTATTTTTGTCACCTCCCAGTGCCAGCCTTATCCTTTCCGCAACGATAGCTCTGTCCTTGTATATACAGCAGCTCATCGGCGGTTCGCCCTTCTTGATGATCTCATTGGCTATCTCATTGAAGACCATGAAGGCGTCGTTGCCTTTCCATGTCTGCCACGCCAGCTCCATGAGCACCTTGTACTTCAGTTCCTGCACCTTTGTGTCAAAAATACGCATAATTATTCTCCATAAATAAAACATCCCGACCGGGCGATCCTGTGACCGCCTCATAAAACTATCCATGTTTATTTTATCACAAAGTCGCAGCTCTTTCCACGGGATTATACGCTTATACGCTGCCGCTGCCAGAAAATTTCGACCGAAAACTTTGCTTCTGTGTTTTTCAGATAATGATGTGGCGCAGGAACGCCTGACGTGATATCATTCATACAGGAGATATCCAATCAGACAAACTTTCAAGGAGATCAAATATGGAAACGATAATAAGAAAAGCGACTTCTTCTGATCTCGACGCTATTGCTGCGATCTATGATCATATACATACCGAAGAAGAAGCAGGACACGTGAAAATCGGCTGGGTGCGCAGTGTATACCCTACAAGAATTACTGCAGAAGAAGCCCTGGAAAGAGGCGACCTTTTCATTGCTGAACATGACGGCAAAGCAGTGGGCACGGCAGTGATAAACCAGATCCAGGTGGACGCATATGCAGGCGCTCCATGGCAGTACGATGCAGCCGACGATGAGATAATGGTCCTTCACACTCTCGTCATCGACCCGTATACAAAAGGGCAGGGGTTCGGATCGTCATTCGTAGAGTTCTATGAAAAATATGCGCTGGAAAACGGATGCAGTTATCTGCGTATGGATACCAACGTGCTGAATGCTGCAGCAAGGAAATTCTACAGCCACCGTGGATACAGCGAGATCGCAGTAGTGCCCTGCAGATTCAACGGTATACCTGACGTAGACCTTGTACTGCTGGAGAAAAAGCTGCCCTGATGCAGCTCGCTACCAGAGTATGAAAAAAAGGCTCTATAAAACATCAAAACGACCGGAGATCATCCGGTTCTTTTTTTGTCCTGAAAAAATTCAAGACCCCGCCGTTACCCGGCGGGGTCCTGAGGTATTTAGATGAATATTACACCGATATCCGAATCTACGGTTTTATCCTTACAGATTGAATTCAGCCTTAACATCGATGATAGCTTCTTCGATGCACTTTAATACCTTGTCGATAGTCTCGTGGCTCTGAGTGATAGGTGGCTCGATTCTTACTGTCTTGGCATTTACTAATGTACCAGCAGTCATTACGTGTCTTGAGAACAGACCCTTAGTTACTTCGTAGCCAACTTCTGCTTCTGGGAATTCCATACAGATCAGCATACCAGCGCCTCTTACAGCCTTCAGAACTGTTGGGTATTTTTCCATCAGTTTGTTCAGACCTTCTAAGTAGTGATCTCCCTTTTCCTTTGACTGACCAGGGATATCATGCTCGAGCATGTACTTGATAGTAGCGATGAATGCTGAGCAAGCGAGTGGGTTACCACCGAATGTAGGTGATCCGAGGATCCATGGGTTGCTGAACATCTTGCCCTTTTCACCAGTTCCGATACCTGACTGTTCATAAGTCCAAGGTCTTGCGATGATACCAGTGATAGGTACCAGACCACCTGATGTAGCCTTACCATAAGTCATGATGTCTGGAGTAACGTCTTCAACTTCGCATCTCCACATTGTACCAGTTCTACCCATACCAGTCTGGATTTCATCGAAGATCAGGCAGCAGCCGTATTCGTCAGCGATTGCTCTGAGCTCTTTGAGGTATCCTTTAGGAGGAATGATAACTCCGCCTTCACCCTGGATAGGTTCAACGATGATAGCAGCAACTTTTTCGCCAACTGCGATCAGGTTCTTAACTGCAGCTCTTGTAGCGTCAGCGTTACCATATTCAACGTGCTGTACCTGCTGGATCATTGGGATATA
>CAKQUI010000093.1 GCA_934277495.1 uncultured Clostridia bacterium | reverse complement strand
TTCGTCCAGTACAGTTTCCTGTATGTTTTCTTGACGCCGTTGGCCATACCGTAATCGAAGTCAGGTATACTCTGACCTCCGTGCTGATCGTTCTGGTTCGACTGTATCGCTATACATGCCAGAGCACTGTAGCTCTGTATGTCGTTAGGCTCTCTCAGAAATCCGTGTCCTGTGGAGAAACCGCCCTTGAAAAGCTTTTCGATATCTATCTGACAGCATGTAGTGGTAAGAGTCAGGAAGTCCATGTCATGGATATGTATGTCGCCTTCTCTGTGGGCTTTTGCATGTTCAGGCTTGAGGACAAACATTTCATAAAACTGCTTGGCGCCTTCGGATCCGTATTTGAGCATAGTACCCATAGCCGTATCACCGTCTATGTTGGCGTTCTCTCTCTTTGTATCGTTGTCTTTGGCTTCTTTGAAAGTCAGATCCTCATAGATCTTCATGAGCCTTGTATTCATATCCCTGACACGGGTACGCTCAGCTCTGTAAAGGATATACTCCTTGGCTGTCCTGGCATGTCCGTTTTCGATGAGGACTTTTTCAACAGCATCCTGTATCTGTTCGACAGTCGGTATATCGTTGTGACATACTTCCAGCAGATAAAGCTCCACCTGTCTTGCAAGATACTGCGCCATATCATGGTCTTTTCCCCCCAGTACTTTAGCTGCTCTGTATATAGCCTCTGTTATCTTGTCGATATTGAAGTCAACAGTCCTGCCGTCACGCTTTATGATTTGTTTTATCTGATCCATTTATATCTCCTTTTTATACCACTATATCTTGTTGTTTTTTTGTTCCATTGAAGATTATACACCAAATAATGGTGTCGTCAATATGCAAAATAATATTTTACGATACTTTTTTTCGTGCTTTTTCTGCATCATTTCCTGCGGCTCTGGCAAAGCGTCATGCACACAAAAAATGCACACATATATGTATGCATTCTGTCTGCCTGTTTATGGTAGCCGTCCGCTCTCCGGTTATTTGTTCTCACCGAAAAACTCTGATCTAAGCATGGACATTAAATTCAGATCATAATATTTCCCGTCTTTCCTTGCAGCATGTCTTGCAGTGCCTTCTGATCTGAATCCAAGGCTTTCGTACAGTGAGGACGCTCTTTTATTTCCTGTATAGAAGTCGATAGTGATACGCTCCATATGAAGAAAAGTGAAACAGTATTCCAGAAGTTCGATCATTATCTCCCTCGCTATACCGTTGCCCCAGAGCTTCTTTTCACCTATATACATCTTTGTTATGTCCAGCGAATCCGAATGTCTGTCTATACGTGATATGCATATCCTTCCGATAGGTTTCTCCGCTGCCCGCGAGACTATAGTGAAATCAAGCTTGTCCGGGTCCTGGAGATTCTTCAGACCTTCCCTGACAACATCTTCATATGTCCTGTCCTCGTCGAAACTCAGATATCTGACAACGTCAGGGTCGGTTTCCCATCTGGAAAAATATTCGTAATCGCCGAACTCAGTATCTCTGATTACAAAATTTTTAGTTTCCATTTTTTTCTCCTTCATATATTAAGAACTTTCACCTAATCTTAACAAATTATTCATTTCATGTGGTATTATATTATTAACTTACATTATATTAGCATTTACATAGATTAACAAGGAGAAATATCACAAATGAAGCGTTTTTTAGCAGTTATTTCGGTTTCTGCCCTGATTTTTTCATTCTTACTAAGCGGCTGCTCAACAGGCGAAGCCACCAGAGAACAGGTGCTCAAAGAAGCTCTTCAGCCAGCCTACGAAGAACTTGAATCCAATTTTTCCGGAGATAAAGGTGAGTATTCACTTGTTTCGGAATATCTTAGATCATGGGCTCAGAAAAACAGTCTCAAGATCACAAAATCCGACACTCATTATATGATCATCACAAATCCTGCCACATCAGGCAAGAAAAAGGCACAGGACATGACGATGCAGTGTTCTGTCAAAACCGGAGCTTTCAAAAATTCAATGGAAACTCTGGCAATAGGCATGACCGCACTTATGGGTGCAGATGAACACGGCACGATAAATCTCATAGTCACCGAAGATGATTCAGGAGAATACACGGGAGCAAAGGAACTGCCTTCATCAGTCTGCAGTTCAGACAACTTCATCAACCTCGAATACAGCAAGGACCTCGGACTCTATACATCGGGAGCATACACTCTCAGAGGTATAATGAGCGCATCTTTGAAACGTACATCGCCGAAGTATTCCAATGCGTACACCATCACAATGTCCATGTCTGATAACAAAGATCCTTTCGATACAGACAACGACTACCCTAATCCTGTTAATGTCATAGGCAACCTCCTGGCATCCCAGAAAAGTTCCGGCAAGCTGTTTCAGGTAGCCTCATTCAAATGTGACGTATCAGACGGACATATACCAAAATCGGCTACTGCTGTCGTTGTCATAGACGATAATAACATCGACAGCTTCACCAAGAAATTCAACAGTTCATACGAAAGCATGAAAAACAGATTCGACAAACTTCAGGACAGCTTCGTATACACTATGACTGAAACTGATATGCCGTCAAGCGTTATGACAAATCAGTCCAGCGACAATATCATCAGTCTGATGTACACGCTCAAGACCGGTGTATTCAAGCAGGATGACGATACAGGTGAAGTCATCGCAGTATCGGATATAACTTCGATATCCACATCCGGCGGCAGATTCAAGGCTACGATAGACGCCAGAAGCCTTGACGAAAGCACTCTGTCTGAAATGTCCGGCATGTTCAGCACTACGTCAGGTCTTTGCAACATAAATTACAAAGACAGCGATACATCCATGACCTGGAAGTCAGGCAGCCAGCCGGGAACATTCTTCAGAAAGGCTCTGAGTCTTGGCGAAAATGAACCTTCATCTGTCCTCAAAAGCAGTGAATGTGATATATTCGCATCGAAATCAAAAGATGCCAATATCATATCATACCACTGCAATCTCAGCAGTACCGGCAAGGCGGCTCTGATGAACCTGATACATTATGAAGAAAAGCTGGCGTCAGACATAAAGTAGCAAAAATCTGCAAGCGAAACATATCATGATACAGAAAAAGTGCGGAAGACAATTTTACTAAAATATGTCTCCGCACTTTTTTGCTGCAATGTTTTCAGTCTGCACATATACAGCTGCTTTTGCATCATTTCAGATCGTACCAGTTCATGCCTTCGTTGAGATCTGCCTTGAGGCTGACTGCCAGCTCGAATGCAGACTCCATGTTCTCTGTCAGCAGTTTCTCCACAGCTGTCCGCTCGTCATCGTGCGCATTTATTATCAGTTCATCGTGTATCTGCAGGATCAGACGGGACTTCAGTCCCTGATCCCTCAGTGCTCTGTATACCTTTATCATGGCGATCTTTATTATATCAGCTGCACTGCCCTGTATAGGAGTGTTCATCGCAAGGCGCTCTCCTACCTGACGTACCACATATGCAGATGCATTTATCTCCTTGATATATCTTTTTCTGCCCATTATCGTGGTCACATAGCCGTTTTCTCTGCAGAAGCTGACCTGTGAATCCATGAAGCGCTTTACAGCGTCATGCTTCTCAAAATATGCCTTTATATATTCATCAGCATCTTTTCTTGTTATATTCAGCTCGCTGGACAGTCCGAAGGAACTCATGCCGTATATCACACCGAAGTTCACCGCTTTGGCCCGGCTGCGCTCCTCTATGGTTATATCTTTTTCCGGAACGCCCAGCACATTGGCTGCTGTCGCTCTGTGTATATCCTCGCCGTTGTTGAAAGCACGTATCAGTCCTTCGTCTGCGGACATATGTGCCAGCACTCTGAGCTCGATCTGTGAATAATCGGCACCCACCAGCATACATGACTCATCATCAGGTATGAATGCTTTCCTGAGCTTCCTGCCAAGCTCCTGCCTTACAGGTATGTTCTGGAGGTTCGGCTCTGTGCAGCTGATACGCCCTGTCGTAGTCACAGTCTGGTTGAAATGTGCATGTATCCTGTCGTCTTCAGGATCTATCAGCGGTATCATACCATCTATATATGTGCTCTTGAGCTTTGCCAGGGTCCTGTACTCCAGCACAGCCGGAACGATAGGATGCTTGTCCTTTATCTTTTCAAGGATATCCGCACTGGTGGAATATCCACGTTTTGTTTTCTTGCCTGCAGGAAGTCCGAGTTTTTCGAAGAGGATATCGCCAAGCTGCTGAGGCGAGTTTATATTGAATTCCTCACCTGCCATTTCTATTATCTCTTTTGAGAGCCCGTCGATCTCTTCGGAAAGTGTCCTGCCGAACTCTTCCAGATATGCTCTGTCTGTCCTGACGCCTTCATGCTCCATGGCTGCCATGACTTCCACAAGAGGCATCTCCACTTCATATGCTACCTTTTCAAGGCCTTCCCTCCTGAGTATATCGCTTTGGGCTTCCCTGAGGTTCAGCACAGCGGAACATACCTCGAACCCGTAATCCATATATGATCTTACATTATCAGAAAAAAGGTCCATCTGACTGTTTTCCGAATCGAACTCTTTTTCATCTTTCACAGAAGTGTGCAGATATTCATTGGACAGAGCTGACAGACTGTAGCTGCTCCTGCCGGAATCTATGACATACTGCACTACGGCCGTATCGAAATCTGTATCGAATCTATCCATGCCCTGGCTCATCAGCATATAGTAGTCGTTCTTCAGATCATGACCTGTAAAGGATATATCCTGAGCTGCCAGCCAGTCATATATACCGCTTATGCTGCGGCAGTCGAAATAATAGTATCTGTCGCAGTTTATTGCAGCAATACCTTCTATTTCAGGGGTCCTGAGGTGGCTGCCGTCGCCGAAGACCTTGATCACAGTCTCTCCCTCAAGTCTGATGTCTTCAAGTTCTCTGCTGCTGCTTACAAGCACTCTGTCAAAGGAGGATGTATCTTTGTATATTGTTTTTTCTGCTGTTTCTGAAGCTGATATATCATTTGCTGTGACTTTGAGTTTCTTCAGGAACTTGTTGAATTCAAGCTTCCTGTAAAGTTCTATCAGCTTGTCGTAATCCGGATCCCTTAGCAGGAACTCGTCAAAGTCTATGTCTAAAGGAACATTGACATTTATCGTTGCCAGGCGCTTGCTCATCATTGCAAGCTGTGCATTTTCTTCAACCTTTGTACGCAGACCTTTCTGTTTTATAGTCTCGTAGTTTTCTATCAGGTTCTCCACGCTGCCGAATTCCAATATTAGCTTCGATGCTGTCTTCTCACCTACTCCAGGGATACCCGGGATATTGTCCGACTGGTCGCCCATCAGACCTTTGTAGTCTATGAACTGGGAAGGCGTGAAACCGTATTTGTCTATCATCGCCTGCCTGTCGTATATCTCGAATTCAGATACTCCCTTGCGTGTGATTATTACCTTTACAACATCTGTTGCCAGCTGCAGTTCATCCTTGTCGCCAGTGATTATATATGGCTCAAGGCCGTTTTCTTCTGCTTCTCTTGCCACTGTGCCTATGATATCGTCAGCTTCAAAACCTTCAAGTTCGAGCTGCTTTATATTCATGGCACTGAGGATATCTTTCAGCAGCGGTATCTGCATAGCAAGTTCAGGCGGCATTTTTTTCCTGCCTGCCTTGTATTCTTCATATGCCTTGTGTCTGAATGTAGGCGCCTTCATATCGAAAGCTATTGCCATATATTCAGGCTCGTAGTCATGTCTTATCTTGTCCATCATGTTAAGAAAACCGAATATACCGTGGGTATATATACCCTCTTTTGTTATCATCGGATTCCTCATGGCATAATAGGCCCTGTTTATCAGGCTGTTGCCGTCTATGATCGCAATTCTTTTCATATTATAATAACCTCTTATTTACCTTTCCTGTGGCATACCCAGTACATGACGCCGACAAAACCGCATCCTCCGACTATATTGCCAAGTGTTACCGGCAGCAGATTGTTCGTGAGGAAGCCTGCTACTGTAAGCCCTGAAATATCAGTGCCCAGCAGATCGACGAAAGCACTGTTTCCCGATGCCATTATTCCTGCAGGTATGAAGTACATGTTTGCGATACTGTGCTCAAACCCCGAAAGGACGAAAAGTCCTATGCAGAAAAGTATCGAGAATATCTTACCTATCGTTTCTGTAGCGCCGGTGGACATCCATACAGCCAGACAGACCAGCCAGTTGCACATGATACCGAGTACGAACGCTCTGCCGAAGCTCAGGCTCGTCTTGGCTGCAGCCGTTTTGACAACGAAAGCTCCAAGCATACCTCCGCCGCTCTCCAGCAGTCCTGAATAGTTTATCAGTGCTGCTACGAGCAGTGCTCCGACAAAATTGCCTATGTATACTATTATCCAGTTTTTCAGCATTCCTGATACTTTTATTTTACCGTCAAGCAGTCCTGTCACCATCAGAGTATTGCCTGTGAAAAGCTCCGCTCCACAAAGCACTACCATCATCAGGCCCACAGGGAATATTGCAGCCGATGCGAGTTTGCCTATGCCGATCATTTCCGGGTCCGGATCTGCCAGAAAGCCGAAGGAAACAGTCATCGAGCCATTGGCTCCGAATGCGATGAACGCCCCGGCAAGAACCGCCAGTAAAAACAACTTCCATATGCTCGAATTCGCTTTAGCAACGCCTGAATCCGATACTTTTTCTAAAATTTCAACCGATGTCAATGATCTCAATATCCTTGTTCTCCTTATCTTTTATGATTTGGTAAAACCATTACACTGAAAAATTGCCACGAGCTAAAGCTCTGCAATTTCTGTGTTTGACCTGCGCGCCAAATCATGCAGTACACTGCCACGTGCTAAAGCACTTCGATGTTTGCATGAGACCTTCCTCAGCTCGCAAGTTCGCTGGGATAAGACTTCAAGATTTGGGCAGGTCATAAAAAAAACCTGCATGGCGGGTTTTCCATGCAGGTTGAATTATACCATAATGGTACTACTTTGTCATCAGTTCGCAGATCGAATTTGAAAATGCTACAGGATCTTCTACAGGGAGTCCTTCTATCAGGAGAGCCTGATTGTAGAGAAGTTCTGAATACATCTTTATGCTGTCTTTGTCTGCTTCGTATGATTTTTTCAGTGTCTCAAGAACAGGGTGTCCGGCGTTGATCTCAAGGACTCTCTCTGACTTGACTTTCTGATCCATCGGCATCGAGTTGAGGACTTTTTCCATTTCTATGGAAAGACCACCCTTCGTAGTCAGGCATACAGGATGGCTCTTGAGTCTCTGGGACAGGCGCACCTCTGCTACCTTGCCTTCCAGGGCATCCTTCATTGCCTCCAGCATATCCTTGCTCTCTTCCGCCTGTTTTTCAGCCTTTTCCTTTTCTTCAGCTGTTTCTTCTATCTCAAGGTCTTCTGCTGAAACAGATTTGAATTCCTTGCCGTCGAACTCGTGGAGTATCTGTACTGCAAATTCATCTATATCGTCTGTCATATACAGTATCTCGTAGTCTTTGTCCTTCAGGAGCTCTGTCTGAGGGAGTTTATCTATCTTGTCAATGCTTTCACCGCATGCATAGTATATGAACTTGTCATCAGGCTTCATCCTGCTGACATATTCGGAAAGTGTCACAAGAGCTTTCTCCTTAGATGAATAGAACATCACCAGATCCTTCAGCTTGTCCTTGTTGGCCCCGAAATTATCATAGATACCGTATTTGAGCTGGATGCCGAAATTTTTGAAGAATTCGAGATACTTGTCTCTGTCTTTGCTCTGCATCTCCAGCAGTTCGCTCTTTATCTTCTTTTCGAGACGCTGTGCGATAGCCTTGAGCTGTCTGTCATGCTGCAGCATCTCTCTTGAAATATTCAGGGAAAGATCCTGGGAGTCCACAAGACCCTTTACGAAACTGAAGTAGTCCGGCAGCAGATCTGCACACTTGTCCATGATCAGTACTCCTGATGAATACAGCTGCAGACCTTTCTCGTAATCCTTGCTGTAGTAGTTGTATGGAGCCTTTGACGGTATGAACAGCAGTGATGTATAGCTTACGACGCCTTCCACATTCGTATGGATGACCTTTGCAGGATCTGTGAAGTCAAAGAACTTCTCCTTGTAAAAGCTGTTGTAGTCATCGTCTGTCAGCTCGCTCTTGTTTCTCTTCCAGAGAGGCACCATGCTGTTCAGTGTCTCAAGTTCTGAATACTTCTCATATTCATCTTCGCTACCCTCTTTGAGACGTGACTTCTCTACCATCATCGTTATCGGGTATCTGATATAGTCTGAGTATTTCTTTATCAGGCTCTTGATCTTGTATGTGTCAAGATATTCGCTGTATTTCTCATCTTCTGTGTCAGCCTTGAGGCTCAGCGTTATCACTGTACCGTTTGTCTCTTTATCCGCCTCTTTGATGGTATATCCGTCAGCTCCGGATGACTCCCATTCATATGCCTGATCCTCTCCATACGCCTTGCTGACAACATTTACTTTGTCGCTGACCATGAAAGCTGAATAGAATCCCACACCGAACTGTCCGATGATATCTATGTCTTCTTTTTTCTCCATGTCTGACTTGAAGTCCAGGGAACCGCTCTTTGCTATGGTGCCGAGATTGTTTTCCAGTTCTTCTTTAGTCATGCCCATGCCGTTGTCTTCTATCCTGAGAGTCCTTGCGTTCTCATCAGTCTCTATCCTGATGGAAAAGTCATCCCTTGATATACCTGTATTGCCGTCTGTCAGACTCTTGTAATAGAGCTTGTCTATAGCATCGCTGGCGTTGGAGATCAGCTCTCTTAAAAATATCTCGTTATGTGTGTAGATCGAATTGATCATCATATCCAGAAGTCTCTTGGACTCTGCTTTGAATTGTTTCTTTGCCATTTATCTTATACCTCCGTATCCACTCGTTGTTAGCACTCTATTATTT
>CAKQUI010000092.1 GCA_934277495.1 uncultured Clostridia bacterium | reverse complement strand
CTCCACGACGTACTTATAGTCATAGCATTCTATGCGATATTCAATGTTACTGTAAACAATCCGTTCATTGCGGGTATACTTACAGTAGTGGGATATTCCATCAACGATACCATCGTTATATTCGACAGGATAAGAGAAAATCTCAGATCCCACAGAAGCGGAGATCTGGCGGAGCTCATAGACAAAAGTATAACTCAGACGCTGGGAAGATCACTTATGACATCTGCTACGACGCTCATCGTCATGGTGCCTATGCTGATATTTGCAGGATCTGCTATAAGAGAGTTCATACTGCCTCTCATGGTAGGTGTACTTGCAGGAGCATATTCCTCGATAGCTACGTGCAGCCCGCTGTACTATGACTTCAGCAGAAAAACACATCTTTCGGACTACGAAAAGCATGTGCTGGCAAATACAAAGGCATCAAAGAAATCAAAGAAAAAAGCAGCTATGGAAGCACCTGCAGAAGAAAAAGAAAGCAGCGATGCATCATCAGCTCCTGCTGCAAAGACTGCAGAAAGCGAAAGTGCAAAAAAAGCAAAGAATGCCAGCAATCAGAAGAGATCTAAAAGATATGTAAAAGGCAATAATAAAAAGTAAGGTAAACAGGCAGTTATGAAGAAGAAAAGCGAATTTCTGGAAACGATTCTAAAATTTAATCCCAAATATGATATCGACCTGATAGGTCATGCCTATGATGTTGCGGAAGAAATGCATCGCGGGCAGCTTAGAAAATCAGGTGAACCGTATCTCATACACCCTATGGCAGTAGCAGAAATACTGGCGGATCTGGGTATGGATGAAGAGACTATCGTAGCGGGACTTCTTCATGATGTAGTTGAAGACACACCGTATACAAGAGAGCAGCTGATCGATGATTTCGGCGAGGAAGTGGAGCTCCTTGTAGACGGTGTGACCAAACTTGGTTCTCTGAAGTTTGAAAGCAAAGAAAAAAGGCAGGCAGAAAATCTCAGAAAGATGTTCCTGGCAATGTCCAAGGATATCAGAGTACTGATAATAAAACTTTCAGACAGACTCCACAATCTGAGGACGATCAACTACATGACGCATGACAAGATAATCGAGAAATGTCGTGAGACGCTGGATATATATGCACCGCTTGCGGCAAGACTCGGTATATATGCTATGAAAATGGAACTGGAGGATATCGCACTGAAATTCCTTGAACCTGAAGCATATTACGATCTTGCAGAACAGGTGAGCGAACGTAAGGACGAACGTGAGGAAGCGATAAACAGAGTAGTCGAAAAGATAAAAAAATCTCTCGATGAAATAGATATAAAATATGACATCTACGGACGGTCAAAACATTTTTACAGCATTTACAAGAAAATGAAGTATCAGAGAAAGACTATCGACGAGATATTCGATCTTATGGCTGTGAGGATAATCGTTGAGACGGTCCGTGACTGTTATGCTGTACTTGGTATGGTACACACGATGTGGACTCCTATACCGGGCAGATTCAAGGACTATATTGCGATGCCGAAACCTAATATGTATCAGTCGCTGCATACTACTGTCATAGGCGACACAGGAAAGCCTTTTGAGATACAGATAAGAACATACGAGATGCATCGTATAGCAGAATACGGTATCGCAGCACACTGGAAATATAAAGAAGGTATCAAGTCCGACAAAGAGGAAGTCAAGCTTTCGTGGCTCAGACAGGCACTGGAATGGCAGAAAGATGTCAACGACCCGAAGGAGTTCCTTGAATCCCTCAAAATGGATCTTTTTTCAAGCCAGGTGTTTGTATTCACGCCTCAGGGCGACGTCATAGAGCTGCCGGCCGGATCGACGCCTCTGGACTTTGCATTCAAGATACACTCGGATGTAGGATGCAGATGCGTAGGCGCCAAGGACAACGGCAAGATGGTCACTATAGACCACAAGCTCGAAAACGGCGATATCGTAGAGATAGTGACATCTCCGAATGCTGCAGGGCCAAGCATAGACTGGCTCAAGATAGCCAAGAGCAGTTCAGCGAGAAACAAGATAAGGCAGTGGCTGAAAAAAGAAAACAAATCGGATGCAGTCGACAAAGGCAAGGAGCTCATCGACCGCTATATACGCAAAAAAGGCTATGACCCTAAACTTCTCCTGAAAAATGCTTTTGTGAACAAGGCAGTCAAAGCCCTTGGATACAAGAATGCAGAAGAGCTCTATACCCAGCTCAGCAATGGAGGAAGCCTGCAGAGCAAGGTCCTGAACCTGCTGAACAGCTACGAAAACGAAGTAAAAAAAGAAGAAGAAGAAAAATCCGGCAGTCTGCTTTCGGGACTCCATGAGATAAGCGATAAGACTGCCAAACGCATAGAAAATTCAGAACGAAAAAAGACAAATGACAAATCGGGAGTCATAGTCGAAGGTGTCGATAACCTCATGATAAGGATGGCAAGATGCTGCAATCCTGTTCCGGGAGATGACATAATAGGCTTCATCACTAAGGGAAGAGGTATATCGGTGCACAGGAGGGACTGCGACAATCTGAAGTCGCTTTCGCCTAAGGAACGTGCCAGATTCATTGACGTCAAGTGGGATACATCTGCTGATGACAAATCTTTCAATGCAGAGATAAGTCTCATAGCCAAAGACCAGAAGAGCATGATATCCAGCATATCAAAGATATGCGAGGATCTCGATGTGAGCATACTGGGGATAAATGCGAAGGCCAACAAAGACGAAACAGTAAAGATAGACCTGACACTTTCCATAAAAGACAGAGAACAGGTAGAAAAGATATGCAGATCCCTCAAGGGGGTACAGGGCATACTGGAGGCATACAGAACAAAATCATGAGAGCAGTAGTGCAGAGAGTCAAAAAAAGCAGTGTCACTGTTGATGATAAAGTCACAGGACTGATAGACAGAGGACTGATGGTCCTTATAGGCGTCGAAAAAGGCGACACTGAAAAAGATGCAGGCTATATAGCTGACAAAGTTGCCGGACTCAGGGTCTTCGAAGATGATGACGGTAAAATGAATCTTTCCGTATCCGATGCAGGAGGGCAGATACTCGCTGTCTCACAGTTCACTTTGCTGGGAGATGTGAGAAAAGGGAAGCGTCCCAGCTTCACAGATGCAGAGGTGCCAGACAAGGCAGATATGCTCTACCGCAAGGTCATAAGCCTTATAGAAGATAAAAATATACATGTCGAAGAAGGTGTTTTCCAGACCGATATGATGGTGGAGATACACAATGACGGTCCTGTCACGATACTTCTCGACAGTCGCAGGAAGTTCTGATACTTAATATAATTTCAAGGAGGAGAGCTGCAGTATGCAGATAATGAATATGCCCAGCGGACCACTGGCTGTAAACACATATCTGGTCATAGACGAAAAAAACAAAAAAGGCTTTATCGTAGATCCGGGAGGATATGACAGCGGCCTTGTGAATAAAGTAAATGAACAGGGCGTAGATATAGAATATATCGTACTGACCCACGGTCATGCAGACCATATCGGCGGAGTCAATGACTATGTCGCTGAATTTAAAAATGTCAAGGTCGTTGCAGACAAAGACGAAGAAGCTATGCTGGCAAATCCGAACTTCAACATGAGCACTTCATTCGGTGCTCCATGCAGCGTGAAAGCAGATATTTATGTGAGCGATGGCGATGAGCTTGAAGTCGGGGACCTTGTCCTCAGATTCCTGCATACGCCGGGGCACTCACCGGGAGGCATGTGTATATATATGCCTCAGGAGAATGTGGTTTTCAGCGGAGACACGCTGTTCTGCCAGTCGATAGGAAGGACCGACTTTCCGGGATGTTCATTTGACGCACTGGCGGAATCAATACGCAGCAGACTGTTCGTACTTCCGGATGAAACGGATGTATATCCGGGACATATGGGACCCACGAATATAGGATTCGAGAAAGGACACAACCCTTTTGTACGTTTGTAATATAACAGGAACAGATAAAATAAATCAGTACGAGGAACTGATAAAGGTATTCCTCAGATCAGGCGAATACGAAATATCAGGCAGTTTGGGAGATGGGCCGGGAACTTACAGCTTCGATGGAGACAAGGACGAGCTGAAACGCAGTATTTACAGAGATCTCCGGCAGTATACAGGAAAAAGTCCAAAGTGGGGGATACTTACCGGTATCCGTCCTGTCAAGATGGCTTTCGAACTTTACAAAAAGCATGGATCCCTTGACAAAGTAAAAAATATACTTGAAGAGGGGTATTTCCTGCACAGTTCCAAGAGCAGCCTTGTGACAGAGATACTTGAATATCAGCTGAAATCGGTAGGACGTCCTGAAAATGGCAGTCTGTCTGTATATGCAGGCATACCTTTCTGCCCTACAAGATGTCTTTACTGTTCGTTCACATCGAATCAGAAACCTTATGAGGAGATCGAACGTTATCTGGAAGCTCTCGAAAGTGAGATAATATATGCATCAGAAGCTGCTGCCGCTGACGGATTCAGGACAGAATCATTCTACATAGGCGGAGGCACGCCGACTACGCTTGACGAAAGACAGCTCGAGAGCCTGCTTGAGACTATAAATGATTCTTTTGATCTGAGCAGTATCAGAGAATTCACGGTAGAAGCCGGCAGACCTGATACTATCACCAGGCAGAAGCTTGACATAATGAAAGTATACGGAGTCGACCGTATAAGTATAAATCCGCAGACTATGAACGATGATACACTTGAGCTCATCGGCAGAAAACATACGGCAGACGATGTGAGAAAAGCTTTCGGGATGGCACATGAAGCCGGTATAGGGGTGATAAACGCCGATCTGATAGCAGGTCTTCCGGGAGAAGACGCAGAGGATTTCAGAAGGAGCCTTGAAGAGATACTGCAGCTTGGTGCAGACAATATAACACTGCATACGCTGGCGGTAAAACGTGCCTCTAAACTTAAAGAAACAGACGAAGAGTACAATTACCGCAACGAGGAGCTGAGAGAAGAAATGCTTGCCGGGGCAGCAGATATACTAAGCTCAGAAGGTTTCAGGCCGTATTATCTTTACAGACAGAAACATACATCAGGCAATACTGAGAATACAGGATACTGCAGAGGCGATACGCCATCTGTGTACAATATAAGGATAATGGAAGAAGCTCAGTCGATACTGGCCCTTGGAGCAGGCGGGATAAGCAAGATATATTTTCCTGAGGAAAACCGTCTTGAACGTGTAGCCAACGTATCGAACTACGAAATATATATAGAACGGCTGGAAGAAATGAAAGAACGTAAACGAAAAGGTTTCTTCGGTCAGACAGGAAAAGACTACAGGAGGTAAAAACATGTTGACTAATGCGCCTAAAGGCACGAAAGACACGATGCCGGATCAGGTATACAAATGGCACTATATCGAGAACGCATTTGCAGAGATATGCAGGAAATACGGTTTTGATGAAATAAGGACGCCGGTATTCGAGCATACAGAACTTTTTCAGAGGGGTGTAGGTGATACTACTGACATAGTACAGAAAGAGATGTATACTTTCCAGGACTACGGCAAGCGCAGCATAACGCTCAAACCGGAAGGGACATCTCCTGTAGTAAGAGCCTATACAGAGCATAAACTGTATGCAGGAGTACAGCCGGCAAAGCTTTACTACAATATACCATGTTTCAGATATGAAAAGCCGCAGTCAGGAAGGCTCCGTGAATTCCATCAGTTCGGAGTGGAGACTTTCGGTACAGGAGATATGATGGCTGATGCAGAGATAATCAGTCTTGCATATGATTTTCTGCAGGAAATGGGCATAACTGACATAGAACTGAGGATAAACAGCGTAGGATGTCCGCACTGCAGGAAAAAACACAGGGCTGCACTGAAAGAATTCCTCAGACCTAAATATGAGCAGCTTTGCGACACATGCAAGGACAGATTTGACAGGAACCCTATGAGGATAATAGACTGTAAATCACCTGTATGTCATGAACTGGTGCAGGGAGCGCCTATGATGATCGATTATCTGTGCGATGAATGTTCAGATGCTTTCAGTCAGCTCAAGAGCAACCTGGACGCCATGGGTATCCAGTACACTGTGGATCCGGGGATCGTAAGAGGTCTTGACTACTACACAAAAACAGCTTTCGAGTTCGTAACTACCAAGATAGGTGCTCAGGGCACTGTATGCGGAGGCGGCAGATATGACCATCTGGTAGAGGAGATCGGCGGTCCGGCCACTCCGGGAGTAGGTTTTGGTCTGGGCAAGGAGCGTCTGCTGCTGACTATGGAGGCATGCGGCGTGGAGATACCTGAACCTTCCGGTGCAGATGTGTTCATCGCTGTGATGGGTGATGAAGCCAAAGCAGCAGGACTGAAGCTCATGAGAGAACTCAGACAAAAAGGCGTCACTGTACAGATGGATATCATGGGCAGGAACATAAAGAACCAGTTCAAATACGCCAACAGGATAAATGCAGCAAGAACGGTTGTAATAGGTCAGGATGAGCTGGAAAACGACAGCATCACCATAAAGAACATGGCGACGTCGGAGCAGGTCACAGTGCCTATGGGAAATATCGTAGAGGAATTGCTGAAATAGATTTTGCAGGAGTGATATAATGAAATTATTTAAAAGGACCCACATGTGCGGGGAACTCAGAAAAGAAAATATCGGAGAAAACGTAGTTCTCAACGGATGGATACAGAAGCGCAGGAATCTTGGCGGTCTGATATTCTGCGACGTCAGAGACAAGACAGGTATAACACAGGTCGTGTTCAATGATGAGATCCCGGAGGAACTCTTCAGCAGAGCAGATACACTCAGAAGCGAATATGTCATAGGTATCAGCGGCAAAGTCATGGAGAGAGAATCAAAGAACAAGGATCTTCCTACAGGAGATATCGAAGTCTTTGCAGACGATCTTGTGATCTATTCGCAGGCAGATACGCCGCCTATATACATCAAGGACGATGACAATGTAGATGATAACCTGAGACTCAAATACAGATATCTGGATCTTAGAAAAAAGAAGATGCAGGACAACCTGACTTTCAGACACAAGCTCACGAAACTGGCAAGAGACTATTATTCGGAATGCGGTTTCACTGAAGTCGAGACCCCTATGCTGATAAAATCCACGCCGGAAGGTGCAAGGGATTATCTCGTACCGAGCAGAGTGAACCAGGGACATTTCTATGCACTGCCACAGTCGCCTCAGACTTTCAAGCAGCTGCTCATGGTAGGCGGCACAGACAGATATATGCAGATCGTAAAATGTTTCAGAGACGAGGATCTTCGTGCTGACAGACAGCCTGAATTCACACAGATAGACCTTGAGATGTCTTTCGTGGACACTGATGATGTGATAGCTATACAGGAAGGATTCCTGAAGAGAGTTTTCAAGGAACTCAAAGGAGTGGACATACAGACTCCGTTCCCGAGGATGACATATGACGAAGCTATGACAAGGTACGGCAGCGACAAGCCTGATACCAGATTCGGATTCGAACTTCAGGATATCACAGATCTGGTGAAGGACTGCGAGTTCAAAGTTTTCACCGACGCCATCGCTGCAGGCGGCAGCGTCAGGGGCATATGTATCACTGACGGAGCGAAACCATATACGAGGAAAAAGATCGACAAGCTCACAGAAGCTGCAAGAAGCTACGGAGCAAAAGGAATGGTATGGATCAAGCCGGGAGACGGTGAGGTCGCATCATCTGTGAACAAATTCTTTTCACAGGAACAGCTGGGAGAGATCGTGAGTCGCATGGGCGGCAAGGCAGGAGATCTTATACTCATCGTTTCAGATAAGGACAAGGTGGTATTCGATACGCTGGGATTCCTGAGAAGACATATCGCAGGAGAACTGGGTCTGCTGGACGATAACAGATATGAACTTCTCTGGGTAGTGGACTTCCCGCTGTTCGAGTACGACGAAGAAACAGATTCATATCATGCTATGCATCACCCGTTCACATCGCCTAAGGAGGAAGACGCACATCTTCTCAAGACAGAACCTGAAAAGGCAAAAGCAAATGCTTACGATATCATACTCAATGGCGTTGAGCTGGGCGGCGGCAGCATAAGGATACACGACAGAGAAATGCAGGAAGATATGTTCAGAGCGCTGAAGATGTCTCAGGAGGAGATCGACGAGAAGTTCGGATTCCTGGTGGAAGCATTCAAATACGGAGCGCCTCCTCACGGCGGTCTGGCTTACGGACTGGACAGACTGGTGATGCTGCTTACAGGTGAAAAGTCCATAAGAGAAGTTATAGCATTCCCTAAGAACCAGGCAGCTCAGTGCATGGTAAGCGAAGCTCCGGGGATAGTAGATACAGAGCAGCTTGATGAACTGGGGATAACACTGAAATAAAATGAAACGGACAGGTATATTCGGAGGCACTTTCGACCCGGTCCATACAGGGCATGTATGTCTTGCCCGTGACGCTATGGAGCAGATCGGTCTTGACAGAGTGATATTCGTCCCTGCAAGGCTTCAGCCGTTCAAACTCGACAGGAAAACAGTTTCAGGCGAAGAACGGCTCAGGATGCTGTCTCTGGCGATAGACGGGTACGAAGGCTTCGAAACATCATCGTATGAACTTGAATCGGACAGCATCTCATATACGTATCTTACTATGAGAGCGATGTCACAGCAGCTCGGGGACGATGTAAAACTGTATTTCATAACCGGGACGGATACTTTCCTTAAAATCGAGAAATGGAAGAATTCCTATGAAATGCTCACGAAGTATTCGTATATAATAGGTGCAAGACCCGGATACAGGAATACAGAACTTGACAGATGTATAGCGGATATCAGGAACAGGTACGGGACAGAAGTGCTGACGATAAAGAATACACAGCATGATGTGTCCTCTACAGAGATCAGGGACATCCTGAGATCAGGCGGAGATCTGGGCAGCCTGGTGCCTGAACAGGTGGAAAGGTATATAAAAGAACATGGACTCTATATATGACAGCTGCGATATATCCGGATATGAGGATATACGAAAGAGGATCACAGGATATATAAAAGAAAATCTCAGTGAAAAACGACTGAAACACACCTTTGCAGTGGAGGAGGAAGCAGCATCTCTTGCTGAACATTATGGTGCAGACGTGGATAAGACACGGCTCGCAGCCCTGTTTCATGATATGTGCAGGAATTATTCAGAAAAGGCGTCGGATATGTTCATCAGACATCTGGGACTTCCTGCAAAGTATGAAGGAAACAGGAACCTTGCCCATGGCAAGATCGCAGCACAGCTGATGAGAAGGGATTACGGCATAAC
>CAKQUI010000091.1 GCA_934277495.1 uncultured Clostridia bacterium | reverse complement strand
TATGCTCACGGCGGAGCATTCCACATCGCTCACGGTGAAGCTAACTTCATCTGCTTCACAGAAGTATTCAAGATGTATATGAGAAAGCAGCCTAAGGGCAAGATCGAACTGGCTAACAAGCTGTTCGCTGACGTATTAGGTTGTGATCCTGCTGACGTTTACCCAGCTCTGGACGAATTCTTAGGAAAGATCCTGGAGAAGAAACCGCTCAGAGAGTATGGCATGACTAAGGATCAGGTTGCAGTATTTGCTAAGTCAACTATCGAAAACCAGCAGAGACTGCTCGGAAACAACTATGTTCCATTCACTGAAGCAGAAATCGCTGAAATCTTCGAAAACCTTTATTAATAAGAAGTGCATAACAGCAGCCCCGGTGGTCACCACCGGGGTTTTTCTATTATGCAGGAAATATCGTTTTTGATATTTCCGGAAAGTCACATGCGAGAGTTACCCGGCTTCAGCCGGAGTGGAAATCACCGCTCCGTTCTGTCTGGCGAATCACCTTGCGGTTCTTCGGACAGAAAGGCAACAATGCACATTAAAGCTTACAGTTAGAATGATCTGTGAAGTGTTTTGATGAAGGATATGATTGCAGCAGCGATGTCATATCCGGCCATATGATAATGCTCAGGTTGACAATAACAGCATTGTTATAGTATCATATAGTGTATATATGTTACAAAAAAGCAGGAAAAGAGGTAAGATAATGAAACCGAATATAATAATAACTGACCCCAGCAGGAATCTGCGAGCACTTGGGCGCAATGCACTGAGCGGCAAATGGACTCTGGCAGTGATCACTACTATAGTATATTTGATATGCCTGAATGTTCCTCCGGTGATACTAAACGCTGTTTTCGGAGTGAACATCGCAGACCTTTACGGCACCGATATCATGTACAGTGTAGGGTCGGATACATATAATGCGATATACAGCAGCATGCCTGAATATTCCGTTCTGGCAGGTTTATACACTATTGTTGTGACAGGTGCTTTCGATCTTGGAATAACACTTTTCTTCCTGGCTATGTTCAGAAAGCAGAAAGTCAATACAGGAGATCTGTTCCTGGGCTTCGAAAAGTTCGGCAAGGCGCTGGGACTGATGCTGTTCCAGTCACTGTTCATTTTTCTCTGGTCACTTCTTCTGATAGTGCCGGGAATAATCGCATCGATAAGATACAGCCAGGCATTTTTCATACTGGCAGATGACCCGTCAAAGGGAATAAGGCAGTGTATGGATGAAAGTAAGGCCATGATGAACGGAAATAAAATGAAATATTTCTGTATGACATTTTCATTCATAGGATGGGCTATACTTTCAGCTCTGCCGGCGTCGATCCTGAGCAGTATTGCTACAGCCGCAAATTTAACCGGAGTCACAGCTGAGATCATAACGATAATCGGCGTATTATTTACAGCACCGGTATCGGCATATATATATTCAACACAGTCAGGTTTTTATGAGATTCTTGCAGGACATCTCATAAAGGAGACACAGCCGGCGCCTGTTACACATGAGGCACTGCAGGCTGCAGCCCTCCATGATGAGCATAGGGACGATATGTGATCAAGCCTGGATTTCCCGGACTAGTTTGATGGTTAAGAATTTGCCAGGCAACTTGTGACAGTCGTATGCAGAAATAAAATTTATTTCAGGATAATACAGGACTAAAAAAGCAGATGTATGATATATTTATCACGCATCTGCTTTTTTATTATGTAGGAAATATCGTTTTCGATATTTCCGGAGTCTCAACGTTCACAGCAGCTCACTGCGTTCGCCCCTACGGCTTTTCCTACGCTTGGAGACCTGCGGATTTTCCCCAGCTTCAGCTGGCACGGAAAATGCGACAGCAGTGGCGGTAAGCCACCACGGACTAAAGTCCTGTGGCTCTCACATGGGACTTTCCACGAAATCAGAGATTTCGGGACAAGTCTCCAACCGAAGCGAGTCGGAGCACTGAAAGTGCGTTATCCCAATGAGCTTGCGAATTGCGGAAGGTCACATGCGAGAGTTACTCGGCTTCAGTCGGAGTGGAACTCACCGCTCCGTTCTGTCTAGCGAATCACCTTCTATATAGCAATCGCCTGATTATAATATCAGTCCCATTTTTTCAGGCAGGAAAAGCTTGCTATCCATTTGACGGAGATTATCGGATATCACAGGTCTGAATTCCATGTGGGCCATGATATCTTTTTCCATATCGATGCCTGGAGCTACTTCAATGAGTGTCAGTCCATGATCAGTGAGCTTGAAGACTGCACGTTCAGTGATATAAAACACACGCTGAGAGCCTTTTTCAAGGGAATATTCACCGGAGAAGGTTATATGTTCGACTTCTTTTTTGAATTTAGTATATTTGCCGTCACTTATGATATCGATCCCGCCGTCTCTGACAGCTATATCTTTTTTGCCGGCAGTGAATGTACCTAGGAAACACAGTGTCTTGGCACCCTGGGTTATATTGATGAATCCTCCTGGACCTGTGACTTTGCCTGCGAATTTTGATACATTGACATTGCCGTGCATATCTATTTCAGCAGCACCGAGGCAGGCGAAATCTATACCGCCGCCGTCGTAGAAGTCGAATATATCAGGCTGTTTGATTATCGCTACAGGATTGTAGGCAGCGCCTGTGGCAATACCGGGTGCAGGAACGCCTCCGGTAACGCCTGATTCGATGCTGGATGATATCTGTTCAATGACTCCTTCTTCGTTCAGGACTTCAGAAACGTTCATAGGGATACCTATGCCGAGGTTCATGAAATCTCCGGCTCTGAGCTCCATACAGGCCCTGCGGCATATGACTTTTGTCGTATCGAGCGGGAGCGGCTTGATATCCCCGAAAGGTATTTTCTCATCGCCGCACCACGAAGGCACGAAGTCCTGGTCAGGTATGAAGTGCTGACCGGTGTTGCCTGGAGTGCCCTCTATGACATAGTCCACGAGAGTGGATGGCACAGTCACCATCTGAGGATGGATCTCTCCATGTCCGACAATTCTGTCTACCTGGACCATTACTATGCCTCCGGAATTTCTGGCCGCTGCCGCCATTTCGAACTGTTCGATGTGTATGGCTTCTTTTTCGATAGATATATTGCCGTCTCTGTCGGCGATACTTCCCTTGATTATAGCCACATCTATCGGGAATGCCGGATAAAAAAGATATTCTTTACCGGATAGTTCAAGAAGTTCAACGATATCTTCATTGCTGTTTTTGGCTGCATCGTTGATCTTGCCACCGTCGATACGTGGATCTACGAATGTTTTAGTTCCGACAGTAGTGATGACTCCGGGTTTATGAGAAGCAACAGCACGCATCATATGTGAAAGAACTCCCTGAGGCATCATGAATGCAGGAAATTCATTATCCATGATAAGCGGGTAGAGTTTAGGCGCCAGGCTGAGGTTGCTGCACAGGAAACGGCGCATGAGCCCTTTGTGGGCAAAGTGGTTGATACCACGTCTGCTGCCGTCGCCGCCAAGTCCTGCTACATTGACGACAGACAGGTCACAGGGGTGTCTGTCCTTTATAAAACGGTTTTCGATCTCGCCAAGTATATCGTCAGCCAGACAGAAACCTATGAATCCGTCTATTGCTACAGTTGAGTTATCTTTTATAAGAGCGGCAGCTTCTCTGGCGCTTATGAATTGTGCTGACATAGTTAGAGTTTCCTTTCGTTATGGGATGATTTTGCCTGCGGATGTTTATTACAACAACAGCGCGACCTGGAAAAGTCAGATCACGCTGTAGATATCACGCTGCTGCAGCAGTAAAATATCAACTGCCACAGAAAATCTTATTTGTTTTTGAATGCAGCAGGTCTTTTTTCGAGGAATGCTGCCATACCTTCTTCTTTATCCTGTGATGCGAACGGACCTGTGAAAGCCTCTACTTCCAGGGCTGATGCTGCAGGCATATCAAGACCATAGCCGTTGTTTACAGCCAGCTTGGCAGATGCGATAGCCAGAGGTGCTTTTGCCATGATAGTCTTAGCAAGTTTCTCACACTCAGGTATGAGTTCTTCAGGAGCTACTACTTTCTCTACGAGACCGATCCTGTGAGCTTCCTGAGCGTTGATCATTTCTGCAGTCATGATCATGTATTTTGCCATCCCCTTGCCTACGAGGCGAGGAAGTCTTTGTGTGCCGCCGAATCCAGGGATGATGCCGAGATTGACCTCAGGCTGTCCGAATTTAGCTTTTTCTGAAGCGATCCTGATATCGCAAGCCATCGAGAGCTCGCAGCCTCCACCGAGAGCGAAACCGTTGACTGCAGCGATCACAGGCTTGTCTATGGATTCGATCAGGTTCATTACTGAATGACCTTTCTTGATCATAGCTCTGCCGGCAACTGCATCGAGCTGTTTCATCTGAGCGATATCTGCACCGGCAACGAATGCTTTGCCTTCGCCTGTAACGATGGCTGATTTTGCTTCGTCATCACCGGCAAACTGTGTGAAAGCGGTATAAAGCTCGTCAAGGACCTGTGTATTTAGCGCATTCATTGCTTCAGGTCTGTTTATCGTGACATATGCTATACCGTCTTTTACTTCATATTTAATAGTTTCAAACATCTGAGTATCATCCTTTCTCGTTTGTGTATCATTAATGTCTCTGATAGTATTATATCATTCAGGCAAATCTGTTACAACATTTCAATACACAAAAACCTTCATATTATCAAACTATATTATAGATAAATCCTATGGAAAATAGTACAATAAAGAAAAAAGGATTTTTATAGATAAACCAGGAAAGGAACAGCCTGCAGCCTATGCTGCACAGGTGATTTGATATGGCTTTTGTTGAATTCAAAAATGTGAGCAAGATATACCGCACTGGGGATGTAGAGGTAAAGGCTCTGTCGGATGTGGATTTTGAGATAGAAAGGGGAGAGATATGTGTGGTGGTAGGGCAGTCGGGAGCTGGAAAGACTACGCTGCTGAATATCCTTGGCGGCATGGATACTCTTTCCGGCGGCAGCGTCATACTTGACGGCAGGGATATTTCTTCATTGAACGAAAAACAGCTGGCTGCATACAGACGTTTCGATATAGGTTTCGTTTTCCAGTTCTATAACCTGATACCCAATCTGACAGCACTCGAAAATGTCGAGATCGCATCACAGCTTTCAAAGGAGCCTCTTGACAACGACGAAGTGCTGGAAGATGTGGGGCTTGGAGACAGGAAGGACAATTTTCCTGCACAGCTGTCAGGAGGAGAACAGCAGCGTGTTGCAATAGCAAGAGCTCTGGCAAAGAACCCTAAGCTTCTGCTCTGCGATGAACCTACAGGTGCACTGGACTATGAGACCGGCAAGGCTATCCTGAAGCTGCTCCAGGACACCTGCCACAGGACCGGCATGACAGTGGTGATAATAACTCATAATTCGGCACTCACTGATATGGCAGACAGGGTAGTGAGGATAAAGAATGGTACCGTGGCGTCCGTAACTATGAATGAAGAAACAGTGCCTGTAGAGCAGATCGAATGGTAATGCAGAAACGGAGCTCGTTATGAAAAAAACATATAACAGACATATACGAAGGACGATAACAGGCAGTATCGGCAGATACATAGCTATCTTCGCCATCGTTGCACTTGGAGTCGGATTTTTTTCAGGAGTCAAGGATACGAAGGCCTCAATGCTCAAGACATGCGATAAATACGTCACGGAGCATAATATGTACGACTACAGGCTGGTATCCACTCTTGGATTCACAGATGAAGATGTGGAGGCTTTGAGGGAAACCGATGGAGTATCAGATGCAGAAGGAGCCAGCACGGTGGACTTTTTCAGCACAGACAGCAAAGGCAATGATATAAATATCAGGGCTCACTCGCTGTCCGAAAAGATCAGTACTGTGGAACTCACTTCCGGCAGGATGCCAAAGGCTCCAGGAGAATGTCTTGCTGATGAACACTATTTTACAGACAGCGATATAGGCAGGATACTGAAAGTGACAGACCGAAATGACAGCGCTGCGAAGAAAAACCTCAGATACAAGGGCTATGAGATAGTGGGGCTGGTCACATCACCGGACTATCTGATGAAGACGGAGAGAGGTACGGGCCGCATCGGCGACGGTTCACTGGACGCATTTGTCTATATATCCCCTGCAGGGTTCGATATGGACTACTTCACAGAAATGTACGTGACCAGTGCAAAGCAGGGATATGTATACAGTGACGAGTATAACAGCAATATAAAGGCTGAACAGAAATATGTAGAGGCAGCTGCAGACAAAAGAGCAGATATAAGATATGAGGAGATATTTACAAAGGCTGAAAACAAAATAAAAAAAGCAAAGCAGGAGCTTGCAGACGGAAAGGAAGAGCTGCGGCAGCAGAAGCAGGATACACAGCAGCAGCTTGAAAAGAGCAAAGCTGAGCTTGACAATAGCAGCAAAAAACTTGAATCAGGCAGTAAAGAGCTTGATTCAAGAAAAAAAGACCTGGAAAAAAACAGCCGCAAACTGGCATCAGCCAGAAGTGAAGCAGAGAAAAAACTGGAGAAAGTCAAAGCATCGGGTCTTGTACCGGAGGAACAGCTGAAGGCAATCGAGCAGCAGATAGCTGTGATAAAAGAGTCACAGAAAAAAGTACAAAGCGGTATCAGTACAGTGGAGTCCAGGAGTGCTGAGCTGGAAAAAAACAAAAAGAAACTGGATTCAGGATACAGTCAGCTCAAGCAGGGTCGAGCAGAAGCTGACGGACAGTTCGCAAAAGCAGAGCAGAAGCTTCAGGATGCAGAAGCTGAGATCGCAAAGGCAGAGAAAAAACTCAAAAAGATAAAGAAACCGGAAGTATATATACAGACCAGAGAGGATAACATAGGCTATGAATCTTTTGACAGCAATTCAGATATAGTTGACAGTGTCGCCAAAGTATTCCCTGTGTTCTTTTTCCTGATAGCAGCGCTTGTCTGTTCCACTACAATGTCACGTATGATAGAAGAGGAACGTGCACAGATCGGTGCGCTCAGAGCCATAGGATATACCAAGGGTCAGATAATGTGGAAGTATATATGCTACTCAGGTTCAGCTGCAGTTACAGGATGTGCGGCAGGATTCCTTGCAGGATCGAAATACTTTCCGTATGCGATATGGACGGCTTACGGTATGATGTTCGGATTTGCTCCGCTTGAATTCTGTTTCAGCTGGCCACTGGCGATAATATCTCTTGTCGTTTCGATAGTTTGTTCTGCCGGTACGACTTATATCGCATGCAGAGGGCAGCTGGAACATATGCCTGCGGAAATACTGCGGCCTGCAGCTCCGAAAGCAGGCAAGCGTATCATGCTGGAACGGATAAGTTTCATATGGAAAAAAATGAAATTCCTGCATAAAGTCACGGCAAGGAATATCTTCAGATATAAAAAGAGAATGGCAATGATGATAGTTGGTATAGGCGGATGTACGGCTCTGGTGCTTGCAGGTTTCGGTATCAACGATTCTATTGCAGGTGTTGCGGAACATCAGTATTCACAGATAGAAAAATATGATATGACAGTGGCGTTTGCAGATGACCTTACAGATAAAAAGATATCAGAGCTGAACAAAAAGTACAGCAGTGATATAAGCAGTACAGCTGTATTCAGACAGGTAGCAGTCACAGTAAAAAGTGATACGGAAACAAAGTCCTGCGATCTGAGGGTAAGCGGTGATAAAAATATTACAAAAGCCGTGGATTTTCATGAAGACGGCAGAAAGCTGCAGTATCCGGGGAAAGGCAGTGCGATCATAAACAACAAGCTGGCAGATATGCTGGGGGTCAGAGTTGGCAGCCGTATAACTGTGAAATATGATGATACGAAGAGTGCCGAGCTTGAAATATCGGGCATATACAGAAACTATGTTTCAAACTATATATACATAAACGATGAAACGTATGAGAGTGTGCTTGGCAAGGCCTATGAGCCGGATGTGGCGTTCATAACTGTAAAGGACGGATCAGATGTATACAGCCTGTCAGAAAAGCTG
Organism: uncultured Clostridia bacterium; assembly: GCA_934277495.1. Classification (GTDB taxonomy): domain Bacteria; phylum Bacillota; class Clostridia; order Peptostreptococcales; family Anaerovoracaceae; genus Lentihominibacter. Next base: position 1,478 of record CAKQUI010000091.1, on the reverse strand, counting down.
AATAAACGTGATGATACGGCAAGTATCGTATTGAACCAGGATATAAAGAAACGTGTAGAGAACATGATGGTGAGCCTGGATTATATCATAATCCTTGTTATAGGATGTGCAGGAGCGCTGGCATTCATAGTCCTGTTCAACCTCGGTAATATAAATATAACGGAAAGAACAAGGGAAATAGCCACGATAGAGGTTCTGGGCTTTTATCCAGGAGAAACAGGTGCATATGTATTCAGAGAAAATTTCATACTGGTGCTTATAGGGATAGCCGCAGGGCTTCCGGCAGGGTATGCGCTGCATAAGTTCATAATGTCTGAGATAGTTGTGGACGCAGTGTCTTTCAATGAAGTGATAGAGCCTCAGAGTTTCCTTTATGCTGCACTGCTGGTGATACTGTTCAGTGTGATCGTGGATGTGGTAATGAGGCGTAAACTGAGAAAGATAAATATGGCAGAAGCTCTTAAATCAATAGAATAAAAATCGACTATAAATATATTTTAGAGAAAGGCGGTAACGATGGAGGTAATAGGTCACAGAAAGAAACTTGAAGTCAGTAAAGATGATATCGGCAGGAACGGATATATCAAAGCAGCGAATCTGTTCCGTATGCTGGAGGGTATTTCAACAGAGCATGCACATCTGCTGAATGCAGGGGTGGAGGAGATGCTTCGCAGGAATCAGATATGGGTGCTGTCGAAACTGAAATATGAACTTTACGGCCCGGTCAGGCCCGGCGGCGAATATTATATAGAAACATATCCAAAGCCGAAAAAAGCAGTTACATACGGCAGAGATTACTATATCAGAGACGACAGGGGAGAAATAATAATGGCTGGAGCGAGCCAGTGGTGCATACTCGACTTCGATACGAGAAAGATAGTAAGGAGAGGCGTGGAGTTCGATGGCAAGTTCTATGACAAGGATGCTCTGGACGGCACATTTGAAAAGATCCATGAGAAATCCCCTGAGTTTGTCAGGATGCATACCGTTACAGAATCAGATCTTGATATCAATCAGCATGTAAACAACTGCAGGTATGTGGATATGGCATGTGAAATTTCAGGAGTTGATGTATTTGAAACTTTCAACATATATTTTGCCAGAGAAAGCAGGACAGGAGATGAACTGCATCTGTTCAGAGAGGAGCAGCAGGGAAGTTCAGTCATGACAGGCAAGTTTGAAGACGGTACAGTAGTTTTTCAGGCAAAGGGAATGTAATTACTTTAAAACAGGCATAAATAAGAGTATAAAAAGCGTGTGTCAGCAGATACATGCTTTTTTAGTTAAAATACAGGAGTTATAAAAAAATCTTCACACAGACCGAAGTCTGCGTGAAGATTTTTATTAGCATATTAGTTTAAACTCTGCGAGATTTATACTAAGCCCTGTTCCATCATAGCGTTTGCAACTCTTTCGAAACCAGCAATGTTAGCACCCTGTACCAGAGCGTTCTTGTCATTGTAGTAAGTTTCGCCAGC
>CAKQUI010000090.1 GCA_934277495.1 uncultured Clostridia bacterium | reverse complement strand
ACCAACAGGAGTATCGTTGATGTCATTTCCGATGTGAACCGGCCTTACAGTGAACCGGCACGAAAATATTTGCATGAAATGGGTATGCCTAAGGAGCGCACTTATGTCACCGGTTCGCCTATGGCTGAGGTGCTGAGGATGAATCTTGACAAGATAAAAAGCAGCGATGTCCTGTCGAGGCTGGGGCTTGAGCCTGACCGGTATATCCTGCTGTCGGCCCACAGGGAGGAAAACATAGACACGGAGAAAAACTTTACGAGTCTGTTCACTGCGATAAATGCCCTTGCGGAGAAATATGACATGCCGATACTTTACTCGTGTCACCCACGTTCGAAGAACAGGCTGGAAAAGAGCGGGTTCAGGCTGGATCCGAGAGTCAGGGTAAATGAGCCGCTGGGATTCAGCGATTACAACTGTCTTCAGATGAACGCCCTCGCCATCGTGTCGGATTCCGGGACACTGCCGGAGGAAAGTTCGTTTTATCTTTCCATAGGGCATCCTATCGCAGCGGTCTGCATCAGGACCTCCACGGAAAGGCCGGAGGCGCTGGAATCAGGCGATTTCATACTGGCCGGCATATCCACGGCAGAACTCCTGCAGGCAACTGAAATGGCCATCGACATGAAACAGAAAGGAATCCTCGGCAAGCCATGCCCGGATTACATCGACGAGACCGTATCCATGAAAGTCGTGAGGATAATACAAGGGTACGTGAACGTAGTCAATAAGATGGTCTGGAGGAAGGACAGGTAGGAGATGTTCAGAATGATGCGGTATGGTGCTTGCGATTATATTGAATATGCAGAGAAATAATTAGCAGGTGAGCAATACTGCGGACTATGGTAAACAGTATCTGGAGAGCCGATATGGCACAGATCCATATCTTGCAGATATGCTGTCAGCAGGCAAGTGGAAATGAGTTTGAAACCTCCGAATATGCAGTGCAGGAAATAATTAACTGTAATATATTGACAAATAAATAAGGCTATGCTACGATTGATTTGACGCTGCCAGAGACACGGTGGGCGGTTGGCTCCTCCCAGAGAGTCTGGACTCTCTGTTGACATAGAGATCTCTCATGGAGAAATCTGAGAAAGGAGGAGTGTACTTATGGATGCTTATCAAATGATAGATTTGATTTTTTCAGTGAATTTCCAGGTTTTGAGTCTGGTAGTGACACTGCTGATCGTATATATTGAAAGCACAAAAAAGTAACCGCCTTGCTGTTCGAATGAGACGGTTACTTTTTAGTAATTTTTCATTTTGAGCTGACCGTTCACCGGCAGCGTTTTTGTATATTCATATTACCAAAGGTGATTGGTTATGTCAATATGGGATGATATGTTCCTGTGTAAATAAATGGAGAAAAGAGCTGGTGAGGAGTTTGTACAAATTAACTACAAACTAACCGTTTCGTGAAAACTGAACAGTGATTATATGGTCAGTATAAATTTTAGAATAGCCGTTCATTGATTGAATTTTTGCAGATCTGTGCAGAAACTGATAGTTGGATTATTAAATATTTTTGCTATTTCGTTAGAAAAGATATGTCTTTGTCGAAAAAAAGAAACTTTTGCTGTTTTTGAGGACTTTCTTAGATTTTCACTATTTTGGGGTGTACAATGTATGACACGAACTGAATGATCGGTTAATTTAAGGTGCCTTGTTCAAAAGGATTTTGTCCAGGGCGGGGGAGGTATGCTATGGAAAAACGTAATGAAAGTGTTTTACAGAAACTTTATGAGAGTATTGGAGAAGAGACCGGCAAGTCTTTCCTTGTGGCATTATGGCTTCTGAAAAAGTACAAGGTCCCGTACAGCAAGGGGAAGACAAAAGGCGGAGTAAACTATGAGGATCGGGAAGGTACGATCAAACTGCTTAAGGATGTTCTGGCAGATAAAGTCATAATCGACAAGCGCAAAAGCAAGAACCCATATTACACATTTGTGAATTTTACAATAGATCAGGATATCTTTGAGCTTGAAAGCAACAGCGTAACGAATTCGTATGTAAAAATATGCGAGGATATTGCAGCGGAGATGGACGCCAGTGTTCCCGAAATGGTAGCATCATATCTCAGTGAGTGCGCTGAGTTCGACAGAGCTTTCCCGGATGCTGTCAAATTGTATATGGAGCCGATGCTGGAGTTTCAGAGAGATATAGAAACGTCGGGTATCTTTGATATGAGAAAATCAAATGCATACTGGAGCCTGCTGTGTGCAATAGTGGGCGGTATTGATGATCTTGATCCGGCCTTTAAAAAGGGTGGAGATACGGAAACCTTCGTAGCAGATATCCTGAATCGCATATATGCCGGAAAAGATAAAGCAGATGGGCTTAAGCCTGATAATCTTGCGAAGACAACGGAGTATTTATTCAATAAAGCTTTAGCTGTCAGAGATGAGATAATAAAGAGCAATGATCCTGACAATTATCTTGAGAGCAGGCAGTATCTCATGGAGCTGAATATGCTTGCATACTCTCTGATACATCTGGATACTTGTAAGCGGCTGGACAAGCCTTTTGGCTATTATGAGGAAACTATACGGAACTTTTACAATGTGATCCAGAACAAAACTCAGAATCTTTCCTATGATTCCGGATGGCTCGCCTTGTCGATAAGCAATATCGGTGCAGTAGAATCACAGTATGGTTCATATATAGAGGCTGTCAAATATGATCTGAGGGCTCTGTCGTTGAAGGAATCCCGTGCTACTGACATGATACGCAGGAATATAATCGTAGATGAGGATCTGAGTCTTACGATAATAAGAAGTCACGTAAATATAGTACGAAATGCAGTGAATGCTATATTCGAGCTGGAACCAAAGAAACAGCTGTCGAATAAAAAGATAACAGCTGAAGGAATGCGGGACAGGCTTTCAGAGTATGTTATGCTGGCAGGCATACATGCAGTGGAAGCAGTGAGATTAAGGGCTAAAATAATGTCAGAAAAAGCATATCCAACAAGAATCGATTGTGCAGATGCTGTAAAGGGGAATCTTGTGAGGCTCGCTCTTTTCCTTGAAGAACTGAACCGGGATATGGATTCAAAAGGGTTCGTTTCCCATATAAGTGGTGTTCTCAGTATTCTGGACACCGTCTCGCCTGAGTGCAGGAAGTTCAAATACAGTGCTTCACTTGAGGAATTCAGTGTTAAACGCACTTTTTACAAAAGATATTCAAAATAGTGGAGGATATATGGGAGTTGTATTATGAAAGTACTTGTAATAGGCAATGGTTTTGACCTGGCACATGGATTTGAAACTAAATATATAGATTTTCTGGAATTTGTAAAGCAGTTCAACCTGATGTACGATTCGGCAAACCGCAGTGGTTTTTACAAGATCCGAAGCAGGAGTCAGCTCAAATATCTTACGGAATTGTTTGCAAGCAATTCAGAGTCCGGAAACAATCTGATAAGAGAACTTCGCAAACTGACGAATGACAATATATGGATATCTCATTTCTGGGATATAATGGGCAAGCGGGGCGAGAACTGGGTGGATTTTGAAAAAGAGATCTCACAGGTCGTGCAGATGCAGGAACGGTATTTTGCAAGGAGACTGGATGGTGAAAAAGAGGAGGCTGCAGAAGTGGAGCTTAATGGCAGCATCGTTTTCAAAAATGACATAATGGAAAATCTTGTTGAAGAAAATACAGATGACCGGGATATGCTGAAACTGTTCAAAGCCAGGTGTACCGGACGTTATTTAGAACATCTTAACAATCTGACTCGTGCCCTTGAGATATATTTCACTGCATATGTGATGAATTCAAAGAAACCGGAACTTATAAGGGATATACTGGATATCGATCTGCATGAAGATGATGCGATCATAAGTTTCAATTACACGGATACATACAACAGGCTATACAAACAGAATCCGGTAGATCATGTTTATTTCCTTCATGGCAAGGCGTTGATCGAAAATACGGTAGAGTCAAATGATATGGTTCTGGGAATAGACGAATATTATAAAGAAGATGAAGAAAAGAACAGCAAGGTGGATTATGTCGCTTTCAAGAAGTATTTCCAAAGGATAATAAAGGGAACGACGCCACGGTACAAAGAGATCTTTGAACATGAGGAGTCAGAAGAACCTGAGGAACCTGTTGAAATGTACATATATGGGCATTCTCTTGATGTCACAGATAAGGATGTGTTCAAGGAACTTCTGAATAAAAACGTTAAAGTAACTGTGTTTTCCTATAATAAGGAAACACAGAAAACCCATGTCAGCAATCTTGTGCAGATACTGGGTATGGAGTCCATGATCAGTAATACATATAATCTCGATCCGAAGATAACTTTCAAATTGCAGACATGAGTTTTTCTGTATGCGGACATTGTGAGACATTTTGAAACTGGTGGGGACAGGCGGCATTCTTTAAAGTATATCGAACAGAAAGTAATATGAGGGAAATCAATATGATCAGAAATTTGATAAGATGTCCGGCATACTCGTTGCCAAAGGAGGACAAGCAGCGGTATTTGATGAAATCTATATCAGACTGGATACACACTCCGGATTTTGTGGAACTTGTCAGGCTGTTTGGCGGTGATGATGTCATTGATCATGTGAACAGGAGCGACAGTGACTATATCGAATGGCTGCATGATTTCGTGAAAGTCTGGGATTACCGCCGGAAGCAGGCGGATGGTGGTGAACGATGGAATGTTTGCGATGATGAGTTCGTGAGCAGGCATGAATCAGACATTTTCAGGATCGCAAAGTCTATGGGTCTGGTAGATGTCACGGTGCCGTGGCAGGAGCCTGATTTTATCCTGCCGCTTGGAGGCGCCAGGATGACGAATTTTGAACGCCCTAAGATGGCAAGGTACATCATGGATAAGGAGCAATGGAGAGATAAAACCGTAGTTGCGCTGGCGGGCAATCGTCCGATCAGTGAAATAGAACATCCGTACCTTGCGACATATGCTCCGGGAGCAGCCACCGAATTTGAAGCCATCAACAAAGGTATGGAAGCTGCGTTTGATTTAGCTCCGGCATATGATGAAAAGGTGACAGATAATGATAATATCAATCTGAAATCATGTATCAGGATATATAATGATATGTATAATGGCTCGAAGATATATTCTGTAGCAGCACCGTCCTCAGAACCAGACAAGCGAAGAGCCAATTCATATGATACATTCGTGTATTTTCTTGAATCATTCAATGTCAGGAAAGGTGACAAGCTGCTGCTTGTGACAAGTTCTGTTTATGTTACATTCCAGCTGCTTAAATTCATGGGACTGGCGCTTGAATATGGATTCGAAGTGGACTGTATAGGTGCTGACCCGGTTTCATCAGGAACGGCGATGAGCAAAGCGAGCAATTATCTGCAGGAAATGAAAAGCACAGTAGATGCAAGTTACATCCTGCTGAAAAGCTTTGAATCAAAATAACAGAGATAAGTTTCAAGGGGGGTGTGAAAATAACTCCCATGAGTTGTGTTGGTTGTGGATTTGCAGTAAATGGAAAAAGCATATGAAACAAAGTAATATTGGAGGAAAGGACAAGTAATGAGTTTGAATCCTCCGAATATGTGGCTCAGGAAATAATTAACTGTAATATATTGACAAATAAATAATGCTATGCTACGATTGATCTGACGCTGCCAGAGACACGGTGGGCGGTTGGCCACTATCCATTAGTTCTGCAACTACGGTGAAAAAACCGAATCGCAAGACGAAGGGAGGTGTGCCTGAACTTTATGAGTGACTTTGAGATCATAATGATAAACTGCACGATACTCAGTATAGTATCAGCAGTCATTGTATCGTACATAAATTCACTAAAAAAGTAATCGCCCCATAAAACCCTAAATGCGATTACTTTTTTAGTAACAAATTTAGGCTGACCGTTCATCGGCAGCGTTTTTGTATATTTATATTACCAAAGGTGATTTGGGATGTCAATATATAACGGTATTGAATGGAAATGAAATTATCTGATGCATTCATGGCTGATTGTGATACAATATCAGTAGAGGTGGTGGTCAGATTCATCAACGTGAACTACGAGAAAGGTGCTGCACTGCTTGGAAAATGCAGGACTATGCAGGAGTACAGCATGCTGATACACATGATCCGTGTGAAGTACAGTGAAAGCGGAGATCTGGGAGCTGCAATCGAGGAAAGTATCAGGGAGTGTCAGTCAAAAGGCGTACTGACTGAGTTCCTGAAAGAACATGGTGGTGATGTTATGAGTTTCTTATTCGAAAAACTTACAAGAGAAGAATGTGAAGCGATCAGGGAAGCTGATGGATATTCTGCCGGATTTGAGCAAGGCGAAGCCGCCGGTATCGAAAAAGGAATGCTTCAAATTGCTGTTACTATGAAAAATGCCGGTGAGCCTTTAAACAAAATCATCGCTTACACCGGTTTATCCGAAGATGAGCTCGAAAAATTATAGACGGCTGTCTGTAAACCGAAGAAAGCATCAGGAAGGTGGAATGTATGAACGAATATTCGAGGATAATTATTGAACGATACTGCAGGGAGCATCCGAGGACTAAAAAATCTGTTATACTCAGTCATTTGGTAGAAATGTCATATGACTTGTCATATGAGCCGTCAGATCAGGAAGCTTTGGATCTGGAGCGGATCATATCAAGAGAAAAGGATCCCGAATTGCTTGAGGCAATTCAGGATCTGGATGACTTTCTGTTTTGTTGAGCCTAAGACACGACTGCAGATCAAATGAAGTTCAACGCCGGTGCATGATGCAGCGGCGTTGTGCTTTTTCTTTATCTGAACACGTCTCTTGTATAGACTTTGTCTGATACGTCGTCAAGGCTGTGGTCGTATCTGTTGGCGATGATGGTGTTGCTTTGTTTTTTGAATTTTTTCAGGTTGTTCACGACTTTGCTGCCGTAGAAGGTGGTGCCGTCTTCCAGCAGCGGTTCGTAGATTATCACGCTGGCTCCTTTGGCTTTGATCCTTTTCATGATGCCCTGGATGGAGGAGTGCCTGAAATTGTCTGAGCTGTTTTCCATGGTCAGTCTGTATACGCCGATAGTTACGTCGTGTTCCTTTTCATGGCTGGCGTCGTATTCGCTGTTTGCACCGTATGCTCCTGCTGTTTCGAGGATACGGTCGGCTATGAAGTCTTTTCTTGCTCTGTTGGACTGGACGATGGCGGTCATCATTTCCTGAGGGACGTCAGCGTAATTGGCGAGAAGCTGTTTCGCATCCTTTGGCAGGCAGTAGCCGCCGTGTCCGAATGATGGATCGTTGTAATAATTGCCGATGCGTGGGTCGAGGCAGACTCCGTCGATTATTTTCTGCGTGCGCAGTCCTTTGCGGTCTGCATAGGTGTCCAGCTCGTTGAAATAGCTTATTCGCAGGGCGAGGTAGGTGTTTGCGAAAAGCTTTACAGCTTCAGCTTCGGACGGTTCCATGAACAACGTTTCTATATTTTCCCTGACAGCGCCCTGCTGCAGCAGAGCTGCGAACTGGTGGGCGTTATCGGATGTCGCTTCGTCTGAAGACACTATTATCCTTGACGGATAGAGATTGTCGTGCAGTGCCTTGGATTCACGCAGGAATTCCGGACTGAATATTATATTTTCCGTGTTGTATTTCTTCCTTGCAGCATTTGTATATCCCACGGGCACGGTGGATCTGATGACGATCACGGCATCGGGATTGATTTTCGTGGCCTGCTTTATCACGGCGTCTACCGCTGAACTGTCAAAGAAGTTGCTCTGGCTGTCATAGCTTGTCGGTGCTGCGATGACGATGAACTCAGCATCTGCATAGGCTGAAGCTGCATCAGGTGTGGCTGTGAGATCGAGCTTTCTTTCAGCGAGATATTTTTCCATAAGGTCGTCATGTACTGTAGCTTTTCTGCTGTTGATAAGGTCGATCCTTTCAGTGTCAGTGTCGGTCACTGTCACATGATTGTGCTGCGCCAGCAGTATCGCTATGCTAAGACCGACGTATCCTGCGCCGGCCACAGCGATATTGTATTTCCGGAGCTTTCTGCTTTGCAAAGGAGAAGGCTCTTCTTCAAACAGATCGACTATTTCAAAATCCAGGACCTCAGCGATGGACTGCAGCTGAGGGATGGTAGGGATATAGTCGTTGTTTTCCAGGCGTACCAGCATCCCACGGTTCATACCGGTGGCTGCGGCAAGTGCTGCCTGTGTGATCTTTTTAGCTTTTCTGCGAGTTACTATGGTTTCTATCATTTTATCCTGAGACAGTTTTTTCATGTATGCTCTCCTCGTATATGCAATGATACTGAAATCGGCATGCAGCATCATATCGTGTTTTTGCTATGGATATATGCTCATGTAAATAGAAGAATACCAGTATAAAGGCGAACAGTCAATATATTCACATTAGATTTTGATGCGAAAAGTCATTTAAAATGTCACAAATTGTACGAACAATGATTTAGATTGACGAAATGCTCTGATATTGGTATTATATATACCATATGAAAATATTACATGTTTTGAATACGAAAAGACATTATAAATGACATTTAGGTACAAGATAGAGAATATAGTCTGTCGGGACCGGATGTCTGATGAAAGCAGTAGAACTGCATATATATGGGAGAGTGAAAATGATATTAGATGTGACGAAAAACGGCGTGGATATCGAAGCCGAAGGCGAGCTTATGGCAAAGTCCGGGGATTACTTCAGGCTTCTGCAGGAGGGCAGCGAGCCGCTGACGGGATGGGCCCGGCTGCCGTATGAGTTCGATGAGGATGTGCTCCATGAGATCGAGCTTACAGCAGCGAGGATAAGGGAGCAGTGTTCGCTGATGATAGTAGTGGGTATAGGCGGTTCATATCTTGGAGCCAAGGCGGTGTTCGATGCACTGAACGGCAGCCGTCAGGACTGCCCGGATCTGAGATTCGCAGGATACAACATGAGTGCGGCATATCTGCAGAAAATGATAAAGCGTATGCATGAACAGGCTACCTGTATCTGTGTGATCTCCAAATCAGGAAGGACTGTGGAGCCTTCTCTGACGTATTCCATCCTCAAGGAGCAGATGATCGCCAAGTACGGCTATGTGGAGGCACGCAGGCGTATTTATGTCATAACTGACGAGCACCACGGTACGCTTCATCGTGACGCAGTGGAAAACGGTTTCCATTCGCTGGCTGTGCCGGATGATATCGGAGGCAGATATTCTGTTCTGTCGGCTGTCGGTCTGCTGCCGATAGCAGTGGCAGGGCATGATATAAGGGCGATGCTGGATGGAGCTGCGTCAGTTGCAAAGAGCGATGAATGGCAGGGGAAGCTGCTGGAATATGCAGTGTCAAGGAACTGCCTGAACCGTGACGGCAAGCTGCTGGAGGTCTTCGAGTATTTCGACGTCAATCTGAGATATTTCGGTGAATGGCTCAAACAGCTCTTTGGAGAAAGCGAAGGAAAGGAAGGCAAAGGGATATATCCTACATGCCTTTGCTTTACACGGGACCTCCATTCCATGGGGCAGTTCCTGCAGCAGGGCAGTCAGATCTTTTTCGAGACTATGATAAGAGTGCGTAATTATGACTCGGATCTTGTGATACCTGCCAGTGCCGGAGAACCATACGCCGGGAAGACTTTGCAGCAGGTGAACGAGTGTGCCGAGGAAGCTGTGGT
>CAKQUI010000089.1 GCA_934277495.1 uncultured Clostridia bacterium | reverse complement strand
GAATCGGATGACTGGGTGGATGATGCTCTGGATCAGGCGACAAACAAGGATATGGAGGTCATGAACCTGATGGACGTGCTGGGTGATTCAGTCAAGACGGAAGAAGCTGTAGAGGGCATGCAGGAAGAAGAGCATGAGCATGACGAGCAGGGCGATGAGGATCACGAAGACAGTGATCATGAAGATGAAGAAGGCCACGAGGAAGAGAAAGACGAACATGTATGGCTGTCTCTGAAGAATGCAGAAAAGATCTGCAGCGAGATCACAGAGCGGCTCGACAGTATCGATCCCGACAACAAGTCTCTCTATGATGAGAATGAAGCCGCCTATGCGAAAGAGCTGGCAGCCCTCGACAGCAGGTACAAGGAGACGGTCGATAACGGTGAAAGGAAAACTGTGCTTTTTGCAGACAGATTCCCGTTCAGATACCTTGCCGATGATTACGGCCTGAAGTACTATGCTGCATTCGCAGGATGCTCTGCTGAGACTGAGGCAAGCTTCGAGACTGTGAAATTCCTGGCAGAAAAAGTGGATGAACTGGATCTGCCGTGTGTGCTGACGATAGAAGGCGCAAAGCATAAGATCGCTGAGACTGTCGTCTCCAATACTTCTTCAAAGGATCAGAAGATCCTTACCATGGATTCGATGCAGTCTGTAAGCAGCGACGATGTCAAGGATGGTGCTTCATACATTTCTATAATGGAGAAAAATCTTGACGTATTGAAGGAAGCTCTGAACTAAGGAGGAATATTTATGGCACAGCTGAGCTGCCGCAGTCTTTCCGTGGGTTATGACGGGAAGACTGTACTGCATGGCATTGATTTTGATATAAACAAGGGAGACTATCTGTGCATAGTCGGGGAGAACGGGACCGGCAAAAGCACGCTGATGAAAACTCTGCTTGGTCTGCAGCCGCCCCTGGCAGGGAAGATCATAAGAGGATATGATATGAAGTCAGGCGGAATAGGATATCTGCCTCAGCAGACTGGTATCCAGAAGGACTTCCCGGCATCAGTGCGTGAGGTCGTCATGTCAGGATGTCAGGGAAGATGTGGGATCAGGCCTTTCTACAGCAGGGCGGAAAAGCAGATGGCAGAGAGTGCCATGGCTAAAATGGAAATAACACATCTGTCAGGGAAATGTTACCGTGAACTTTCCGGCGGCCAGCAGCAGCGTACACTGCTGGCGCGTGCCCTTTGCGCTTCGGGAGATATGCTTTTTCTCGATGAGCCTGTTTCGGGACTGGATCCCGGGGCTGCAGATGATATGTACAGGCTCGTGGAACATCTCAACAGAGAAGATGGTCTTACTATAGTCATGATATCCCATGATACAGCTGCGGCAGCCAGATATGCCAGCCATATACTGAGGACAGGAGAAAAGGTGTTTTTCGGAAGAAGGAAGCACACAGAAATATATAACAGCGGGCATCACAGGTATGAAAGCGGGGTGAGACCATGATGATACTGGACAAACTGGTGCTTTATTTTGAGTATCCTTTCGTGCGTTATGCACTGGCAGCAGGCGTACTGATCGCACTGTGCTCGTCGCTGATCGGGGTGACACTTGTGCTGAGGCGGTTCTCTTTCATCGGTGACGGTCTGTCTCATGTGGCATTCGGTGCCCTGGCAGTGGCTTCGATATTTGATATGAGCAGTTCTATGCCGCTGGTCATGTGTATAACGGTGGCATGTGCCATACTCCTGCTTCGGACAGGGCAGAATACTAAGATCAAGGGAGATGCTGCAGTTGCAATGCTTTCCGTAGGCTCGCTGGCTGCAGGATATATGCTGATGAATATATTCTCGTCATCTGCGAACGTTTCGGGGGATGTATGCAGCACATTGTTCGGATCGACATCGATACTGACGCTGTCGATCGGCGATGTATGGCTATGTGCAGCGATGTCCATGCTTGTGATAGTGTTTTTTGTCCTGTTCTACAACAAGATATTTGCAGTTACATTTGATGAGACATTTGCCAGGACAGCCGGGACCAGAGCGGGATTGTACAACCTGCTTATGGCCGTGATAATCGCAGTCATAATAGTCCTTGCCATGAATCTGGTGGGATCGCTGCTGATTTCAGCGCTGGTGATATTCCCTGCACTTTCGTCCATGAGGATATTCAGGACGTTCCGGTCGGTGATCATCTGCTCGGCGGCACTGTCAGTGATATGTTCGACTGCCGGGAGCCTGCTGGCCGTGCTGGCCGGGACTCCTGTGGGGTCGACTATAGTGGTGGTCCAGATCGCAGTGTTCATCATTTTTTATGCAGCGGGAGCTCTGAAAGGAGGTATAGGAAAATGAAGAAAATATTGCTTGCGGTGCTGTGTGTTGTGATGATATTCGTGTCATGCGCCTGTGGTGATGACAGCAGCGTATCCGCAGAAGATGTACCGGAGGCGAGTGCAAATGCAGACAGTGAGACGTTAGAAAGTAAAGCAGAGGCGTCCGAACAAACTGGAGAGACATCAGTGGACGGAGATGTTGATGTGGATCTGACTGTGCTGAGCAGCACCATGGTGTATTCGGAAGTCTACAATATGGTGACGACGCCTGAAGATTATGATGGAAAAACGGTAAAGATGCAGGGGGAATTCGCTACTCAGAAAGACAAATATACAGGCAAACGGTATTTTGCCTGCATAATAAAGGATGCGACGGCATGCTGCGCCCAGGGGCTGGAATTCGTTCCCGGGGATGACGTCACATATCCGGATGATTACCCGAAGCAGGGCTCGGAGGTGACGGTGACCGGAACTTTCCATGCATACAGCGAGAATGGATTTGATTATTATCATCTTACAGACGCTGTTTTTGAATAGGATATTTTAATGGATCGGAAGCAGAGTGCCGGGCCACGGTTTTTGCCGGGTCCTTCACAGAAAAAACATGAACATCTGTTTATAAAATATTGAACAGATGTTCTTTTTATGTTATCATATCATCATAGCAAAACAACAGAATCATATGAATGGCAGCTGCAGGGCCGTTTCGGTGATTTTTTACCTGGAGTTAAAGATGAAAGGCAGGCGATCCAGTATGGAAGCCGTTATAATGGAAAAACTGAAGATACTGGCAGACAGCGCCAAGTTCGATGTGTCATGTTCCAGCAGTGGTTCGAACCGTCAGAACGATGGCAGGATAGGCAATGCACATGCCTCCGGTATATGTCATTCATGGGGCTCCGACGGACGTTGTATTTCCCTGCTCAAAATACTTTTTACAAACAAATGCGAATATGACTGTGAATACTGCATCAACAGACGCAGCAATGATTTGCCGAGAACATCCTTCGAGCCGGATGAGCTGGCAAGACTGACGATAGAATTCTACAGGAGGAATTATATCGAGGGTCTTTTCGTAAGCTCTGCAGTGGAGCGTTCACCGGACTATACAGCTGAACGCATGCTTGAATGTATAAGGCTGCTTAGGCATAAGTACGGATTCTCCGGATACATCCATGCCAAGATGATACCCGGAGCGTCGCCGGAGCTGATACATATGATCGGACTAGAAGCGGACAGAGTCAGTGTCAACATAGAGATGCCGGACTCAGTCAGCCTGGGCAGATTCGCACCGCAGAAGAAGCCCAAGGCTATATTTGCACCGATGCGCCAGATAACCAATTCTCTCATTGAACGGAATGCACTGGTGGGACCGGGCAATATGTTCAAAGGGCAGGAGATAAACAGTGCAGAGCACTATCTCACAGGCAGAGCGACAAACATACATAAGACTTCTCAGGGGATCTACATACCGGACAGCAGAGACACAGACAGGAATCCATATCCTGCCGGAGCTGCGAAAGACAGGCAGTACCGTGACAGAAAGATGGCGCCTGGTGCAGACTGCGGCGGGAGTGACAGTGCCGGAGGGCAGCGAATAGCTGACAAAGCAGGAACCTCCGAGGTTTCAGGATATTATTCCGTCGTCGGCCGGTGCAGTGGATCTGATGCCAGGACAGGTGCCGGCAGATCGACAGAACGTCGCTTGTGCAAAGGTCCAGCGGGCGGTCCTGATACTGCTGCTGTCGCAGGATCGGGAGTCAGTACGGGCTTTGCGGAGTTCAGCGCTCCGGCGGGGCGTGTTTCTGAGAAGCTTACAGTCGGCAGCACGGGGGACAGCCTTGGAACCGGCAGAGATTCCGGCGGAGATATCTTCGTTCCGTCTGCGGCAAGCCTTCCCGCAAGACGCAGGCGTGGCAGGGACTTCGCTCCGGCAGGACAGACTACGCAGATGATAATCGGTGCAGGGGGAGATACCGACCAGAGCATACTGACCACCAGCGAGAACCTTTACAGGACATTCAAGATGAAGCGAGTATATTATTCAGCTTATGTCCCGGTGGTGGATTCTCCGGTGCTGCCGGACAGGCGGACAGCACCGCCCCTGGCGAGGGAGCATCGTATATATCAGGCAGACTGGCTGCTGCGGTTCTACGGATTCACAGTCGGTGAGCTTTTCGGCAAAGGTGACAGGAACCTGGATCCGGATCTTGATCCCAAGGTGACATGGGCGCTGCGGAATCTTGAGCAGTTTCCGGTGGAAGTGAACAAGGCTTCCTGGGAGATGCTGATGCGCATACCGGGTATCGGAGCTGTATCGGCCAGGCGTATCATGCGGCAGCGCAGGGTGGCTGCTGTGCGTTTCGACGACCTTAAGAAAATGGGAGTTGTCATGAAGCGGGCGAAGTATTTCCTTACATGCTGTGGCAGATACTACGGTGAGAGGCGTTTCGAACCTGAGACTATCAGGAATTCGCTGCTGCAGATGGAAGACGGGCTCCAGGTGTCAATGTTCGATAACAACTGGAACCGTCTTGAAGAAGGCGAACGACAGGAAAAACTGTCTGCAGCCGGAATGATATAGCAGACCAGTGAGCTAAACAGCTGATCGGGGCCATTACCAAAGAGATATCAACAGACAGGAGGTCGATCGTTATGCTGGATTATCTTTACGACGGTACATTTGAAGGACTGCTGACATGTATATATCATCATTATTACACGGACAGAGCTTCGGGTATCTGTGGGAGGAGCTGCTACCAGCCGAACTTTCTGGGCGGATACATGGAGGTGGACACCGATGAACAGAAAGCCCTGAGCGTATATGAAGCCATCGAAAAGAAAATATCCTCATATGATCTCAGACGCATATACAAGGTGTATCTGTCGTGCGATCCGGAAAAAGAAATAAAGATACTGAGATATATCGTAAAGGGTTTCAGGACCGGCTCTGCCGTATCGCTGCTGCACGGAGATCCGGTGGTAGCCGCAGTGGAAGCCATCGAAAAGAAAATAAATGTGGAACATGAGCGGATGCTGCAGTTCGTGCGTTTTTCCGTGATGGAAAACGACATCCTGTATGCGGAGATAGAACCTGATAACGACGTGCTGGAACTCATCGCAGGACATTTCTGCGACAGGTTCAGAAACGAACCGTTCATCATAAGAGATATCGGACGCAGCAAAGCGATCGTAGCATACGGCGGACACTGGTATATATCTCCGTTCGCAGATGATGACGTGCCGGAGCAGTCAGCCGAGGAGCAGAGTTATCGGGCTCTCTGGAAAAACTATTTCGAGAACATAGCGATAAAAGAACGAAAGAATCCGAACTGTCAGTGCAGTTTCATGCCGCTGAGGTACTGGAAACACCTCACTGAGGTCCAGCTTTGACAGTCTGGGGACAGCAGGTACGGCATATCAGTCAGACTGACGGGATGACAACGGCAGCATGAAGCTCCGGAACGTACCAGTGTCAGAGAACTCCGAGACTACTTGTTATATTCAAAGGCTTGGATTATAATGGATACACAGGGCGCTGCACTGCCGGCATCTGTGTTTTCCTGAAGGAGATATTAGCTGCAGGCTGTGGCCATAAAGAGGACGTTCTTACGGCACAGCAGGGAGGCGGCAGGCCGGATCAGAAAACGAGGTGTATCACATGGACGAAAGAGTAAAAGATATAATAAATAAAAGCAAAAAGGTAGTATTTTTCGGAGGCGCAGGGGTATCGACGGAGAGCAATATACCTGATTTCCGCTCGGAATCCGGGCTTTACCACGCTGTGGAGAAATACGGCTATCCGCCGGAGGAGATGCTTTCCAGGACATTTTTCATGAATCATACAGAAAAATTCTATGACTACTACAAGAACAATCTCATATACCCTGATGCGAAGCCGAACAAAGCTCACATCGCACTGGCTCAGCTGGAGAAGGAAGGCAAGCTAACCGGCGTAGTGACTCAGAATATAGACGGTCTGCATCAGAAGGCAGGCAGCAAGACTGTATACGAGCTTCATGGATCAGTGCTGCGTAATTACTGCATGGACTGCGGTAAATTCTATGATGTGGACTATATCATGGATGAAGACAACTGCAGCTGCGGCATACCGAAGTGCAGCTGCGGCGGCACAGTCAAACCTGACGTAGTGCTTTACGAAGAACCCCTTGACGACAAGGTGATAACCGGTGCAGTGGATGCCATAGCAGAAGCAGACACCCTGATAGTGGGAGGGACGTCGCTGGTGGTATATCCGGCAGCAGGACTCATCAACTATTTCAGAGGTGATGACATAATACTGATAAACAAATCACAGACATCCTACGACAACAGGGCAACTCTGGTGATAAACGACTCTATAGGCAAAGTCCTGGGAGACTGATGAAGGTTATCTATCAGGGAGCGACCGGAAAACAGGCAGGATACAGGCTTTCAGTGCCGGGCAGTAATGGAAGTACAGCTCTCTGTAAATAATGCATATACCGGCCGGATGAGCTGGCGACAGCAATGAAGAATTGTGCAGGTGAGGATGTGATCCAGTGGTCATGTTTTCACCTGCAGTTTTGTTTTTGATGAGGACTTCCGTTCGCAAAAATTATGCCAAAAAACTTTTATTATCTTCACCTGTGTGGTATAATAACTACCGAATACGGATTTTTTGAAATAAAATCCAAATTGCCTGAAAAGTATTGAAAAATAAAGGCTTCAAGGCATACGAAAACAGGCACAGAATATCAAAAGAGGTAGAATAGTATGAACATACTTGTGGCCAATGACGACGGCATAAAAGCAAGAGGCATATGTGAGCTGGTGAAAGCTCTGGCGACTAAGGCGAAGGTCTATGTATGCGCACCGGAGGGGCAGCGAAGCGCCAGCGGACATGGTATAACGGTGTCACAGCCGATATCAGTCAAAGAAGTCAGTTTCGACGGTGCAGAGCTTGCATTCAGTATATCAGGAACACCGGCTGACTGTGTGAAACTCGGTATACAGCTGATGAAAGACCGGGGCATAGATATAGACATGGTATATTCCGGGATAAATCTCGGCGGCAATCTCGGTACAGATACACTTTACTCCGGGACTGTGTCAGCTGCTATAGAAGGCAATCTCTGCGGAGTGCCTGCAGTAGCAGTGTCTGTGAACAGCCATCAGGCGCAGTATTTTGGACTTGCGTGCAGACTTGCACTGAAGATGCTGGAAGAACCGGTAAGGATATCGCCGGATACGGTGATGAATATAAACACTCCTGATCTGCCGGAAGAACAGATAAAAGGCGTCAGAATAACTACCCTGGGACGCAGGGAATATATGAACGAATTCAGGAATCCTGAAACTGCAGAAGATGGGACGAAGTTTTACACGTACGGCGGAGAGCCTGTGGTATACAGCGGACTGCCGGACACTATAGACGTGGTGGCAATGCAGGAAGGCTATGCTACGATAACTCCGCTCCACAGAGATCTGACAGATTACAGGATGATAGAAGAAATAAAGAAATGGAGGATAGGAGAATGAGCTTACTTACAAGAGAAGACACATTATTTGTAGTTATAGACTTTCAGGAAAAACTCATGCCGGTTATGCATGACAAGGAGATACTTGAAGAGAAGACTATCAGACTCGTCAAGGGCATGGAGGCACTGGGTATTCCTAAGATCGTGACACAGCAGTACACAAGAGGCATCGGAGAGACCATACCATCCATCGCAGAAGCGCTGGGAGATTTCCAGCCGATAGACAAGACATCTTTCAGCTGTATGCTCAACGAAGAATTTGCAGCACAGGTCAAAGCGGCAGGAAAGAAAAATATCGTCATCTGCGGTATCGAAGCACATATCTGCGTTCAGCAGACAGCTCTCCAGCTCATGGAAGAAGGATACAACGTATATATCGCAGTAGACTGCATTTCATCAAGAAGCCTCAATGACAAGGTATGGGCTGCAGAAAGAATGGAAAGAGCCGGAGCTGTAGTGACTACTTATGAATCAGTGCTTTACGAGATACTCAAGGATTCAAAGGCAGAAGGATTCAAGGCCATCTCGAAGATAGTAAAATAAATGCAGCAGACCGGAGGAAACGAGAACATGTACATGTTCGATAACAGGATAACGTTAGAGGACAAAGGCACACTTGAAGAGTATCTGAACGGATATGGATACAGGACATCGGGACTGTCCTTTTCGTCATTGTATATGTGGCGTGATGTGAACCAGTTCAGCTGGGATATCATTGGTGACTATATGTGTATCTGCGGTCTCAGCCATCTGGAGCTGGAAGACGGCGTACTGCTGCCTTTCATGCTGCCGCCGCTGACGAAGACCGGAGAATACGACCGGGAGTCACTGAGAGAAACTATCTTCCGCAGCAAAGAGATATTCGAAAAAGCGGGACAGCCTTTCAGCCTGAGACTCATACCTGTCCATATGCTGGACATAATAAAGGACGCTGTGCCTGAGATGAAGTTCATAGATGACAGACCGAATTACGATTATGTCTATCTGACTCAGGAACTGGCGGAGTTCAAGGGCAGAGCCTTCCATCGCAAGAAGAACCATCTGAACTATTTCAAGAAAAACTTCGATTACGAATATGTCAGGATGACTTCAGATATGGCTGATGAAGTAATGGATTTCATCGCAGCATTCAACAGAAGGAAGGAAGTCCCGGCACACGAAATGGAAATGTTAAAGCTGGAAGAAGCAGCGATGAGGGATGTTCTTGAAAATCTCGAACCGGCAGGATATCATGGAGGCGTGATACTGATAGACGGGAAGATAGAGTCCATCGCCATAGGCGGAAGACTTGGAAACGATACGATAATAGAGCATGTTGAAAAGGCCAATGTGGATTACCGTGGTCTTTATCAGACGATACTGAACGAGTTCTGCAAAGATATCGCACCGAGAGCCAAATATCTCAACAGAGAAGAGGACATGGATATAGCCAACCTCAGGAAAGCAAAACTTTCCTACAATCCTGTCGTGCTGCTGGAAAAATATATCGGCGTGATCGAGTGACCAGCGCATACACAGCCGGGGAAAACGGGAAAAGAGAATACCGGATGAAGTCCGGATCAGGACAGTATATAGGGAACGTGCAGCAGAATACCGGACACAGTCCGGCAGCATAGCCCGTTCTGTATATAGATCAAGTATTTTAACCAGACGAACATTGTTGAAGTATCGCCAGCTTTTGCTGAAAATGCTTTGATATTTGACTGATATATGCTATCATAAACAGGAGAGCAGGCAGGGCAACTGCCGTCAGAAATGGTTAAAAGCTAATAAATACGCTACGCATGAGTAGATTTCTTAAGGAGGAAAAATTATGAGAGATGTTGTAATCGTAAGTGCAGCAAGAACACCGATCGGCAGCTTCGGCGGAGCACTCAAGTCAG
>CAKQUI010000088.1 GCA_934277495.1 uncultured Clostridia bacterium | reverse complement strand
GAACATCCTGACTTTTTTAGAGATCCTTGTTATCATCTTGGTAAGAGCCGTTCCCGGTCCAAGTTCGATGAATGTGTCCGCACCGTTTTCGATCATGTCCTCGATGATGTTCTTCCATCTTATAGGATTGGCGATCTGCATTTCCAGAGCTTTTTTGTAATCTCCTTCATACGGTTTCGCTGTCCAGTTGGAGTATACAGGAATATTTGCATCTTTTATATCTGCATTTTCGAGAACTGTCTTGAATTCTTCAGCGGCATCACTCATGAACGGTGAATGGAATCCGCCGCTCACTTCAAGGATCCTCACAAGGCCTTTAGCTTCCTTGACATCATCCTTGAACTGATCCAGCTGTGCTCTGTCTCCGGCCACAGTTACCTGACCGTTGCAGTTGAAGTTTACCGGATATACTTTCGTATATTTGCTGCTGAGTTCTTCTATCTTCTCATCTGATAATTTAAGAACAGCCATCATACCTGAATCGCAGGCTTCAGAGGCTTTCTGCATGATAGCGCCTCTCTGGCTCACAAGACGGAGACCGTCTTCAAAAGAAAATGAATCTGCATATGCGAGAGCTGCCAGCTCTCCCAGTGAATAGCCTGCTGCCATATCAGCCTTGACGCCGTTTGCTTCAAGTGCAGCAGCCATAGCCATATCTACAGTATATATACACGGCTGTGTATTCTTTGTCTCTGCGAGAAGTTCACTGCTTCCCTCGAAGCACTGCTGCGAAGTACCAGGCCTCACCGAGTCTGCCTTTGCAAATATCTCCGCTGCACTGCTGACATTTTCTGATATTTCTCTGCCCATTCCTGTGTGCTGAGCACCCTGACCGGCAAAAACAAATGCTATTTTTCCCATTCCCTGAGCCTCCTTAAAACTCTGTCTGTATCTTCTACGAGACTTTTTATGATCTCTTCACAGGTTTCCTCTTTATTCACCATAGCTGCGATCTGACCAGCCAGGAAACAACCCTGTTTCTCATCGCCTTCTATGACTGCAAGTCTGAGCTTGCCTTCGCCCATTTTTTCCAGTTCTTCATTGGAGATATCCGTATATTCCATCTTGGAATATTCTCTTGCGAACTGATTTTTGATGCTCCTTACAGGATGCCCGAGCCTTCTGCCCGTAACTATAGTCGATGTATCGGATGCTTTCAGGACTTTTTTCTTGTAGTTTTCGTGGATGTCACACTCTTTTGCTGTCAGGAACCTTGTACCCAGCTGTACGCCTTCTGCTCCAAGAGCCAGTGCTGCTGCTACGCCTCTTCCGTCAGCAATGCCGCCTGCTGCGATCACAGGGATATCCACTGCATCGCATACCTGCGGAACGAGCGTTATCGTTGCCAGTTCACCTATGTGACCGCCGCTTTCTCCACCTTCTGCGATAACTGCTGCAGCTCCGTTTCTCTGCGCCAGTTTTGCAAATGATACAGAAGGTACTACCGGTATGACTTTGATACCTGCTTCAAGCCATAACTTCATATACTTCGCAGGATTGCCCGCACCTGTAGTCACGACTTTTACCTTTTCTTCTGCTGCTATCGCTGCCACTTCATCGGCAAATGGACTTAAGAGCATAATATTAAGACCAAAGGGCTTATCTGTAAGCTCTTTGGCCGCTTTTATCTGTTTTCTCACATATTCTCCATCTGCATTGCCTGCGGCTATAATACCCAATCCACCGGCATTCGATACAGCAGCTGCTAATTTACCATCGGCGATCCACGCCATGCCTCCCTGGAATATCGGATATTCTATTCCCAGGAGCTCTGCTATATTTCCTTTTTTCATATGTTCGATTAACCTTCAATCTTTTCTTCTACAAACTTAACGAGTTCATCTATTGTTTCGAGATCTCTGTCCAGATCCAGCTGAACGTCCAGCTCTTCTTCCAGTTTCATTACCAGCTCAACAGCGTCAAGTGAATCTATTCCAAGGCTTTCAAAAGTTGATTCTCTCTTGACTTCTGCAGGATCGCAGTCCAGGTGCTCAGCAACGATAGCTGTGATTTTTTCTAATAACATATTCTTACCTCCATGTCTTATCAACATTCTGTATAATATTTTGACTTGCTAATTGTTAGCGTCTCTAACTATCAGAAATAGTAACATTTTTCATAAAACATGTCAATGTTTTTTCACACATTTGACATTCGTCCTTCACTATATCTCTACGCCCTGCTGCTGTGTGACAACGTCCTGAAAAAGCTCGAAAGCCTCGACTCCGCTTCCCGGTCTTTCCGGAAGCCAGTCCTGATCCACCGCCTCGACTTTCATCCTGAACCTCTGTTTCGTCCCAGGATCGTTCCCGCCTGAAAGCCTGTCTATGACCGGCTTTGTGGTTTCTTTTGCTCCCACAGATCCACGACTGTAGTACCAGCCGTCCCTGTTTATCCACTCGCCCTTCTCGACAGCATCAGACTTTATCATGAGGTCGCTGTCGTCCTTCATGATTATCCTGGCTCTGATCCACAGTTCACGATCTGAATTGTTTGTTATAGATGTATCACTGTTGAACGAAAGCTCTTCACTGTCTGCCGCCTGTTCTGATATGATCTCCACATTGTCTGCAGTATCACGTCCCGCTTCTACCGTGCTGTAAAGCAGATATCCGCTGAAAGACAGAAGAGCAGTTATGCAAAAAATCAAAATCGCTGAAACCCTGTCCATAACACTTCATCTCCAATCCTTACAGATAAAATGTTATCATGCAGCGACTCCAGCGACAACTGAAAGTAATCTTCAAAATATGTCAAAATATGCTATGATTCTTCCCTGCCGGCACCGATCATGCTTCTTATATATCCGGTCACTTCAGAAGGTTCTATTCCAAGGGTATATGCAAATTCTTCCTCCACCAGCTTTTCTGCTGCCTTGAGTGTGTTGCCGTCAGTTGTCGGAAGATTTTTCCCTGCATCTGCAAGCTCTTTTTTCTTCATGTACAGGCACCTTATCATGAGCAGCATATCCTCTGTAACGCCCTTTGCCATTATCTCATGGAAATTCTCGCTCCTGAATCTCCTGTCGCTTTCCCATTTGATTTCCTTGCCTTTTATCCCGATGAGCAGCTCGTCGATCTCATCTTTAGTCATTATAGTGCGCATTTTTGAGACAAGTTTCTCATTATCTGCCGGGACGAATACCTTCGAGGATGCATTTCCTTCCGGATTCAGTATAAAATATGTTTTTTCTTTCATTCCTGCTGCAAATGTCATCGGTTTGATATCCTCGATGACACATATGCCGTTCGTTCCATATGCTACGTGCCTTCCTACCTGAAAATCCTTTGATTCCACTTTTTCACATCCTTTCTCATATGTCAGTACAAACCATCGTTTTCAGTTCATTCTTTGTATATTATATCATAAGTTTACATAATTTTCAAATGTCAAATAAAATTTACTTCATCAAAATATCACATATATTCTATAACTAAATAAGCAGTTCTTCTTCATTTGTTCATATTCATGAGTTATATTACTCACATGGAAAATATTGTATTATATTTTCTGACAAATCTATCAACTTCAGAAAGGATTCAAATGGATTCCACAAAAGAAAAAAACAGCAACATCGAATGGATGAGGACGATAGCGATTTTTCTTGTAGTACTCATCCATTTCTGTAATTATTACACATCAAAAACAACACCCTCATTCACATTCGATTACTCAGTAGCTTTGCTCTACAATGTTTTTGCCAGGATAAGCGTACCTTTGTTTTTTATGATAAGCGGCGCACTTTCATTCCGAAAGGATTTTGATTTCAGCAAAAACAACAGGAAGATACTCCATATGATCATAGTCCTCGTTGTCTGGAACATCATATACTGGCTCTGGGACTACTTCTTCCTTGACCGCAGCATGACGACAAATATCGTTTCTTATATATTCATACCGGTGAAGAACCATCTCTGGTATATGTATGCATATATAGCACTGCTGATATCAAATCCACTTATAGCTGTACTTGCCAAATATATGAAACCTGTATACGAAAATTATTTCATCGCAGCGTGGCTGCTGCTATGCGGAGGTATCCGTACACTTGATTTCGTGCTGGACTACGCAGGTATAAATACTCAGCTTGAATATGCCGTACCTATCATACAGTCAACATATTATCTTGGGTATTATCTCTGCGGTCATATACTCTATAAACGGCTTCACGACAAGGCACAGCCGGGTTCTGCCCGTGCGACGAAGCTGCTCTCATACAGACCAGCAGTCTATATCACCGTCGCTGTCATACTGCTGATGACCTGTTTTGCTGTAACAAGCCTGGTTTCCGTCGATGTAGAGCATGACACTGAAAAGTCGATGTTCGGATACAGCAATATCCTGATAATGCTGCCTTCAGTATGTATATTCATAGCAATGCTCAAGATGGATCTTAAAAGCAACCGTCTGATCGAGACTGTCGGTCGTTTTTCATTCGGTGTGTATCTTTCCCATGTGCTTTTTTATAATATCATTTACACATCCATTGATGTGAGAGCCATGGACAGCATAACAGCACTGCCCTTGCTGTCCCTTGTGACCCTTGCTGTTTCCATATTATTCACCTGTCTCACATCACATATGCCGCTGCTTAAAAAGCTGCTTTACTGACAAACTGCTATCTGCCGCTTTCTCCATAGTTCGAAAGCACTCTCGCACTTGGATCGTCCACATCGCAGCCTTCCCACTCCCTGTTAGGCATCCAGAAATCTTTTATCATTTCAGCCTGTCCCGGATAATACTTTTCGAAAATCTCACGGTACAGCAGTGATTCTTTGGTGAACGGCATGCAGTGATACGAATATTTTTTACGACGCTGCTCATATTCTTCATCTGTATAAAGGCTTTCAGCGTATTCCTTGAGATAGTCCACCATCGAATGTCCCACTGCATCACTGAAAGCAGCTTTTTCTCTCCAGAGTATATCATCAGGAAGATAATCTCCCTCAAAGGCTTTCCTCAGAAGATATTTGCCCTTGCCGTACCTGTTCATCTTCTTTTCAGGATCAAGAGACATCACATACCCTGCAAAGTCCAGATCGCCGAATGGGACTCTTGCTTCCATAGAGTTTACGCTGATACATCTGTCTGCACGAAGTACATCATACATATGCAGTTCTCTGACTCTTTTGGCTGATTCTTTCTGGAAACTTTCAGCGTCAGGTGCAAAATCCGTATACTTGTAACCAAACAGTTCATCAGATATCTCCCCTGTGAGCAGGACTTTTACATCACTTGTCCTGTGTATCTCCCTGCATATGAGATACATACCCATGCTTGCACGTACCGTTGTTATATCGAATGTCCCGAGTATTTTCACGACTGTTTCAAGTGCAGAAATTATATCGTCTTTGGTTATTATTATCTCTCTGTGATCGCTGCCTATGTATCTTGCAGCTTCTCTGGCATATTTAAGATCTATTGCATCTTCACTCATACCTATCGCAAAGGTCCTTATCGGCTTTGCCGGCATAAGTTTCTGCGCTATCGCACATACAAGGGAGCTGTCAAGACCGCCGCTCAAAAGGAACCCCATAGGTGCATCTGCATCCAGTCTCTTTGCAACAGCCCTTATGAGTTTCTGACGGATGTTCCTGCAGATAATATCTTCTGCATCTGTACAAACATCATGTACCGCTGTTATGTCCATATAGCAGTGGAATTTACCATCCATGTAATAATGTCCCGGCGGAAACGGCATGATCTTATCTGCAAGACCTGTGATGTTCTTAGGTTCACTGGCAAATACCATGCCGCCGTCTTCTGTACGGCCGAAATAAAGAGGTCTGATTCCAATAGGATCCCTTGCTGCGATATAGCTGTCTTTTCTGCTGTCATATATTATCATTGCAAACTCGGCATCGAGTTTACTGAACATATCGGTACCATATTCTCTGTAAATAGGCAGTATCAGTTCACAGTCACTGTCGGAACGAAAATCATATCCCTTTTTTTCAAGCTCTTTTTTCATTTCCCTGAAACCATAAAGTTCTCCATTGCATATAGCCATATCGCCGTCTCTTTCAAAAGGCTGCATGCCTGTTTCCTCAAGATCCATAATGGCCAGTCTGTGGAATCCCAGTATACCTGACGGGGTCTCAACTATTCTTGACATATCAGGTCCCCTTGATATAGTCTTTTCGAATCCTTCAATAAACGCTTTCTTTGATATATCCTTTCCTGTAAAACCCATTATCGAACACATAAGTAAGTACCTCCTGATCACTTTCTCCGATATATCTCCGGACCATTAAATATAAAAAGTGGCTGTTCATCCCTTAGTATAGGACGAATAGCCACATTATCCGCGGTGCCACCTATGTTGGACCCTGATTACAGGATCCCCCTTTTCCAGCCTGACAGCTGTATCAGCTTTAACGGGCTGAACCCGGATCCCCTACTGTTCTGCTGTGCAGATTTTCAGTTCACAACTCCGAAGTGTTATTCATCTGAACTCTGACACCGGGTTCACACTGTCTCCGGCTCACTGGGGATGATATCTCAGATTACTTGTCTTCATCAACGTCTTTGTCTTTATTAAGTTGTCCATATATTATCACTGTTTTTGTGATGAGTCAACAAGTTTTTTGAATTATTTTGTCTTTTTATCTAAATGTCCGAATTTTTCGTATTGATAATTGTTCATCATAACATCATAGCTGCTGGTCATACAAGCAGCTCATACAGCTCTTCTGTATCCTCTGCGATCACATCCGCACCGCACTCTCTGAGATAATCACGATCCCTGAAGCCCCATGTCACAGCGATCTCATCTATGCCGGCATTTGCAGCTGTTTTTATATCCACCTCTGAATCACCGATATATACACTTTCCCCCTTTTCCACAGATAATTTTTCAAGCACATGCAGGACGCTGTCCGGACACGGTTTACGCCTTACACCGTCTTTCTCTCCCACTGCAAAATCAAATTTGCCAGGGAAAAACCTGCCGCATAAAGCCTGCACAGCATAATCAGCCTTGTTTGAAACTACAGCTATCATGCAACCATCATTCTTTAACCGGTCCATACATTCAGAAATGCCCTCATAAGGTCCTGTATGGTCATAGCAGTGCTCTTTGTAATATGTATTGAAATCATCAAACATCCTGTCGATGATTTTGCTGTCTGTACCATCGGCAGCTGAATTTTCTATGAGATTGCGTATGCCGTTGCCAGTGAACAGCCTTATCTCATCATCTGTGCGCTCCGGCATACCATGAAGCTTCAGAACATGATTCATGGTGAGTGCCAGATCTTCAAGGGTATCGAGTATCGTGCCGTCAAGATCAAAAATAACAAGTTTGTATTTCATAGTAAGACTCCTTTAAATTTAGATCAACACATATTGTAGCATAAAATCATATCGTTTTCATCTGCATTCATACTCTGAAAGTTACCATTTGTTTCCCATGTACTGTCTGGCATTCTGTGAAATTTCCTCGAGTTCATCTTTGGACAGCTCCGGAAGTCTCTGCAGTTTGTCTGCAAAGGCTGCAAGAGTCTCTTTCTGACGTATCTGTATGAGCTGGTTGTAATAGTTCACTATAACGCCGGTCACAAGAGCTATCACGATCAGCGAATAGACCGTCAGCAGCACGGAAATCAGTTTTCCGATATAAGTCGTGACCACTACGTCTCCAAATCCTGCTGTTGATATAACAGCATAGCAGTACCAGAGTGCTGTCGGAAGATCGCTGATCCCCGGTTCTATCAAACGTATCACCAAAGCAGACAGCAGTACGAATATAAGATATGTCGAAATTATTTTATCAGCATGGGTCCTCACAAGGACCGTTTTCAATATATGCAGTTTTTTCATCGTTTTACCTCCGTATAGATGATACAATAAAATCATGCATCATACAAACTCAAGTTTCGTCGGATGCTGCAAATAATTTGACTGTACAGACATTCTCCACCCTCTGTCACGCAGTATCCAGCTTTGATATCGATACTATGACATATCATCATAGTCATCATCTCACTTCATATGATAAAATCCAGGATTTTCAGAGCATAAAAAAAGCCTTTGCTGTAACCGTGAAAACGGCTGAAACAAAGGCTTTTCAAGCTTTTTATTGTATTTTCAGGCTGATGCCTGAAAAACTATTTTTTTGCTGCAGCTGCCTGCTGTGCTGCTACTTCTGCTGCGAAGTCTTCTTCTTTCTTTTCGATTCCTTCGCCTACTTCGAAACGAACTACGTTAACAAGAGCAAGATCCTTGTTTACTGTTCCGAGGTACTGAGCAACTGTCTGCTTGCCGTCTTCTGCTCTGACATATGTCTGATCCAGGAGACAGATATCCTTTAACTGCTTTGAAACACGACCTTCAACGAGACCCTTGAAGATCTTGTTTTCGGAGATAGATTCCTTATCAGCTACTGCGATCTGAGCGAGCTTTGCTTTAGCATCGTCTGAAAGGAAGTTAGGCAGATAGTTGAAGTTGAACTTCTTATCAGCTCTCTTCTCTTCTAATATCGCAACGTCTTCAGCACTCCATACGCCGTCAACAGCCTTGTCTAATAAACCGTTTAAGATCGGCTTAGGAAGTGTGAACGGATCGTTCAGTGCACTTTCAAGTGTTATATCGTGCATCTTGGCAAGTTCGTCCTCTGAAATATCATTTCTGCTGACATACTGCGGATTCATTGCAGCAACCTGCATAGCAATGTTTGTCAGTGCTGCCTTAACATCATCATCAGCTTCTACATTGCCTGCGATCACAGCACCGATCCTGCCGCCGTGGATGTATGAAACAACAGCTTCACCGGATACCTTTTCGAATCTTCTGATGCTCAGGTTCTCGCCGATAGTAGCGATCTTGTTTGTCAGAACGTCCTTGACAGAACCTTCATCACCGTAAGGCAGAGCCATGAACTCGTCCATGTCCTTTGCATCGTTTTCGAGAGCCATCTGAGCCAGAGTCTCTACGAAAGTAACGAACTCGTCATTCTTTGCAACGAAGTCTGTTTCTGAATTTACTTCTACGATAGCTGCAGCCTTGCCGTCAGCAGCGATAGCTGTTCTTACCAGTCCCATCGCAGCAACTCTGCCTGCCTTTTTAGCAGCCTTTGCAAGACCTTTTTCTTTTAAGAGATCAACTGCAGCTTCGATATTGCCATCAGTTTCAACTAATGCTTTCTTGCAGTCCATCATACCTGCGCCTGTCATTTCACGCAGTTCTTTTACCATCTTTGCTGTTACAGCCATTTCTGATGTTCCTCCTTATGTTCTCTGTGCTTACTATTCTTCAACCTTTGTTTCTGCAGCTTCTTCTACTGTTTCTGCTGCAGCTTCTTCAGTTGAGCCTGCTGCTTCACCTTCGTCAAGACTTTCACCCTGT
The DNA here is from genome assembly GCA_934277495.1 of uncultured Clostridia bacterium. Classification (GTDB taxonomy): domain Bacteria; phylum Bacillota; class Clostridia; order Peptostreptococcales; family Anaerovoracaceae; genus Lentihominibacter. The sequence goes on along the minus strand of CAKQUI010000088.1, from coordinate 380 downwards.
CTTGCTTCGATTACAGCGTCAGCCATGCATCCTGCAATGAGTTTTACCGCTCTGATAGCGTCATCGTTAGCAGGAATGATGTAATCAACATCATCAGGGTCGCAGTTTGTATCTACGATACCAACAACAGGGATTCCGAGGATCCTGGCTTCTTTAACAGCGATTTTTTCTTTTTTAGGGTCTACAACGAAGATAGCTCCAGGCATTCCTTTCATTTCTTTGATTCCGCCCAGGAACTTTTCGAGTTTGTCATGTTCAAGTCTCAGCTTGATTACTTCTTTCTTTGAAAGCTTCTCAAAAGTGCCGTCTTCTTCCATAGCCTTTATGTCATACAGTCTCTTGATCCTGCCTGAGATAGTCTTGTAGTTTGTGAGCATTCC
>CAKQUI010000087.1 GCA_934277495.1 uncultured Clostridia bacterium | reverse complement strand
GAGCATATCCTCTTCAGCCGTGAGCTGGAAACTTTCCAGTGCGGAGCTATGAAAAGGATATCCGTGCCGGGAACGCCATTCGAAGGAAAACCGGAGATCAGTCCGTTCACGCTTTCAAAGATCATCGCTGCGCAGGTGCTGACTTTTGCATCGATGAAGCGCATGCCGATCATGGCAGTCCACGAACCTAACATCATGGGATATATGTCCGGTGCCAACATGGTATGTGCCGAGTCAGGAGTGAACCCTCGTGACATCGCCAGCGACACCAAGGAAAACCGTGGATGGGACATCGGAAGATGCAGAGAACTGTTGAAAGAATCCGGATATGAGCATATAATGTTAGGAAACGGCACGAAGATAGATATTTAAGAAGCGACCTTCGTGTAACGACCGTAATGGAGGTGCGATATGAACTCAGAATATATAAAGGTTTTCAAGGCGTTCACTGATGAGAACAGGGTGAGGGTCCTGGAGATCCTCTGCGAAGGTGAGGAGTGTGCGTGTGTGCTGCTGGATGATCTGAAAATATCTCAGCCGACACTGTCGCACCACATGAAGATCCTTTGCGAATCAGGGATAGTCCGCAGCCGCAGGAAAGGCAAGTGGAACTATTATTCAATAAACGAGGATGGCTGCGAATACGCCAGCCAGCTCCTCGAAAACATCGTGAAAAAGCACAGAGAAGGACTGACGAAGATCATGGCAGGCTTTTTCCGCAGAAGGAGAGCTGTCGTTCACGCTTTCGAATCATGTATCAGTGTGTTCAGGGGACACAGAGGAATGGCACAGACAGAAGCCGGACACGTTACGGTAGAGTGCTGCTGCTGTTGCAGTGAGGAGGAAACATCCCGGGAAGAGCCTGCAGAATGAAGATGACACGAAACAGACTATGCGAAGCCATAGGAGCGAACGAAGTGAGCGTTGCCTTTTTTCCCGGAAAGCCATAGGCGATCAGCCAGGAAAAACGGGGCAGTGAGCTCCATTCCAGCTAAAGCCGGTGAACTCTCGCAACGCACCTTCGGTGCTCTGACTCGTTTCGCTCCCTGCTGTCGCATTTTCCGGACCGGCTAAAGCCGGGGAAAATCCGCAACGCTCGCTGGCGCTCCCGCCTTCGGCTACGCTGTCCCTTTTGTCTTGCGAATCGCTTTTGGCTCTTCGGACAAAACGGCAACGCACCTTTGCTGCAACGAGCCACTGTATATTCTGCAGCCATTTTTTTTCAGGTCAGGCTGATATCACAATACGTGATAACGCCAGATAGTGGCACTGAACAGTAGTTGGTAAGAAAGCTGATGAAAGGGTCGAAATGACAAGAGAAAGCCGCAAAAACGACCCATCGCAGAGAGGCAGACCAGCCCGAAAAAGTATCGAAACCGGCAGGTAATCCTTCAAAAACGTCCCATCTCGAAAATCCTGACTGTTACTGTGGGTCCATATGCAAGCGGTGGTGTGCTGCAGTCTGCTGCTCCGGTAGCAATATCGGCAATCAGTTACACTTTCAGTATAAAATGATTTTTGTGAAAATCTATCAGCCCTTCGTTGCGCATTTTCCCAAGCTCCAGCGATAAGCCGCTGCGTTCGACTGCAAGGTAATCTGCAAGCTGCTGTCTCGAAAAAGGAATGTCGAACTCATACTTTCCGAGTTGCTGTGCTTCGGCAGAAAAATAGGACATCAGCTTTGCTCGTGTAGTCCGCTGTCCCATATGTGTGAGCTTCTCACCAATACGCAGATTTTTTGCAGCAATCTCTCCGAGGAGGTTTCGGATGATATGGCTGTGGTGTTCACAGGCGGATGAGCACATGTTGAGGATCCGCTTTACATTCAGAAACATCACAGTAACAGAGGTTTCGGCAGAAACGCTCACTTTCAGCACTGAACCGGGGGCGCAGGCATAGGCGGCGGCAAAGGTCTGCCCCGGCCCTGTCCTGGAAATGATGTTGCGGTTGCCCCAGATATCTTCCTGTATTATAAGAACGCTTCCCGACAGCACAAGTCCTATCGCTCCGGTCGTATCGCCGGCACGCAGCAGGAATGTATCCTTTGGGAAACTCTCTTTTTTCGTATCGAGACAGGAGAGCATCGCAATAAGTTCATTTTCAGAGATCCCGGAGAAAAGCTGGGATGATCTTATAACATGTAAAAAATCTTTCATAAAAATCCTCTTTTGTTGAAAATTCAACCGATTTGTTGAATTTATCATACTATAATAAAACCACAAAATCAAGGGAATACAGTTATGAGTGAAACAATACCTTTTTCCATGCAGATCATGACTGTTTCCTTGGACGGAAAATACCTGACTGAGGTCAAAGAAAGAGAGGATCTATAATGGACAACAGGATGTTTTGTTTTCAGTGCGAGCAGACTGCGGGATGTACCGGATGTAAGGGCAGTAGAGGCGTCTGCGGCAAGACTGCCGATGTAGCGGGGCTCCAGGATGAGCTGACCGGCGCACTGGTGGGGCTGGCACGTGTGATCGGCAATGCTCCGAAGGTGGATGCAGATACCTGGAAACTGGTGATCGACGGGTTATTTACCACTGTCACAAATGTGAGCTTCAATGCAAAGACTTTGCGTGATCTGATCGACCAGGTACACGCAGAAAAAACAAAGCTTTCACCAGGATGCACAGGCTGTGCTTCCGTGTGCGGACAGAATGATGATTATGATATGGCGCAGCTGTGGGAGGCACAGGAGGATATTCGAAGCCTGAAATCATTGATACTTTTCGGAGTGCGTGGTATGGCGGCCTATGCACATCATGCCATGGTCCTGGGGTACACGGATGAAACGGTGAACCAGTTCTTTGCAAAAGCTCTTTTTGCCATAGGCGAGGACTGGGGTATGGAGGAGCTGCTGCCCATCGTTATGGAGGTCGGCGAGAAAAACCTGAGCTGCATGGCGCTTCTTGACAGGGCGAACACCGAAAGCTACGGCACTCCAACACCGGTCACTGTCCCTCTCACTGTAGAAAAAGGACCGTTCATCGTTATTTCAGGTCATGACCTTCACGACCTGAAGCTGCTGCTGGAGCAGACTGAAGGAAAGGGCGTCAATATCTACACCCACAGCGAAATGCTGCCCGCCCACGGCTATCCTGAACTGAAAAAGTACCCGCATCTCAAGGGCAACTTCGGAACGGCATGGCAGAACCAGCAGAAAGAATTTGCAGGACTCCCTGCACCGGTGCTGTTCACCACCAACTGCCTCATGCCGCCGGAGGCAAGTTATGCAGACCGTGTTTTCACCACGGCAGTGGTATCCTATCCTGAAATGACCCATATCGGCGAAGATAAGGATTTCACACCGATCATCGAGAAAGCCCTGGAGCTTGGCGGTTATACTGAGGACAAGCTGTTTACCGGTATCAATGGCGGCAGCACAGTTATGACCGGCTTTGCAAGAGGCACTGTGCTCGGCGTGGCGGACAAGGTCATCGATGCTGTAAAGGCAGGGGCTATCAGACATTTCTTCCTGGTGGCAGGCTGTGATGGAGCACGCCCCGGCCGCAATTACTACACTGAATTTGTAAAGCAGACGCCTGCTGACACAGTGGTGCTGACCCTCGCCTGCGGTAAATACCGTTTCAACGACCTTGATCTCGGTACCATCGGCGGTCTGCCTCGTCTGATGGATGTGGGGCAGTGCAACGATGCTTACAGCGCCATCCAGATCGCCGTTGCACTTGCTGATGCGTTTGACTGTGGCGTGAACGATCTGCCGCTGTCGATGGTCCTTTCCTGGTATGAGCAGAAAGCGGTATGTATCCTGCTGACTCTGCTACATCTGGGCATCAGGGACATCCGTCTCGGGCCAACGCTGCCGGCGTTTATTTCACCGAATGTGCTGAACTACCTCGTGGAAAATTTCGGCATCGCTCCGATCACGACTCCCGAAGAAGACTTGGAACAGATCCTGAAATAGTCGCTTATGCTCCCCGCTGCCGTATGGCCGTGGGGAGTATTTTTGTGCTGTGATATGGAAAGTATCGAAACTAGCAGAGAATCCTTCAAAAACGACCCATTCCGAAGAGAGTGACCGCCCTGGCAGCCGGCAATACAGCCGCCGGGCTCGGAAAAGTATCGAAACAGGCAGATAATCTTTCAAAAACGACCCATTCCGGAGAGAGTGACCGCCCTGGCAGCCGGCAATACAGCCGCCGGGCTCGGAAAAGTATCGAAACAGGCAGATAATCTTTCAAAAACGACCCATCTCGAAGAGAGTGATCGCCCTGACAGCCGGCGACTCATCTGTCCAGACCGTAAAAGTATCGAAACCGGCAGATAATTTTTCAAAAACGTCCCATTGTAAAAAGTATGGTGGCTTTGCCGGTCCATCTGCAAGCGGTGGAGTGTTGTAAATCGCCGGTGCGGGTGATATACTCATATCAGATACTGGAAGTCAAAGAATAGAAGCGTGGTCTGATGGAGAAAAATATAGTATAGCACGATCTTCAACGGACACTTTTACTACTGAAGAAAACAGGATACGTGGATACAATGATCTTCATAACGGCAGGAATTTTTATGAGGAACTGTACAGGACCCAAGAGAGTGACACGGTGGCGGATCACCGATATTCAGGGAGCGAGCAGTTGATTTCCTGCCGGTTATGGTAAAGTTAAGATACAAATATATTGCAGCAGAAAGGATTTACGATATCATAAAATGACAGAAGACAGAGATAAAGAGAAAATCAACAAAGATGGAAATACTGGAGTGACGCCGGGAGAGTCTCCTCAAGGAGCTGCCGTAGCCGGCAGTGAAAACCCAGCTGGAGACAGTGCCTCAGAGCCCATCGGAGGCACGTACAGAGACAGGGCTTGCTGTGGCGGTGGAAATCCAGACAAAAATGATACACTGAGAACTGGAGATGCTCGCAAAGACGGTGCGGCAACAGCTGGCGGCGAAATGCCGGGCAAAGGCGGAGTGTCGGAAAACGCCGGCAATGCAGAAAAATACCGTGTAGCTGGGAACGGCAAGGGCTCGGAAGGCATGACTGGAACCCAGGGGGATTCATCATACCAGAAGCGTGCTGCCGGGCGGCGAAAAGATTTCAGCAGACCGCCGATGCGGACTTTCCTGGGATATTTCAGGCCCCACTGGAAACTGTTTCTGCTGGATCTTTCCTGTGCTTTCGTGGCGTGCCTCATAGACCTGATGTTCCCGCTGGTAGCAAGGCGCTCCATGAACGAGCTGCTGCCGGGAAAGGAATTCCATACATTTTTTACGGTGATGGTGATCGTAGCCATAGCCTTCATACTGCGGTCGGCCATGAACTACATCATAACCTACTGGGGACACATGTTCGGAGTGCGTGTCGAAGCGGACATGAGACAGGATCTTTTCGCACATATGCAGACCCTGGATTTCAAATTCTTTGACAGGAACAGGACCGGACAGCTGATGAACCGCATGACCGGCGACCTTTTCGAACTGACAGAACTGGCGCATCACGGACCGGAGGACCTTTTCATAGCTATCGTAACAATAATCGGCAGCCTGATAATAATGTTCCCGATCCAGTGGAGGCTGGCGCTGGTGATACTGATAATCATACCGATCTTCCTGCTGGTGGTGATGGCATTCCGCAGGAACATGGTGATAACCTCCCGTAATGTAAAGATAAAGATGGCGGAGATCAACGGCGAGATCGAGTCGGGACTTTCCGGCATCAGGACATCCAAAGCCTTTGCCAACGAGAATGTGGACTATGCCAAATTTTCAATAGCAAATGAACGATTCAAGACTGCGAAATGCGACAACTACAGGGCTTTCGGCAAGTTCAACTCATCGCTGGAGTATTTCATGTGCATCATGCCGGTGGTGATCATGGCAGTGGGCGGCTGGCTCATCATGCGCAGCCGGATGGACTATGTGGATCTGATAACATTCTATCTTTATATAGGGACCTTCATCAACCCGATCAGGAAACTGTCGAATTTCACGGAAATGTTCATGAACGGATTCGCCGGTCTGAACCGTTTCATCGATCTGATGCGCAGCAAGCCGCAGGTCAGAGAGGCCGAGCATCCGGTTGTGCTGGAAAACGTGCAGGGCCGTATAGATGTGGAGGATGTGACATTTACTTATGATGATGAAAACAGTGTGCTGCGTGGCATCGATCTGCATATCAGCCCCGGTGAGACTGTTGCTATCGTGGGACCGTCGGGAGGGGGCAAAAGCACGCTGTGCCAGCTGATCCCGAGATTCTATGATGCGGACAGCGGCGTGATACGTCTTGACGGACACGATGTGCGGGATGTTTCTAAAACATCTCTGCGGCGCAGCATAGGCATCGTTCAGCAGGATGTGTATCTTTTCCCGGACACCATCATGGAAAATATAAGGTACGGCAGACCTGACGCCACCGATGCCGAGGTGATGGAGGCTGCGAAAAAAGCGGAGATCTACGATGACATAATGCATATGCCTGAAGGGTTCAGCTCATATGTGGGCGAGCGTGGCGTACTGCTGTCGGGAGGCCAGAAACAGAGAGTTTCCATAGCGAGGATCTTCCTGAAAAATCCGCCGGTGCTGATACTGGACGAAGCGACGTCGGCGCTGGATACCGTGACGGAGGCAAGGATACAGGGGGCTTTCGACAGATTGTCTGAAGGCAGGACTTCCATACTCATCGCTCACAGACTGTCCACAATAAAGAATGCCGACAGGATAATCCTCATCGACGACGGAGAAATAAAAGAATCCGGCACCCATGAACAGCTCATGAAAGCCGGAGGACTCTATCACAGACTTTACGAGACCAGTGTGGTCTGACAAAAAAGACCTGCCGATGCGGCAGGTCTTCGTCATTTCTTATGAATTCTTGTAGTTTTTGTATGCACTTACGAGGTAGTATAAAGGTATTATCAGAAACAGGATGACTCCCAGCGCTTCCGGCATCAGTCAGCGTTGATGAGTATGCCGTAAACGTCGCTTTCATCGTAAAGCTTCAGCAGTGTGTCTTTGTCGGCGTAGACTGCAAAGCCGTATATTTTCATGCCTTTTTTATTTATATATGATACCATTTCGCCGATGTCTTTTTCTTCAAAAAAGCTGCTGTTATCCATCATTTCGGCGAATTCCGGGTTGTCTGCCATGTACTGCAGCATGCTGGTGAAATGATTTTTGTAGAAATCAGCCAGTTTCTCCGGGTCGTCGCTGCTTACGTCTGAAGTATCAGAGTACAGCAGATCAGGATATTTTTTGTTGAGCGGGCAGTCCTCCTCGTAATATGCACCGCTGGTGTCTGTAGTGAAGCCGTATCCCATTTTGTTGCCGGGGAGCCTTATACCACACCATATGGAAAACAGGTCGTATTTCATGCAGAGTTTGTGGACCTGCGGATATGTCAGGTCTTTGCTGAGGGTGACATATGCCTTTACAGGCTTTTTGCTGTCCTTGAGCTGCTTTATTTCTTCTTTTGCATCTTCCGGCCGGGTGCCGTACATCACGCTGTCCTGATTGCTTTTGTCCGTAAGCCCCATGACGTTGTCAGAAGGCTTTTCAAGGACGTCAGGCGTGAATATCTGAAGGTTGCTGCGGCTTATCTCTCCGGCAATGGTGGTGTTTTCCTCGTATTCCGGATGCCATGCCGTCTTGTTGGCTGTAAAATAATATCTGCCGAATCCCTGGGACATTGTCATGGATGAAGTATATTTGTTGAGAGGTATGAGAAGCTCGGTATATACGTCCATATCTACAGACAGCCGATTAGGAACATAGCTGTTATCGTCTTCTGAAACTGTCCAGAGGGATTCGTCCGGATTGTAGTACATGAGATTCATGACCGGGGAAAGTCCGAATATCAGGAACAGCAGTATCGCCAGTACTCCAGCGCCTGAACAGAGTCCGATCTTGATAAAGGTTTTTCTGATCTCACGGTTTATGGCTCTGGTAAATCTCTGGCTTTCGCTGGTGACCCGTTCAGTTCCTGCGGTAACAGCGGTATCTTCGCTGTCGTCAGGCTCGGGTCCGCCCAGGTCGCTGATCTCTTCAGTGAGATTATCGTAAGCGAAATCGTTCAGAGCTTCGAACTTTTCCAGTTCTTCTTCGACCAGCTTCTTCTCTTCCGGAGTTGCTGTGCCGTTTTTGTATTTTTCAAGGTATTCTTTAAAGCTCATCATCGACCTCCTCTTCCTTTTCGAGCATTGATTTAAGTTCTTTCCTCGCCCGGTGCGCTATGACCCGGACGTTGTTGGGCTTCAGCCCCAGTGCGACAGCGATGTCCTTGTGATTCATTTCGGAAAAATACTCCATGAAAAGCACTTCCTTCTGGACGGCAGGGAGCCTGTCCATGCATTTGTAGAGCGTCCTGTGGCGTTCTGTTTTGAGTATGTCTGTCAGTATATCGTCAGTGATGCCGGTGGCGCCGTCATCGGACATATCGTTTCTGTAGTCCAGTCGCTGTTCTTTTCTCAGCCTGTTTATGCAAAGATTGTGCGCTACCTTGTAAAGCCATGCACGGAAGTTGGGGTGATCGTCATTCAGGGCCATGATTGCCTGGACGAAAACGTCGTGCATCAGATCTTCGGCTGCGGAGCTGTTTTTGCAGAGGGAATAAAGGTAAAGATAGATTTCTTTTGCATACATGAAGTAAAGTTCATGCAGAAGCTCTTTGTTCATACTCCCTCCTTCCTTTTATATAACAATATCGGACGCCAGATGTTACAGTCTGGATTAAAAAAGGCGGGAAAGCTTTTGGTTAGCTTCCCGCCGCAAAGTATCCTGCCGGATGTGATACTGTCAGATCTGTGTCTGTATCACTGATCTGCCGGCTCCAGGCGGTCTTAAAGAACTTCCTTGATAGCCGCAAGCAGATCGTCGTATTCATCATAGGCAGGGATATCAGGATATTCTGCCTTGATGGAATCCGGGCTCTTGAAAAGGAAGCCTGCTTTGCTGGCCTGTATCATGCCGATATCATTGTGGCTGTCGCCGCTGGCGATGGTGTCGAATCCGATGGACTGCAGAGCTTTGACAGTCGTGTATTTTGATTTTTCGACTCTCATTTTGTAGTCGGTGATAGTGCCGTCTTCTGCGATCTCCAGCGAATTGCAGAACAGAGTCGGCCATCCAAGCTTTTTCATCATAGGCTGAGCGAACTGTTCGAAAGTGTCGCTGATGATGATCACCTGAGTGATGCTCTTGAGCTCGTCGATGAACTCTTTAGCGCCAGGGATAGGATCCATTTTGCTGATAGTTTCCTGGATCTCCTTGATGCCCAGGTTGTGTTTTCTCAGTATATCGAGTCTGTACTGCATGAGCTTGTCGTAGTCCGGCTCGTCACGGGTAGTCCTCTTGAGTTCTTCGATTCCTGTAGCTTCGGCGAATGCGATCCAGATCTCAGGGATAAGTACGCCTTCCATGTCTAAACAAACAATATTCATTACTTAATACCTCCGGAATTTTATAATTACGGTAATTTTAACACAAATGAAGTGTCAGTTAAAGAATATTCATTGAATTGAATAATTATTTTTGCCAGCGGAGACTGGATGGCGTGCTTCGGAAATACCATGTGGCTTGTGCAAGCATGGCAGCATTTTGGCACGGGGTGGAATAATGTTTGCCTTTGTGGAAAATCCCATGCAACGTTCGCTGTCGCTCACTCCTACGCCTACGGCTACGCTGTCCAGCCTGCCAAGCAAATCGCCTTATGGCTCTTTGGGCAGAAAGGCAACGTTCGCTGTCGCTCACTCCAACTCACTGCGTTCGTTGCTGTCCGTTCTGTCGAGCGACTCACCTG
>CAKQUI010000086.1 GCA_934277495.1 uncultured Clostridia bacterium | reverse complement strand
GCCATGTATCCGCAGTCTTCAAGAAGTGCGATCAGGAAGTACATTACCATTACCAGCGGCAGGAAGCCTACTACGGCACCTACACCGCCTACGATACCATCAGCCAGTATAGCTGATACTAAAGCCGGACTGTTTTCCAGCTGAGTTGATACCCAACCCTGGAAAGTCTCGATCCAGCCAACCAGCCAGTCTGCGATGAGCGGTCCCAGCTTTGACTGCGATATATCGAATACCAGCCACATAGCTATGGCAAATACGATTATACCGATTACTTTGTTTGTAAGGAATCTGTCGACCTTATCCTGTTTTGTTTCTTCGTTTGTATGTATCTGACGTTTTTCTACTGCCTTTACGATGTCGTTTACTGCTGAGAAACGCTTTCTGTCTTCTCTGTCAACAGCATCTTTATCGTGCAGGTCGATGTCTGCCTGTACATAAGGAGCTTTCTGACCTTTGCCCTTTAAGGAAACTGCTGTTTTTATAACTTCTTTCAGACCTGCATCTTTAGCAGATGTGGATACTGTCTTTATTACAGGACAGTTGAGTTTTTCCGACAGAAGTTTTTCGTCGATTTCTGTGTGTTCTTTTGCGTTTATATCACTTTTGTTAAGCGCTACGACAACAGGGATGCCCAGTTCAAGAAGCTGTGTGGTGAAGAACAGACTTCTGCTCAGGTTTGTTGCATCAACTATGTTTACGATAGCATCAGGATTCTCATGTCTTACGAATCCGCTTGTGATACTTTCTTCAGGAGTGAACGGAGACATCGAATATGCACCCGGCAGATCGACTGCCACAAGTTCTTCAGAGGTTCCGGCGAACTCTGACTTTATGTCACTCTCCTTCATTCCTACTGTAACTCCGGCCCAGTTACCTACTCGCTCGTTTCTTCCTGTCAGCGCATTGAACATTGTTGTCTTTCCGCTGTTAGGATTGCCGGCAAAAGCAATTCTCATATTATATCCTCCTCAAATTTATTGCTTCGTTTTATTTATCCACTGTCAGTTAACGAAGACTAACAGCTTCTCACAAAAAATAGCGATGTTAATCACTATTTTTTATTGCCTTATACTAATATAGAAGCTGCCAGCTCGTTGTCTATATTGTATCTGCCGTCTTTGATAGATACAACACATCCGCCTTTTCTCTGAGATATCACAGTAATAGGTTCACCGCTGTAGCATCCCAGCCTGAAAAGAAATGCTGTCATTTCTTCATCATTGGTCTGAATGTCCTTGATAATATAAGTTTCACCAATTTTTGCCTCTCTAAGATCCATGGCTGCCTCCTGCTTTTCATAAAATATTGCTTATTGCACAACAACACATCCGGTCAAGTTATCGCTAACTAACCTTCTTTGACAAGTTTAAAGCAAAATGGATTCATTGTCAACAGTTTTCGTACTAAATTATTTTTTTCCAGTTTATATCCCGGAACAAAAAAACAGACCCATATCATTCGGAGATATGAAGTCTGCCCTTGACACTTTATTGTTATCGGTCACTGAAAGGTGTATTTATCTGCTATCCGCTGCATTTTTAAAGTTCCTGCAGTTCCCTGATACAACCTGCACATACGTTCTTGCCCTTGATCTGTCTGATACCGTCTGAGCTTCCGCAGAATATGCATGCTGGCTGATATTTCTTGAGCATTATGGATTCACCATCCACATATATTTCGAGAGGATCCTTTATCTCGATATTGAGAGTTCTCCTTAGTTCTATAGGGAGAACGATTCTTCCCAGTTCGTCAACTTTTCTAACAATTCCTGTAGCTTTCATCAGTAAACTCCTTTCTGCTTTATTTCATCGAATGTTTTTATCAGATGCTGCGTTTTTTAACATCATAAGAGATTTTACAAAAGAAGTCAGAGCGGTGAACATATTCTCTTTGCCACTCAATGCATCCTTTATAGATTCAACAGAATCCGAAACATTGGATATTATCCCGTCAACATCCTTGCTCCGGTCTGCAGCGATTTCTGAAACGACTTCAACGTCTTCGAGTATTTTATTGGTATGCTCAACAGTCACTATCAGCCTTCTCAGAAGCTTTATCAAATAGGCGATAAGAACGAGAACGGCTGCGGCGATGACAACAAGAACCAGTACCTTGATATCAATAGTCACACTCATCATTAATCCCTCCTGTCTATTATATACCATTATCACATAAAATGGAAAATTCTTCAACATATTTTTTAAAAACCTGAATAATTTAATTCAGGAGGATATTATCATGATGAATTACATATGGGGCGGTATGCTTGTTATCGGTATAGTATTCGCCCTTGCAAACGGATCATATGCTGACTTTACAGACGGACTTATGGGAAGCTGCACCGAAGCAGTCGAATTCATCCTGTCTCTGGCAGGTATAATGGCTGTATGGAGCGGGCTTATGAAAATAGCAGAGCAGTCAGGTCTTATCGAAAAAATATCACATATGCTTAAACCGCTTATGACATATCTTTTCCCTGAAGAGAAAAACGAACACATCATTTCCATGATGATAATGAGCTTCATGGCTAATGTATTCGGTGCCGGCAACAGCGCCACCGTATTCTCGCTGAAGGCAATGGAGATGATGGATGAAGAAAACGGCCATTCCGAAACAGCCAGCAATACGATGTGCATGTTCATCGCACTGTCCATGTCTATGATCCAGCTCGTCCCGGTAACTGTCATCAAAGTCAGGAGTGATCTGGGTTCAGCATCTCCTGAAAGTATAATAATCCCTTCGATACTTGCCGGACTCGTTTCGATGATAGCTTCCGTGTGGGTATGCCGTTTCTATGAAAGGAAGAGCAGACATGTCTGATATACTGAGTCTTTTCTCCGTACTGTTCCTGCCTGTACTTATCGGAGGTATACTGATATTCGGATTGATAAAAAAGATACCTGTATATGATACTTTCATCGAAGGAGCCCGTGAAGGACTTGATACCTGTTTCGATATACTGCCTTTCATAATCGGTATATTCATTGCTATAGAAGCACTGACAACGTCAGGCGCCATGGGTGTCATAGAAGATTTTCTCAAGCCTTTCCTGGAGCTCATAGGCATACCTGAGGACCTCACCTCCATAATCCTTCTGCGGCCTGTTTCCGGAAGCGGTTCTCTGGTCGTCGTAGAGAAGATCATGGAAAAGACCGGTACAGACACCCTTGCCGGCAGAGCTGCTTCAGTAATGGTAGGAAGCTGCGAAACAGTTTTTTACGTCCTTGCACTCTATTTCAGTGTAACAGCTGTAAAAAAAATGAGACACGCTTTTGCAGCAGGTCTCATAGGTTATGCAGCCGGGATACTGGCCTCTGTTTATATATGCTATTTCATATGAGTATTCTTCCGGATCACTTTTCTGTACGCTCATATATGTCCATTACACCGGCACTGTAACTGCCGTCTTTATCATATACATGCAGCGTTTTCATAAAGTTCAGCTCGCTGCCACCGCCTTTGACACAGTGTACAAGAACTATATTCGGTATACTTTCCTTATGCGGCGACACGAATCTTATGTCCTTAGGTTCAAGTCTGTATTTCCTGCAGCTGCATATTATGTCTGCAAGTCTTGAAGGCCGGTGCACCATACAGAAATGTCCCTTTTCTCTTATAAGCCATGATGCAGACTTTACAAAATCATCAAGATCAGCAGTAGTCTCCTGACGTGCAATGAATCTTGCTTCGCTGCCATTGCAAAGCCCGCTGCCTCTGGCGACATATGGAGGATTCGTCGTCACCATATCGGCACATCCTGCATAAAGCCCCGCATCGCATTTATTTATATCTTTGACGTCTGCTTCGATGATACTGATTATATTTTCCAGCCCGTTCAGCCTCATGCTTCGCTCTGCACGGGCTGCAGAAGCATGCTGCACCTCCACAGCATCGATCCGGCGTGCTTTTTTCTTGTGATTCATAACTATCGGTATTATGCCTGTTCCTGTACCAAGATCCACTGCTGAATACGGTTTATCAAGAAACGAACATGCAAAGTCAGCCAGCAGCACGGCATCGATTCCGTAACAGAATTCATCCGGTGCCTGTATAAGTCTCATTGCCCCGAATCCTGTTTCATCGATCTTCTCGCCATCATATAGAATATCCTGTTTCATATCAGTCTTTCATAAGTTTCTTTATTTCTTTTATAGTCTCTTTATCCATATTGTCAAAGTCATTGTCGCGTTTATTGTGATTGTGGTTCTTCTTTGACATACGCTTTATTTCTTCTTTTCCGTACACATAAAATTCAGTACTGAGTTTTTCTTCTGTGTCTTTCTTCTTGTCACGTTCCTCAAGGACCAGTCTTGTCTTTATCTTGTTCTCAAGTATGTTCACATCTGTGACTACTGCTATACCATCAGGCGTCTTTATCCTTTCGCCGGTTGACGGCATACCCTTCTTGAGATGAGTGTATACCTCGTTTTCGAATTTAAGGCAGCACATAAGCCTGCCGCATATTCCTGATATCTTCGAAGGATTCAGCGACAGATTCTGGACTTTGGCCATTTTTATTGATACCGGCTCGAAATCTGCCAGCCATGTATTGCAGCAAAGACCACGGCCGCAGTTGCCTACGCCTCCCAGCATCTTGGCCTCGTCTCTCACACCTATCTGCCTCAGCTCGATCCTCATCCTGAATACAGACGCCAGATCCTTTACCAGCTCTCTGAAATCCACTCTGCCGTCAGCAGTGAAGTAAAAAACGACTTTACTGTTGTCAAAAGTATATTCTACGTCTATGAGCTTCATCTCAAGGTTGTGTGCATCGATCTTTTCCTGACATATCCTCAGGGCCTCTGATTTCTTTTCAAGGTTCTGCTTGTGTTTTTTACAGTCCTTTTCGGTAGCCTTGCGGATTATATTCTTCAGCGGAGCGACCACATCCGACTCTTTGATCTCTGTCTCACCCATTGTCACAGTACCGAATTCAAGTCCCCTTGCAGTCTCGACTATGACATTGTCGCCCTTTTCAACACTGATGCCGCCTGGACTGAAATAATACAGCTTGCCGGCCTCCTTGAATTTTACACCTACAACTTTTATCATATCTTATCCTCCGATTTTCAAAAGTAGATTTTTTATAGCATATACGGCTGATACACCCTGTTTTATCTTTCTGCGGGCATCCTCTATTTCATGTACTGCAGCTATCAGCTCTTCATCGCTGTAACGGGATATCTCCCCTTGTTTACCGATCAGCAGATTCCTGTAATAAAGCTGCAGGCTGTCGAGGAACGCTCCTGTGTTTTCAGGTTCTTTCAGCAGTTTTTCGGCAGAAGATGCAAGCATATAGAACGGCTTCTTCTGAAGCGCCATCTCGGCTATCTCTGCGGACTGTTCATCCATAAAGGAATATCCGTCGGTGCCGAAATTGTTTATCTTGAACTTGACACATCTTGACTGTATCGTCTGGAGAAGATTCTCCATATTCTCTGACAGCAGCATGATCACCGTATTGCCCTGAGGTTCTTCAAGAGTTTTCAGAAGCCTGTTCTGGGCTCTCGGCGTCATAGTATCGCTGCCGTTTATTATAACGATGTTGCGGTCTCCGAAAGGTTTTATTTTCAGCCTGTCCTGAAGCGAGAGTATCTGTGCATCCTTTATGGATTCGCTCCCGTCCCCTACATATATAACGTCTTCATGATTGCCATGATCTATTTTGCTGCATATACTGCATCCTCCGCAGTTGTCTCCACGTCTGTCTCCGCACAGTATCCCCTTGGCAAAACTTTCTGCAAAGGACTTCTTGTCGATACAGTTGTCGCCTTCGAATATATAAGCATGTGATACTCTGTTCTGTCTGACGGCTTTCTCCAGTCTGGCGGTCAGTTTTTCGTTATCTTTACGATTTTTGAAATACATATCTATAAACTGTCGTCTTTCCCTATCAGCTGCTCTATACGTGCAGTTATTTTTCTCTGTATATCCTCTATCTCTCCCGAAGCGTCTATCCTCGCTATCCTCTCCGGAAAGTTTTCAGCAAGCCTGCAGTACTCATCATAGACCGCATCATGGAAAGACTGTCCTTCAAGCTCTATCCTGTCCTTGGCCCTGCCGCCTATACGTTCTGTGCTGGCTCCCGGCACTATATCCAGCAGGAATGTCAGATCAGGCATGCAGCCTCCTACGGCGTACTCGTTTATTATGCTCACACATTTGCCGAGACCTCTTCCTGCACCCTGATATGCTATACTGGAATCAACGAATCTGTCACATATCACGACTTTGCCGCTGTCAACAGCAGGCTTTATTATCTCTTCGACATGCTGCGCTCTGGATGCTGCATACATCAGAGCCTCTGCCATCGGAGTCATGCTGCTGTTTGCCGGGTCAAGGATCATAGTCCTGAGTTTCTCGCCTATATCTGTTCCACCCGGTTCCCTTGTCAGGACTACCTGATAATCCTTGTCTTCAAAATATGCCTTAAGTTTACTGATCTGTGTAGACTTCCCTGATCCGTCCATTCCTTCAAAAGATATAAAGTGTCCTCTTCTCATATCTGCTGCTCTTTGTCTCTCCGTTCTTTTTTTCTTTTTTTCCTGATCTTGCGTCTTTTACGTCTGCTATCTGTCCGCTCGTCATCTTTACTTCTGCGACGGCGGTCAGGTTCTTTGATATGTGCGTTTTTATCAGGACTGCCGGCGTGCGGCTTTTTATGTTCATGTGTTCCTGCCTCATGCCTGCTGTATCCGCTGCTTCGTCTTGTCCTTGCTCCTGCAGATGCTGAGCCCTGTTTACCAGCCCTGCGGTTCTTTATCGACAGGTTCATATCATCTATCATCCTGACAAGCATGTAGATCATGAAAACAGCTATCGGCACTATAAGCATCAGCATGAACAATATCTTTAATACTGTCATATCTGCCCCTTTATACCCGGCCTCCAAAGCCTGTATCATGTAACGTTTAAATTACCGTAGCTTTTATTATACCACGGATACCCTGCTGATAGGAATATATAAAATGCAAACATACAACAAAAGTATTTATCGTTCATCAGATAATATCCGGACAGAAAAACATGCTGCAGATATAATATGTCTGCAGCATGTTTTTAAATCATATATAAGTTTTATATTATATGGTATCGAAAGTCAGCGTTACCTTGAACAGATCTCCGTCCGTGTCTATACTGAACGTGCCGCCCTGGAGCTTTGTCAGATCTTCAGCTATGGAAAGTCCAAGTCCGCTTCCTTCGGTATGTCTGGATCTGTCTCCTCTGACAAATCTGCCTGTAAGTTCATCCGGCGATATATCAAGTTCATATTTCGATATGTTCCTGTAAGTCAGTACAGCTTTACCGTTTTCTGCTGCGAGATTCTGATATACTCGTGAACCAGGCAGTGAATATTTGCATATATTGTTCATCAGATTGTCGAGAACTCTCCACAAACGTCTTCCATCAGCCATTATCATTACCGGCTCCTTCGGTATGTCCATTAGCATTGTCAGTTCTGCTTTCTCTGCTTTTTCCTTGTACTCTCCCATCAGCTGTGACATCATCACGCCGACATCACAGGGCGACATATCCAGTTCTATATTCCCTGTCGAAGTTTTTGAGGCTTCTGTCAGGTCATCTATAAGCCTCCTGAGACGCTGAGACTGTCTCTCAAGCACTTTTATATACTCACTGGCATTATCATTGTCCAGCTCCTCTTTCTGCAGCAGATCGACGTAATTTATTATCGATGTGAGCGGAGTCTTGATATCATGCGAGACGTTTGTGATAAGAGCAGTTTTCATACGCTCGCTTTTCATCTTCTCATCAACAGCTGCAGAAAGACCCTTTCCGATATTGTTCAACGTTTCAGCATGCTCTTTTATATCGTGATACATCCCTTTTTCGTCTATCCTGTATTCAAATTCACCAGCAGCGATATGCTCGGCTCCCATCTTTATCGTTTTCAGACTGGTCACTGTAATATACACGAATCTTCCTGTAACGGCAAAGCCCACGATCCACATTATGAAAGGTATTGCAGGGCTATATGGATACGTAAGTGCAGTCAGCATTATCACCAGATTCACTAAAGCACCTGCCATATAAATGAGAACTGTTTTCCAGACCAGCGGCAGCCCCCGTATAACAGCAGCGGATCTCGAAATGATCCAGCCTGCAGCTTTGGCAACCACGAAGTATACAGCCGTACTCCTCCACCATCTGCCCTGCCCTGCACGTGCAGCAAACAGTATCAGCCAGCCTGTAACTGCCAGAGATGATATAGCAGTGCAGACAGTAAATGACGCAAAGAGCGCATCGATATTAGTAATGTCAAAACTAAAGGCAACTGATACAGCTGCAGCAACGATCACTGCAGCAGCGGCTGCTGAAATATCAAGAGGAATGTATCTGAGATAGCGGCCGCTCTTTTTCCTGTATGCCGAAACCATCAGTATGACAAGCAGTATCAATGCTGCTGCAGAACCGATCACCAGTATGACAGCTGCCGGTATCCTGTACTCATACATTTTCATCAATGGTACTGCAGTTTTCTGAAGCGATTCCGGCAGACCGCCGCTTCTGATATCGCCCACATATATATCTATTTTGCAATCCCCCTCATAATCACTTATATGATATGTATGTTCTGCTATATCGCTGCTGCCGCTGTCATATGCCTTTATCAGATCAGGGTTCACACGTTTTATGACATCTTTGCCATTCCTGATGGTATATGCAAAAACGTCCGATTTGTTTTCTCCTGACACCAGCTCTTCATCTGAAAGTTCCTTTTTCAGATATCCCGTCGGATTACCATCGCTGTCATATTCGTCAAACTCACCGCTTCCGATATACCCGGATATATCATCATAGGCACGATCCATACACATCAGCCTGATATCATCACAGGCATTTGCCCCGGAGGAATAATACTGATTCGAAAGATTGTCCGCCACCACGATCCCTGAAAACGCTGCCGATGCAAAACATAGTATCATAATGATATACGCCGCTGCCATCAATACCCTTTTGTTTTTATAATCATTCATCCTGACCACCTCTTTAATCGATCTTGTACCCCTGACCCCATACGACTTTTATCTGTCTTGGCTGCTCAGGGTCTATTTCCAGTTTCTCCCGCAGATGTCTTATATGTACGGCAACTGTTCCCTCAGTGCCGAAGGAATTTTCTTTCCATACTGCCTTGTATATGTCCCTGGGAGAAAATACCTTTCCTTTGTTTTCCATAAGGAACTTAAGTATGCCGTATTCTTTTGGTGTAAGACTCACAGGCTCCCCCATCATCCTTACCTCTCTTGATCTGTCATCGATTTCTATATCCCCTGCCCGCATAGTATCGCACCTGTCAGGAGCAGCACCAAGGACCATATAACGCCTGAGCTGTGATTTTACCCTTGCCATCAGCTCGACAGGGTTGAAAGGTTTGGTCACGTAGTCATCTGCACCTACATCAAGTCCGAGTATCTTGTCAGTGTCTTCGCTTTTAGCTGTTAGAAATATCACAGGTATGTTCCGATCCCTGCGTATCCTGCTCAGAACTTCGATACCATCTATACCCGGCATCATTATATCCAGCAGCACCAGATGTATATCATTCTCCTCGATGACATCCAGAGCCTGCTGCCCGTCGTAAGCTTCATATGTTCTATATCCGCTTCCGCTCAGATATATCTTCAGCGCTGAAACGATATCTTTCTCATCATCACATATCAATATGTTGTACATTTCCTTTCAACCTCCATGGTCATTATGCCATAAAACACATTAAGAAAAAACAGTTTAAATATTTAAGAATCGTTTAAGAATCAGGCTTAAGAAATTCTGAATTTTAAGTTTTATTCATTATCTATTGCAAATTACTTGCCAATAAAGTACAATCCAAATGTAAAAAACATCAGAAAGGGTAGGTT
>CAKQUI010000085.1 GCA_934277495.1 uncultured Clostridia bacterium | reverse complement strand
GGCGCCAGATACCTGAGCTATCTGCTGACGCCTGCCACGGTCTGTCTGGCAGTGCCCCTTTATGAAAAGATAGACATGCTGAAGCACAACTGGAAGGCGATCATCGCAGGGATAATGTCAGGGGTACTGACGACGCTGCTTTGCATACTGGCCATGAGCGTCCTGTTCGGACTTTCCCACAGCGAATACGTAACACTGCTGCCAAAGTCCATCACCACAGCAATCGGCATGGGCGTTTCAGAGGAACTGGGCGGCTATTCAACGCTGACAGTGGCAGTCATCATAATCACGGGGCTCATCGGCAATATATTCGCACCGTCAGTCTGCAGACTGTTCAGGCTGACAGACCCCATCGCCAGAGGCATTGCCATCGGTTCATCCTCCCACGCCATGGGTACGTCGAGAGCCATGGAAATGGGCGAGATCGAAGGTGCCATGAGCAGCCTTTCCATAGCGGTATCGGGATTGCTGACAGTGGTGGGGGCCTCAGTGTTCGCACAGCTCATGTAAAGGGCAGGCGCAGCTGGCAGCAGCCGGAGTAAGGTTCGTCTGTACGCAGGAACGCCGGAACTCAGGTGATCAGGAAAAGATGGCTCCGGGCTGCGAGTGGGCTGAAGCGTATTTCGGAGGACGCATATGCTGCCAGTATAGATCAGGGGAACCGGCAGCTGCAGGATATTTCAGAAAAGGAGACTACCATGGAAACAGGAAGCCGTGAATACCAGAAAGCTGTGCAGTACCTCAGCAGCGAGATAAGAAACGGGAACATAAACATCGGGGACAGGCTCCCCACCGAGCGTGCACTGGCAGAGCAGCTTTGCATAAGCCGCAACTCCACCAGGGAAGCGCTGCGGACGCTGGAAAACATGGGTCTCATCGAGAGCCGCCGGGGATCCGGGAATTATTTCACGGGAAATATCTCGAAGAAATTCTCGGAAATGATAAGGCTGCTGGTGCAGATAAGGATGGTCTCCCAGAAAGACATCTGCGACTTTCGCCGCACCATGGAAAAGTCGGTCTGCGCATCAATAATACAGCGCAGCGATACGGACCTGTCAGAGCTGCAGCGACTCCTTGAAGCGATGCCGGAGGATACCGACGAGCTGGCCGAAAACGACCGGCAGTTCCATTACCTGCTGGTGCAGACCTCCGACAACCGATTCTGGATAGAGATGATGGACGCAGTGAGCGATGTTTATCTGGAATGGGTCAGGGACGGTCTGGAAAGTCCAGACAGTGGCATACGCAGCCGTACTCACAGCGCTCACCGGAAGCTCCTGGCAGCCATCGAAGCAAAGGACCGTGACGCCTGCGAAGCAGCCATCGACGAACACTACGACATCATCGAAGACGTCATGGAAGATGACAGCAGATAAACCCTTGTAATTTCTGCGGTATATGGATATAATAATATCAAATCAGGATTTACTAAATCACGATTTGATATTATGGAGGTGGAAATATGTTCATCGGCAGAGAGACCGAGCTGAGATTTCTGGAAGACAGATATAACAGCGACCGGGGACAGCTCATAGTGCTTTACGGCAGGCGGCGTGTAGGCAAGACCGAAACTTTGCGGGAATTCTGCAAAGGGAAGCCCCATGTGTTTTTTTCATGTACACAGACTACAGATCCTGTGCAGCTTGCGAAATTTTCCACAAGGCTCATGAACGAGGATATCCCCGCCGGACAGTATATAAACGAGTTCAACGACTGGGAGAAGGCTTTTGAAGCTATCGGCACGCTGCCGTACGGAGAAAAAAAGAAGCTGATAGTCATCGATGAATTTCCATACATGTGCAAAGGGAACCGGAGCATACCGTCGATAATACAGAATCTGTGGGACATGGAGCTCAAAGATAAAAATGTGATGCTGATCCTTTGCGGCAGCGCCATGAGTTTCATAGAGAAAGAACTGCTGGCAGAGAAAAATCCGCTGTACGGCCGGGCCACAGGCATCTACAAAATGGAGCCAATGGGATTTTATGACGCAGTGCAATTTTTCCCGGACTACTCGCCGAAGGACAAGGTGCTGGTCTATTCCGTTCTCGGCGGCATACCTCATTATCTCAACCAGTTCAGCAGTAAACTGTCTCTCGGAGAAAATATAAAAAAGAACATACTTACCAAGGGCTCCGTCCTTTACAGCGAAGTAGAGTTCCTGCTGCATCAGGAGCTCAGGGAAACGCCGGTGTACAACTCCGTGATAGAAGCCGTTGCGATGGGCGCAACGAAACTCAATGAGATAAGCCAGAGGTCTCTTGTGGATGATACTTCCAAGACAAGCGTGTATCTGAAAAACCTCACAGAGCTGGGGATAATACAACGGGAATTTTCTGTAGATGCAGCGGTGAAGGAGCGTGCAAAGGCAAGCCGAGGCACATACCGGCTCACAGACAACTTCTTCAGATTCTGGTATTCATTCGGATTCGCCAACATATCCCAGCTGGAGGACGGCGACACGGACGGTGTGTATCAGTATGTGGTGGAGCCGGCACTGCATGGTTTTGCATCATATACTTTTGAAGATATCTGCAGGGAATATGTCAAAGAACTCCAGAAGAAAGGGCAGCTGCCGTTCAGATATGCCAGGATGGGAAGATGGACTGGCAGGACGACTGTGCGTGACACCGGAGCAGAAGACGGGATGCGCACTGCCGAAACAGAGATAGATCTGCTGGCCGTGGCCCCTGCATCCGATGAATATCTTGTAGGCGAATGTAAATTCAGGAACGCCCCCTTCAGCTATTCAGAATACCTTTCGACACTGGCGAAACTGACCCCACAGAAAGAATACGGCAAGTTCTATTATGCGCTGTTTTCGGAATCGGGCTTCGATGAAAAAATCGAAGAGGAGGCAGCAAATTCGGACACTCTGAGCCTTTACACGCTGGAGGATATCGTCAATAACCGATAACACTCTGACGGTAATGCAGTTTTCACACAAATGCAAAACGATGTAAAATATTTTCCTCCGATGTATTGCTGATACCGGAGGATTTTCATATAATATCTGTAAGACTGTCTGAGCGGAGCAAGCCGGGGTAACTGCAAGTGATGCAGGCGACCTGACCGGATCGGCATGCGGGCCGGTGAAGCGCACCTGAGATGTGATGTCCGGACATAACGCAATGGGATATTTTCTGATAAAAGGGAGGAACAAATGACCGACAATATGAACACTGAAACACTGACGCCTGTGCTGTCACTTGATATAGACGACGTGCCTGCAGTAAAGGAGCTGGAGCCTAAGGATGCAGAGGCTTTCAGGATGCAGAAATTCTCGCCGGAGGAGATGCAGCAGATAAATGATTTTTCACAGAAGATAGATCTCCACGATTCAGATCTGATAATCAAGTACGGAGCCGGAGCCCAGAAGAGGCTGGCGGACTTTTCGGACTCTGTCCTGGAAAGCGTTCGTGCAAAGGATATGGACGAGGTCGGTGACATGATAAGCCAGCTGGTGGCAGATCTGAAGTACGACCCCGAAGAAAAGAAAGGCTTCAAAGGACTTTTTGCAAAGAAAGCAAATAAAGTGGAACAGATGAAGGCCCACTACGCAAAAGTCGAGGGAAACATCGAGTCCATAATAAGGAATCTCGAAAAACATCAGGAGACACTGCTGAAGGATATTTCCATACAGGACAGGCTCTTTGACAACAACAAAGTCTTCTTCAAGGAGATCACCATGTACATCGAAGCAGGAAAGATCGCACTGAAGAGAGCCAGGGAGCAGGAACTGCCTGCATTGCAGGCGAAAGCCTCGGCATCAGGGCTGCCTGAAGATGCTCAGGAAGTGAAGGACTACTCAACCATGTGCGAGAGATTCGAGAAAAAGCTCTATGACCTGGATCTGACAAGGACCATCTGCCTGCAGAATGCACCGCAGATAAGACTGGTGCAGTCCAACGCCGTAGTGCTTTCGGACAAGATCCACTCGACGCTGGTGAACACCATACCGCTCTGGAAAAACCAGATGGTCATAGCTCTTGGCATGGCTCACTCCAAGGCAGCCATCAGAGCTCAGTCCATGGTCACAGATACCACAAACGAACTTCTGAAGAAAAATGCAGAGATGCTCCACCAGTCTACAGTGGAGATAGCAACTGAAAACGAAAGAGGTATCGTGGATATCGAGACTCTGCAGCACACCAACAATGAACTCATCGCCACTCTGGATGATCTCATGAAGATCCAGGAGGAAGGCAGACAGAAACGTCAGGCAGCAGAGACGGAGCTTGTGAACATAGAGAACCAGCTCAAGCAGAAACTTATGGAAACCACAACGATACGTGCATAAAAAAGCTGCATAGAGAACATAGAACAGAGATGATATATCCCGGTCATGAAGGCATCACAGCTGACATGACCGGGATTTGTGCTGCAGCTGGTCAAAAGTTAAACAAAACAATAACTTTACATGATAATCATTTACCAGCATCTTTTGTATGATACAATATCATCTGGCGGTTTCAGAAAGGCAGGTCGCCGGCACATGCAGGGGACACGCAGTACAGCCGCAGCAGGTTCCCGGTGTCCAGGCGTGAGATGGCTGCTGACAGGCATCGAAGTGATCAACGTTCGTGGTGCAGCCATCGGTACGGTATGTGCATACATGTTCGCTGCAGTAATGGATGTGCTGGCAGTGATGAAGTATTCAAAGGCAAAACTGGATATAAAGAATGTGCTTGTAAAGCCATTCATCGCATCGCTGATAATGGGCGTCATCGTCCTTGCAGTATACAAAGTCCTTTACATGGCGGCAGGCAGCTACCTGATACCTACATTCATCGCAATAGTGGCAGGCGTAGCAGTATACGGCTTCATCGCACTGCGGACCGGGATGATAACTCCGGAAGAAATGCTGACGCTGCCTAAGGGCGAAAAGCTGCTTTCGCTTTGCAGAAAGCTCAGGCTGGTGAAATAGACTTTATCAGAATCAGAAATCAGTCAGAGCATATCACATCATCACTGATGATATATGTTCTGCTCCATATAAATTTCGGTATGACCGGCATGTCTTCACTTCCGGACGCAAGCTCTTTGCTCCCGGAAGCTCCTTCGGAGGATATGCCGGTTTTTTGCAGCACAGGAATTTTCTTGTAGAGGATTTGCCGGACAGAAAGACACCGTTCGCTGGGAGACCTGTCCCAATGAGCGTGTGAATTGTGGAAGGCGCGTTACGGATTTTCCCCGGATTCAGCCGGAGTGTAATCTATCACTCCGTTATGTCAAGCGGCTCATCTGTGGTCTTCCGGGAAAAAGAAAAAACAGCAGATTTCCGTATTGTCAGGGACTTTCCGGAAATCGTATCATATAGATGATGGAATAATGGTAGAATGTAGGCAGTCGCAGAAGACGCAACATAATGTCGTTGACTGCGTTGTGAAAGGAGAGGGTCATAGTGCATCAGGAAGAATTCATATTAAGACAGCTGAAACGCAACAACAGGATATACAGCGTATGCCGGAAAGTTTTTCTGGTGGCGTTCATCGTATTTGCAGCAGCGCTCATCGCAACTTTTTATTTCGGCATGGATCAGATGGTGAAGACGACTGACTTCATCATAATGCTGGTGATACTTATACAGTATCCGATATTGCGCAGGAGCTGGATGAAGACTGAGCAGGCCTGCATGGAAATGGAAGCAGCCCTGGCGTCACCGGAAAACTTCAGCCCCGACAGATATTCGGTCATAACCAAAGCCGCCAGGAGCAAGGTCGTGTGTGAACCGAAGAAACTGCTGATATCGGCAGTGCTGATAGCGATACTTTTTGCGGCCTCCGCCGGTGGAGTAGTGATGATCATATGGATAAATGCGGCCATGGGCATGCAGTATTTCAGTAAAGGCTCGCTGCTTGTCATCATCCTGTTCGGTATAGTTTCGCTGCTGCTGCTGATACTGACGATACAGTATCTCAAGGACTGGTCCCTGGCTAAAAAATTCAGAGAAACAGTACCTGATTTTACAGATGACAGTAAACAGCAGGAGCATTAAGGGGGAGTAAAGATATATGTTCGTAGAAAGAAGAAGTGATATGAAAAAGTTTTTAAGTATGCTGCTGGCGGCAGTCATGGTACTGTGTTTTATGACTGCCTGCGGCGAGAAAAAATCCGGATCAGACAGCAGCAAAACTGCAGGAGACACAGGGACAGTCAGCGAATATGCGGAATACGACGGATATACATATTTTCTTGACAACGGGGATGTGAAATACCGCCTGGACATTAAGACAGAGTTCAAAATGCACTGCTTTTTCCAGGAAGGTTCCTCTGAATACACCGAGGAGATCTACACCATGGATCTCGATTCAGCCGTGAAGGACGGATATTCACTGACCATCAGGAAAATAACCGACAGCAGCGGCAATGATATTTCCGACAGCTTCGAAAGCCTTGTATATACCTTTGTGCAGGATGAGATAAACATGACCGTGAAGCGTGATGAGTCTAAGCTGGCAGGAGGAGAAAGCAGTACACTGACTTCAGGAACATATGTCTTCGTATCGTCATCAGGGAAATCATCCGATGCAGTGGATACCTCGGCGTCCCAGAGCAGCAGCAAAACATATACCGGCAAGGAGCTGGGCAAACTGGCGCAGGACTACTATCGCAGCCAGAACGGATACTGCCCGCCGGAAGTGGACGTGACTTTCAACGACAACGGCACATTCACGATACAGCTCTATGAAAACGTGAAAAACGACAGCGGCAGCGGACACACCGCCACATCGGCATGGTACACCGTTGACAGATACGGAAACGGCAAAAACGATATAACTGAAGAGAAAGTGCAGTTTGGGAAATAAGAGAAACAGCATACAAGGACTGTCTGGCGGCAGCCGGCATGAATGTTATCACCATGCTTTATTTTGATGGCAGCACAATGGCAGGCAGCATGATAGCAGGTAAATGCCTGTCATGTATTTCTTTGTTTTGAAGATATTTTTATAAAAACGACAGGGGTCCAGGTCATCTGGGCTCCTGTTTTATTACTGATATGCAGGGAATATCACTTTCAATATTACTCGTATATCAACAAAAGTCTCGCATGAAAATATGCGAAGAAGCTGCTGTTTTGTGATATTAAAACTTTCATATAAATGATTTTCCATCATATCTTCATTTGAAAATTTACGGAAAAATGGTATAATTAAGATGTATGTTTATATTCAGAATGTGTGTACAGGCAGAGGTCGATACAGGACCGCAGGTGGTCCGGTTTAATGCCATGCACATGATGTTTTTTACGGGGCAAGGTGTACAGAAGTTATGAAAAAACTGGAACAGAGAGAATGGGCGTTTATAGACGACATAGTCTATTTTATTTACAACAATGATGATTTTATAAACGACAGGAAGGTTTTTCTTTCCTACATCAATCAGCTGATACCGAATGATTTTTCAGTGTTCCATCTGGCCGACAGATCCGGGGATCATCTGCTTTATGACCCTGTACTCTATGTACACGGTGCTGAAAATGGCGCCACTGTGGAGCAGCTGGAGTCGATCACACGGTACATCGACAGGTATGAGGACGAGGATTTCGGCAAGTGGATGATGCTTGTAGGAAGGCGGGACGTGTATCGTGAGATGGATCTCATAGATGATGATGAGATAATGGGTACAGGATATTTCAACGATACATATGCTACTTTCGGCGTCAAGTACAGCATGCAGGTCATAAGTGCGTACAGCAAAGAATTCCAGGCTGCCATTGTGCTGGGAAGAAGTGAAGAACACGGCGACTTCACTGACAAGGAGCTTTACATGATGGAGCTTATCAACCGTCACCTCAGCCTGAGACTTTACAAAGAATCCTGCAGGGAAAAGCCGGAGGATTTTGTCGTTGACGTGCATCTGGATGCGATAATCGCAGAGCTGGCCGAGGAAAAACAGCTGACAAAGCGTGAGACAGAAGTAGTTTCAAAAGTGGTGAAAGAAGGCCTCACTAACGACAAGATCTGTCTGGAACTCTGCATCACATCCCACACCCTCAACAAACATCTCATAAATATCTACCGCAAATGCGATGTCAACAGCAGGGCGGCGCTGACACATCATGTGATATCACGTAAAGAGACAGCGATTTGAGTGAGCATGGCGGAAGCAGTAATAAAATGTTTATAAGGATCTCCCGGATACGGGAGGTCTTTTTTACGTGAAAAATAAACTGAAAAATCGAGCTATTGCGACAAAACTTCTTAATTTTCAGTAAAAACTACATAAAAACAAGTAATATACCTCTGTGGCAGTACATAGTGAGGTGTACTTTGTACTTAAATTGGATAGAAAAATTCAATAATTGAAATAATTTACCTTGTGTGAATTGTCTGATAACATATGCTCGTAATCATTTATTATATCTTTTAAATTTTGAAAGGAGCTACAGTTATGAGCAATGAAGCAAGATTGAACTCATTGGAAGAATTCGGATATGAGCAGCAGCTTGACAGAGTTCTCGGTCTTCCGGCAGTATGTCTGTTCGGATTCGCTTATCTGGCCCCTTGTACGATCTTCTCGTATTTCGGTCTGATAAACGGCAGTACACACGGTATGATGGCATTGTCCTATCTTATCGCAACAGCAGCGATGTTTTTCACAGCGCTGAGCTACAGGCAGATGGTAATGGCGTATCCTATCGCAGGTTCTGTTTACAACTACGTGAGCAGGACGATGCACCCGAACCTCGGTTTCCTGGCAGGATGGGCGATACTCCTGGACTACATACTGCTGCCGATGATCAACTACATAATCGCATCGGCTTACATACCTATCCTGATACCGCAGATACCGGTATGGCTGGATATGATAATCCTGATAGCCATCGTAACGACTATCAACCTCGTAGGCGTAAAGGTAATGTCTACATTCGACAATATATTCATCCTGATACAGCTGGCGTTTGTTATAACTGCAGTGATATTCGCCATCAAAGTCATCGGACAGCACGACTACAGCATCATAGACATCAGCGGTATCTACAATGCAGCTGAATGGGGCAACGTAGGCATCAACGGAGTAGTAGCAGGAGCATCTGTACTTTGCCTCTGCTTCCTGGGATTCGACTCGGTAACGACACTGGCAGAAGAAGCCAAAGACCCTGGAAAGACAGTAGGAAGAGCGCTTATCATCGTTTGCCTCTGTGCCGGCGGACTGTTCGTCATATCAACATATCTGTTCCAGGTAGCATGGCCTGAAGGCTGGAAAGAGCTGGATCCTGACAACGGTTCATATCAGCTGCTGGGATATCTGGC
Organism: uncultured Clostridia bacterium; assembly: GCA_934277495.1. Lineage (GTDB taxonomy): Bacteria > Bacillota > Clostridia > Peptostreptococcales > Anaerovoracaceae > Lentihominibacter. Next base: position 738 of record CAKQUI010000085.1, on the reverse strand, counting down.
AGGTCAGTTCATGGCAACACTGCTTTGCGTAGTAATGATAATAGCGTGTCTGGCGTCAGCGATATCATCTCAGGCATCATGTGCAAGGATACTCTTCGGAATGGGCAGAGACAACCAGCTTCCTAAGAAATTCTTCGGACACGTCAGCGACAGGTTCAAAGTCCCAAGCTACAACATCATCCTTATCGGGATCGTTTCACTGCTGGCTATATGGATCAGCCTGGATCTTGGTTCAACGATGATCAACTTCGGAGCACTGCTGGGATTCGCGCTTGTAAACGCATCGGTATTCGCACACTACTGGGTAAGAGAAAAGAGAAGAGGCGTTGCAGCCTTCATCAAATACATACTTCTGCCGCTGATCGGAGCTTGCATATGCGTATACCTCTGGATCAACCTCGGCAAATGGGCACTCACAATAGGATTCATCTGGCTGGCTGTAGGAGTCATCGCACTTCTGGTAGCTATGAACAGAAAGAAAAAGGGATGTGAATGACGTGATGTATGATAAAGCAGACATGATCTTAAAAAGCAGCGCCATATTCACCGTCAAAGATGAAAAACTGATCTCAGGCGGCGTGGCTGTAAAGGGAAGCAGGATAATCGCTGTGGGAAGCGATGAAGAGATAGCAGGATACATATCTGCAGATACGAAAGTCCATGATTTCGGCGACAGACTGATAATGCCGGGATTCGTGGACGGACACGATCACCTCTGGTGGGGAGCAGTGGCTGACA
>CAKQUI010000084.1 GCA_934277495.1 uncultured Clostridia bacterium | reverse complement strand
CTGCTGTACTCCTCGCAGTATATCTTCACCTGAGGAAGCCGCTCCTGCACTGTGATATGTTTTTTGTCAGAATCCGCACGGCTGCCGTCATCTGCAAATGACATCACTGCAGATGACATCATCAGTATCATTACCAGCAGTGCTGTCAGACTTCTTCTTCCCATCTTCTGTCCTCCGTACAAAATGCTATAAAAATGAATTCGCTTTCTCCCATCGTGATCCTGTCTCCTGTCTTGAGTTTTCCAACTTCATCCACAGGAGTTCCGTTGAGCAGGGTCCCGCTGCCTCTGCTGCTCATGATGAAGAACTCGCTTTTCTTGTCTTCATATACTATCGTTGCCTGTTCGTTTCTGGATATGGCTCTGTCCTCAGGTATGTATATGTCCATATCCAGACCTCTGCCTATCCTGTTCTTACCGTGGTAAAGTCCGTAATCCTTGCCTCTGGGCGGTCCTTTGACACAGACGATCCAGCCTGTTATCAGCTCTGTCCCCTGCTCGAAACTGAAGAAACCTATGGTCTTCTCATCATCGAAGCCGGGGGATACTGCGTCCAGTCCAAGGGTCTTTTCGTAAACATCATCGAACACCGGCAGACCTACGGTCTTTTCAAAGTCCTCGCTCCTGAAATCGTCCATGGGCAGGGTCTCATCATCCATGCAGCTGGGACATTTATCGAATTTGCTGTTGTCATAATAATGTCCGTTGGGACACTTCACTATTGCCATGAATCATCCTCCTTGTCGTCCGGTATCAGTAGTCAAGACCATCTACATCTTCAAACTCGTCAACTGTATAATTATATGATTTTCCTCTGGAAGAACCGCCACCACCTGATGAACTACTCTTTTTTGAGCTGCTGCCTGATGAACTTCCTCCAGAGCTATAATTGTTGTAACTATTATAGTTCTGTGCTGGTGCTGATGTAGCTGCCGGTGCGCTGGTCGGTGCTACATACCGTTCGACTACTACCGTTATGGTCCTGCTGTATCCCCCTGCGCTTATGGTTATCTTCGCATTACCCGAAGATTTTGCTTTTATCTTTCCTTTATCTGATATCGTGGCTACTTTCTTTTTGCTGGAGCTGTAGCTTATCTTTTCATTCCTGAACTTATCAGGTTTCAGCTTTGGTTTCAGTGTCTTCGTAGTACCCTCCGTCATGGTGATCTTCTTGTCCACGCCGGTTATCTTGTTCACCTTGGCCACAACCTTGACCCTGACGTCTTTCTCATATTCCCTGACTGATATCTTCAGTGTGGATTCTCCCAGTTTCTTTCCTGTTATCCTGCCGCTTTTGTCTACTGATATGACGCTTCTATCACCTGCCTCGAAAGACATTTTAGACTCGCTGAACCTGTCCGGCACTATCTTGTAGTCAGGCGCTATAGTATCGCCTATGTAGACATTTGTTATGTCGTCTATACCTTCCACATCTGTCACATGCTTTGGTATCAGTGCAAATACTGTGCAGACTGTGCAAAGTACTGCTATGGCTGCTGCTATGATGATGCGTCTGCTGTACCTGAGAGTCTTGCGTCCTTTTTTTTCATTCGAAGGTTTCGACTTGTCGTCTTTCTCAGGATCTGGCTTTTTCCCGGTACCGGTCCCTGCAGCTGATTTTTCTTCACCGGTGTTTTTTTCATCTGTCTTATCCGTCGTTTTCTTTACAACAGATTCCCTGGCCGATTTTATCTTTCCCTTCAGCTTTTCGAGGTCTTTACGCATCTGAGCCGCATTCTGATACCTGTCTTCTTTGTTGAAGCTGCATGCTTTCAGGATTATCCGGTCCAGATCCTCCGTACCGTTTTTAGGCGGCGGTATCTCCTCGCCGCTGACCCTTTTCTGCATAGCCTCTTCCTTGTCGGTATACTTTATCGGATGCGGCGCATCCGGAAGGAACGGCGCACGGTTGCTGTTCAGCAGTCTGTAAAGTACTATTCCAAGTGAATAGATATCTATGGTGAGATCGTAGGCCTCTCCTCTGTAGACCTCCGGCGCCATGTACATATACGTGCCTTTTTTGGAAAGTCCGCTGTTTGACTTTTCTATAGTCTTAGCCACGCCGAAATCACCAAGCTTGAAAGATCCTGTATCTGCCACGAATATGTTCTCCGGCTTGATATCTCTGTGTATTATGTGGTTCTGCTCGCAAAGCTCCAGAGCTCTGCACATATCTATGCCGAGCCTTATGACATCTGATGTCGTCATGGGGTGCTTCCCCATGTGGTCGAAGAGAGGCGTCAGCAGCTCCATCCTGATAAGGATGTCCCAGCCTATACCGTCCTCATGCTCTTTCAGTATATGGTCTTCATAGCTCACGACATTGCTGTTGCCTTTCAGCTTCGCCATCAGTATGAATTCATTGACTATATCATGCACCAGTTTGAGATAGTACTTCTCCACATCAGTACGGCTCATGCCTTCCATCATTATGCTCTTGATCTCGCCCCGGGTCTGGGGGATAGTTATAGCCTTCAGTGCTGAACGGTATGTCACGCCCATTTCCTTGCGCTCTATGATATAGACTTTGCCGAAACTCCCCTCGCCTATCTGATCTTTTATGTACCATGAGCCGAACAGCGGCTCATATTTCCTGTAGTATTCGGTTTCCATGTTTCTCCTTGCATACGTTTATATCTGACGTTCACAGGACTCTGACTGCGATCACTGAAACATTGTCTCTGCCGCCTTTATCCAGTGCCTTCTGTACTGCAGCGGCTGCTGTCAGCCTGGCACTTCTGCCGCTGCATCCTGCAATGGTATCTCTTATCTCCTCATCCTCCAGCATATCTGTCAGTCCGTCACTGCACAGCAGATAGATATCATCCTTCTCAAGCTCCAGGTCACGGAATATGAACGGTTCTATCTGGAATTCATCCCGTGGCACGCCAAGATACTGGGTTATGGAGCCTTTTTTAGCTTTCACTGAGGTGTCTCCACTGCTGTCCATACCCATATCCACAAGCTGCTGTGCAGATGTATGATCTTTGCTGAGCTGTTTCAGTTCCCCTTGCCTGTATCTGTAGATACGGCTGTCTCCTATATTGCATACTGCTGCATGCCTGCCGTCTGAAATGAACACCGCTGCAGTCGTTCCTGCCCGCTGTCCGCTGAACTTAGGTATGCTGTCGTATATATCGTCGCTGGCCCTCAGGAAAAGGTCCTCTATATCTGCAGTATCGAAACTGGGCTGCCATGTACTGAAAATTTCTGCAGCTTTAAGGGAGGCTGCATCGCCGTGGCTCTCTCCACCCATGCCGTCGAACACGCCGCAGATGTTCCATGGTCTGCGCCAGCAGTCCTCAAGTGCTTTGATATCCTGCGTTGTATCGTCTCTGTAGGCTCCGTTGACCATGATGTTGTCCTCGTTGCCGTCACGTATGGTACCTATATGACATATGCCTGCTATCTGTAATTCCATGATCTGCTCCAATATTTCGCACTGAAACTACTTTACCTTGACGGATCTTGCTGCTGAATACGAGCTGTAGATTTTCTTTCCGCTGACTGTTCTGTAAGCTCTGATTTTGCATTTGTATGTTCCGCCTCTATCTACTTCAAAAGTCCCTGATATGGAGTTCCCTGCAGCGGTCATCTTTTTACGGTAATCATTTTCACCTGGATGTAATGTCCAGATCTCATATTTGCTGGCACCCGGTGTCCTTGGTTTTTCTATAGTCCATCTCAATATTCTTTTGCTTTCGACTTTCAAAGACATCCCAGGCGTCTTCAGTTTTGATGTGATAGTTACTACCTTCGTTGCCGATTTATAGTACGCTGATGACGCTGCTTTTACTGTTATCTTTGCTGTGCCCGGGTTTTTGAGCGTGACCTTGCCTGCTGATGATACAGTAGCGATATTCGTATTGCTGCTCTTGTATGTGAGCTTTGTCTTAGCCTTTGCACCAAGACTGAATGGAGCATCTCCGAAAGTTTTCTTGTATGTGCTTTTGCTTGTAGTTATGCTCTGTGCTTTCGGATATATCTTGTATCTGTACAGAGTCCTTGTCTGTACTTTTCTGTTGGAATTCGATGAAACATAGCTGTCGGACCAGTTGGAATATGAACCCCATTTCCAGTGTGTGAAGTTGTATTTCTTCGTTACCGGCCTGTAAACTGTTTTCTTGCTGCTGTTCTGCCACAGCCATGTATATGTTTTAGATGAGTATGATGCTACGAACTTGCCTTTATATGACAGGCAGTAAACGTATCCTATCTTATGAGTAGATCCTCTGTAGTAATTCTGTGCGCACTTGTAGCCGTATACACCTGAATCCCATTCGCCGGGATGACCTGACGCTGCCAGTGATTTTGTTGAATAGATGTTGAGACGATTCGACGTGTAATGTTTTTTGCCGTCTGAATGTTTGTGTGCGCCTTTATTGTTGCACCAGAAATATTTCATGCAGTCGCACACATATGAATATGCGTAGTATGCTGATTTTGACTCTCCGGTAACTTCTGTAGTATAGGAACTGTTTCTCGATGTGCTAGCTGACACGCTGTTTGTCGTGTAGTTACCGTAGCTTGTACTGATGAGATTTTTAGATGACTGGGTATATCCGCTTACCGATGGATATCCGCTCTTGATGAACTGCTTGTCTGCATATCTGTACTGGGTTTTTGACTCATAGTCATACCCCCCCCGGATTATTCGTGCTCCATCCTGACCAGGTGTAGCCCGGGTTTTCTGCTGCATACGCAGGGATACTTGCCATGAGCATCATAAAAATGATAAGACTTAAGAAATAACATTTTTTTCGTACCATTTCACTTCTCCTCCTCCATGGTTTATGATCTTTGATTTGTTTGAGATATATGCTGTTCGTCTGACTTCTGTACGATCGGACAGCTTTTGACATAAATATTATAACATATTTATATGCAATTTTTCACAGCATTACCAAAATGTAGCATTTTGGTAATAATTAACGTAATTTTTGTAATAAATAACACGATTTTTGTAAAATTCTATATATCTAAGTGTCTTTACAGGTATATTATAGCTTACGTCCTGTCCGATTCTTTCAAAAAAAACGGACCACTTTTTGGTTTTCGCAAAAAATTTTTGTCTTTATGCAAAACTCCCGGCAAGGATATCCGCAGGTTATATCTTTGTATGTCTGATGTCTGAAAGTACAACCTTGTATTTTCCGCACGAAAAAAACACCTCCTGTCTCTGTCCGCTTGCCGGAACGCTGACCGAAGGTGTCTTATTGCTCTTTAATGTATCTTATTTTTCTTTGTTCTTTATATCTACCAGCAGTGATATCACTTCTCCGAATCCGTACATCACGGATGATACCACCAGTGTAGCGAATATACTTATTAGAAATGCTGTGAACGAGAAGCCAGAACCTGACATCATATATGACGAGGCTCTGCCTATAGTCACGCCTGTTACCAGCGATATGATGATACCCAGGGCTGCACTTACGGCCGCAAGTATCTTTATGACATTTGCTATTTTCTTGCCTGACAGTTTGTCAGCTACTGAAGATATCGATGCTCCCATGTCTGTGGAATGGGGCGGTATCACCGGCATGTGCTGCGGCACTGACTGTGATGCCTGTTGCTGTGGTGCAGGCTGCGACTGTGGCTGCTGCTTTGCAGGTATCTCATTATCTGCCTGATTTGGATCGTTCTGTCCGATACCGATGGCTGCCGCCAGTTCCTGTGCGATAGCTGATGCCTGCTCATTACTTATCCCGGCTCCGCCTGCCAGCATGTCGACAGCTTCGCTCCATCTGCCCTGTCTGATGGTTTCTGCTACATTTTCAAGATCGTAGAATTTTCCGTTGATATTGTACTTTCTGATATTCATTTTCCCTGCTCCTTTTTTACTTCAGATATTCATCCCTGTTCTGTGAATAGTTGTCATGGAACTCACATTTAGTCAGTTCTTTTCCACCGGTGGCCTTGCTGAGTTTGCTTTCATACTCGCTCTTCTTGACTTTTTTGTCCTTCCCGTCAGATCCTCTTATGGCATAGCCTGTGTCTGTAAAGCTGTCATCTCCGTAATAACTTTCTTCGTATTTATAGTATCTTGTGAACATGCCGCTCTTGTCTGCTGAAGTTCCTTTCAGTTTCATGGCCATAGCCTGGCCTTCTCCCATGTTTCCGCCATTGTCCACGAACCAGCCTGTCTTCTCGTAGTAGCCTGCCTGTTCCTGGCTTCCCAGAGACAGGTCACATACTTTCTGGATCTTTCCTTCTTTGTATGTAAACAGCATACCGTATCCGCTGGCGTGTGTCGAGTCCGACATATCATACAGGAAAAGTTCCGGAAGGCCGTCGCTGTCTATATCTGCTACAGCAAACTCACAGTTAGACAGATACCATGTGTTCTGATCGTCCCCGCTGCCGTGTTCGATGGAATCCTGTTCAAGGAATTCTCTGTATGTGGAAAATGCTTCGGATATGTCTTTCGCTGTAGCTGCAGTATCTTTTTTGCTGCTGCTTTTTTTTGATTCTCCGGCAGTCTGGCTGCTGACAGATGACTCGTCTCTGTCCTTGTATGAAATTATGTAGGACGCCACTGCCGATACTACAATGGCAATGATGAGCACAGCATTTACTGCTGCTATTATAAATCTTGCACTGGGTTTCTTTTTTACTTTCACTTTATCTCTCCCTGTAAATCAATATCCGGTGTTATCAGAACAGATCTGTCATGCCGGTGAGATCTTCGATGTATATCCTGTTTCCGCTGAACTGATCTACGGTGTCTTCATTGTATACACCGTACTGGATGAAACAGATCCCTGCCTCGGTTTCGTCTTTTTCATCTGCACCTTCAAACATGCGTTTTATAGTATTCGTATCATCATTCATTTTACCTGCCAGACCGTATTTTTCCAATTCATCCTTGAATTTTTGCTTTCCGACTGTATGTGTCTGTTCTGCTACGCCCTGATATGAATCTTCATCCCATTCTTCATCGTCATCATAGTAGCCATCAAAATCAAATCCTGCAACAGTTTCATCATTTACGATATACTTGCCGAAAATCAATCCTTCGACCTGCATCAGCTCTGACTGAGCTTTCATTTTTCCATCAGAAAGCTCATAAACATACATAGAATTATATTCTTCATCGGTGTATAATCCCTGATATGATACCGCCATATACCATTTGTCTTTATAGTTTTTCAAAAATGCACTGCATTTCCTGGCTATAAGATCACTGCTTCCCAGAGATATGTTCACCTGATCTGTCTTATCTACCTTATCTCCGCTGCATTGGTAATAAGACAATACCAGTTTCGATTCATAGCCGTCATAGAATTCTGCAGTTATGAGCTCCGGCACGCTGTCTCCGTCACAGTCTTTAAGCAGTGCTGATACCAGTCCGCTGCTGTATTCCGAAGATGATGTCGTTTCCTTTTCATCTGTCATGTCGATATCTTTCATGATATCATTCTCTACATAATTACTGTATGTATCATATACTTTCACATGCTGGAGTTTTTCTTTTATCTTCTTCTTTTCTTTTGCCTCTGTTTTTCCTTTTTCCAGTATCTTTACTGCTTTGCCTGATTCCTTCTGTTTCATGTAGACATCGGCAAGTTTCACATAGGCATCCTGCTCCTCAGGTCTGGCGTCTATAGCATCCAGATACTTGCCCGCTGCTTTTTTGTAGTCTTTTTTCTTCACATATGTATCAGCGGACTTTACTGCAGATCTGTATTCGGCACTGGCTTTGTGCTCAAAACTCAGTACCAGCGCTGCGGCGCATGCTACCAGCACTATGAATACCACTATGCATGTGATGATTATTTTTTTCTTTTTCCTGCTGGCATTTCCCGGTTCAGTGGCACTGCTGTCTGTACTTTCAGTCACGGTTTCTGCTTTACCTGCCGGTGCCTTTCCTATGACGTATACCGTATCACCATCAGCGTCCTCTATTGAACTGGTGTCAATACCGCCTGTATTTTCCAGCTCTCCGGTGTTCTCACTGCCATCAGTGAGCTCAGTATCTTCAGACTCCGGTTCGTTCTCACCGGGTTCCTCTTCGTCACTGCTGTCGTTCGTTTCTGCTAAAGATCCATCGGAGCCTTCACTGCCATCAGCTGTCGCATCCTTCTCAGACTCTGATACTTCTGCACCGGGCTCCTCCATGTTATCGTCATCTGTTTCTGATGATCCTTCATCTGAGCCCTCGCTGTCACCTAAAATCCCGGGCTCTGGTAATTCCTTATCAGACGTCTCTGTGTCACCACTGTCATCGACGGTCACCGTTTCATCAACATCGTTGTCTTCTTCAGCTGTCGATCCCTCTTCAATATCGGCGGATGTATCTGCCTGATCCGTGATTTCTTCGTCGTCATGGCCGTCACCATCGCCTGATATTGCTTCTGTTTCCTGATTGTCTGCCATCTCTCCGGCAGTTTTTTCACCATCGCTGTTACATGACTCCAGATCCATACTTTCTCCGTCCTGCGATGATTGTCCGACTGTTTCTTCTGCCTTAGCATCATCTTCTGCAGTTTCCTCTGACAGGGTTTCTTCTACAGTTTCTTCCTGTGGCGTGTCCTCATCTGCACTGCCTGTATTTTCTGATGTTTCTTCATCTACTGTTTCTTTTTCCTCATCAGCAGCGACCTCTGCTTCAGACACCAGTCCATCATCATCTTCAAGTTTCGCTCCGCAGAATTCGCAGAACAGATTGTCATCAGGGTTCTCGCTGCCACATTTGCTGCAATACATTTCTTCCTCCATAAACTGCCGTATATGCTGCTTTTAATTCCCTCTCGACTTTTCTTCTTTACGGATGAGCTGCACGTTGGCTTTTTCTACGTTGCTGAGTATGTCCTCGGAAAAGTCGTCCGGATATATAGTGCCTTCATACCAGCTCTTTGATTCGAAGTAGCTCTTTATGTACGGGTCCTTGAACATACGCCCTTTTCTGGCGTATATCTCATTTCTTGCCAGCATCAGCTGATCGTCTGACATCCAGCTGATATCTGAGTAACTCAGATAATATCTGTCGCTGCCGTCTATCACATAATCGCCGTTCATTGAACTGTCGATGTCGTGATCATACGGCACAGTGCCGGATGTTGTCTGCTGCTGAGGCGCAGCACTTTCCGAAGCTGCCTGCTGACTTGATGACGGAGCCTGCGTGCTGCTGTCCTCATGACCTGACGTGATTATATGCCATACCATCAGTACTGCAAGACATGCCACTACAAAGCATACTGCCGATATTATTATGATATTGACAGGGTTCGTCTGCCTGCGACCGACTTCACAGCCGCATACATTGCAGAACCTGTCTCCTGGTACTATCTGTGCACCGCAATTCCTGCATTTCATTTTATTTTATCCTCTCTCCGCATTTGCCACAAAACGATGCGCCTGCTCTCAGCGGACTGCCGCATCTGCTGCATACAGCTGCTCCTGCCGGTGCTTTGACCTCCGGCTCTGCAATCGCTTCCTGTTCGTCTGCATCATCTGGCTCGATCTTCATACCGCAGATATCGCAGAATATATCAGAGTCGCCGACTTTAGCTCCGCAGGACGGACACCTGCGACTGCTGTTTACGATCATATCCCGTGCCTCATCGTATGCAGTGCGAGGCTTTATCAGTACCACTTCCTGCTGCTCTCCGTTTTCTCCGGACTTTCTTTTCTTTTTCATTATCACGCCGCCTGATCTTGTGATGCTGTGTCTCATACTGCGTTTTTTACTGAGATCTGCAAGTGACGGAACTATCGCCAGCGCTATGACGATATATATCATCACCCACAGCACTATAGGCAGATTGTATGTTATTATGGAATCCGAAGAAAGATGTCCCACCACTGTACTTTTCACATAGTCAATCATATCCTTCATCCTGGTATAGAATATTATCAATGCTACATTGCTGACTATGACTCCAAGAGCTGCTGCCACCCTGCTGGTAAGATCATCTGCAAGACATACCACGATGGAGGCTGCCAGAGGCAGTATCATCACAGCCATAGCAGTCAGCATGAATATGATCTTCTGTCCGTATATAAAGTCCGTGATCTCGATATACTCAGCTGCCATATCGTCTATCCCGGAAGTCACTCCGAGAAAATCGAATATGGAAAAGCTGAATTCCCTGATATTCACTATAGTCAGGAAACACGGTATCAC
>CAKQUI010000083.1 GCA_934277495.1 uncultured Clostridia bacterium | reverse complement strand
AGCACTATTGCCATATGACAGTCAGATGAGAAGAAACTCAGCAGCGTACCCATTATGTACGACGTCATTATCAGCGAGAAACGACCTTTCAGCAGACTGCTTATCTTTTCTGTAACAGCATTCATTATACCTGTACACTCAAGACATCCCGCCAGTGCCAGAGCCATTATTATCAGCAGTATCGTAGAAGCCATGGACATCAGCCCGCCCCTTGTCAGCAGCGTATCCAGCAGACTCACGCCTGTTTCCGAAACATAACCTGAATACATCGACCTCAGACTGTCTTTCAGCGCCTCACCCTGGCATACTATGGACAGCACCACTCCGCATACGGATGCGGTTATCAGCGTCGGCACTGTAGGTACCTTCATGAATATCATCACAAGCAAAAGCACCACCGGAAGTATCAGCACCGGACTGAAATGAAAATCAGCTGAAAGCCCCTTCATGATCTCCATGACCTGGGACCTGTCTGCAGATGAGCTGCCGTATCCAGCCCCCATCACAGTGAAGATGATGCCGCATCCTATGATGGACGGTACTGTTATGTACATCAGCGAACGCAGCGTATCATACAGATCCACTCTGGAAACTGATGCTGTAAGGTTTGTAGCAGCTCCAAATGGCGACTGCAGATCACCGCAGAGAGCCCCCGAAAGTATACAGCCTGCCGTGAGACCTGCTGGTATACCAAGGCTTATACCTACGCCCATGAACGCCACGCCGAGAGTACCCGCAGTGGTCCACGATGATCCTGTCACGAAAGCCATTATGAAACACAGCAGCATTATAGATACAAGGAACCACTTCGGTGAAAATATCATCAGTCCGTAATATATTATCATCGGTACAGTACCGCACATAGTCCATGTTCCTACAACTACTCCCACCATAAGTATAGTCAGGAACACGCCAACAGATTCCGCCACAGAACTGTGCATACCGGCAATAAGCTCGTCCCAGGGTATTCGCAGAAAAACTCCGTAGCATATCACGATCCCGATGTTTACAAGTATCGGCACATGGGGCTCCAGCCCCAGGATCACTACGCCTGCCAGCAGCACTGCTATATTTATCAGCAGTACAACTGCCGCCATACCAAAAGTGCTTTTTCGTCTTTCTTTCATTCTATTTCTGTCTCCTGTTCCTGTTATTATATATCAGTCCGTACATTGATAATTCCTTGTCAGACATCAGTACCATATATGGAAATTATATCATTACTATATGTTGTTGCAAAGAAAAACCGGTACAGGTTTTACCTGCACCGGTCCCTTGTTGATATCATATTATATCCTGCATCCTGTGCAGTTTATTCCGAAGCCTCCGCACTTACTTAGCTTCTGCTTTCTTTCCTTTTTTTCTTTTTCTGCCGTCAGTGTAGAATACGCCTATTCCTGTAAAGGCGAAGAGCAGAGCCATAAGCGGATTGATAAGACCCAGGAAGCAGTAAGGTATGTATGACAGAGTTGCTACACCCAGCGTCGTTGCCATGAATATACCATTGGAGTTCCATGGTATCAGTGCCGCACACATCGTTCCTGTATCCTCAAGACTCCTTGACAGGACTTTTCTGTCGATCTTCAGATCATCATACGCCGGAGCATACAGTTTTGAAGTTATCAGCATGGAGCTTTCCAGTGAACCTGTCAGAGCCTGCATGCAGAATGATGTACAGAGAGTTGCTGTAATGAGAGTGCTTGCTCTCTTCGTAACACCTGCGATCTTTTCCAGCACAGCTCTGAGAACGCCTGTGACATCCAGGATATTACCCAGGATACATGCCATGAAGTACAGCGCTACAGTCCAGAGCATGCTTGATATACCGCCTCTGTTCAGCAGTGAATCGATAGCTTCAACTCCTGAATCGATGCTGAATCCGTTGTACATGAGATTTGCAACATCTATCGGTGATGTACCCTGCAGTATTATCGCCATCACTCCGCCAAGAACCGCTGAGATCACAAGTCCCGGGATAGCCGGAGCCTTCTTTATAACTACTACGATCAGCACTACTACCGGTATCAGACAGATCGGCGACAGGTTGAAGTGTTTATCCAGATTTTCCAGATAAAGACTTGCTGTCGAAGTGTCTACGTCTCCGCCTCCATGTGCAGTGAAACCAAGCACAGTATAGATCGCCAGAGTTATGATGTATGATGGAGTCGTAGTCCAGAGCATCGATCCGATATGCTCAAACAGTGTTGTACCTGACATCGCTGACGCCAGATTTGTAGTATCAGAGAACGGTGACTGCTTATCTCCGAAGTATGCTCCTGATATGATAGCACCTGCTGTCATTGCCGGATTGATGCCGAGGCCTGCGCCGATACCCATGAAAGCTATACCTACAGTTCCTGCTGATGACCATGAGCTGCCGCATGCGATAGACATGAATGATGCAGCCAGGCATGCGCATACCAGGAACAGTTTAGGATTTATCAGTTTGAGTCCCAGATAGATTATATACGGTATAGTTCCCGATGCTATCCATGTTGCGATAACGGCACCAATGAGCATCAGTATAAAGGTTGCTATAAGCATACTCATTACGCCATCCATCATCATTTTCTGGATATCATCCCATTTGAATCCAAGATATATCGCAAAGCACGATGCGATTATAATTGAAACAAGAAGTGCTATCTGAATTGTAACATCCCATACAGTGATACTGAGCATCAGTATCGCTACGATAACGCCAAGAACCAGTATAGCTTGTATAAAGTTCGGTCGCTTGATTGGTTTCGTGTCCATTTTCCTTTTCCTCCTAAAAATAACGTGTTTTCCTTTTCAGAATTATGAACCGAATAATAACTTTTTCCACTTTGATAGTTTTTTTGTATTAACTGATTCTATATGTACATATATCCAACATAATGTTGCTTGACATTATTATAACAATCACTGTTATTTCTGACAATTTGCGAAACATCAAGGTGTATTTGACGATTCGACAACAAGTGTGTAAAACCCTTGTTTTGCAACGATTCAAGGATTTTAATCTATTTGAAAATAACTTGATAAAACATGACTCTTATGACAGAAAACTCGTTTTTTTCTGTTATATAAAGGATAAAACAGTTCATCGAATAAACACTCTCAGGCACGATATCCAATGCAAAAAACACAGCAGTCTTCTGACTGCTGCATGGTATTTTTTTATCAGATCCATCATATCAGGCATAAAAAACGATACAAAGATAAAGAGCATCTGCCGTATATCCTGTATCCTGGAGGACATACCATACAGATGCTCTTTTCTGTGTGTTTTTCAGTACCAGAAACACGCCGGTTCTGAAATTATTTTATTTATTGCGTGGAGGGAACAGTTCTTCGAAAGTAGTTTCGTTTGTCGATGCTATCTCTGAAGAATCCCTGAGATGACCTGTCTTCTTGGCGATCTGGTATCCTATCATAGGTACAACTATAGCATCACATGCGATCGCGAAAATGAGCAAGTCTTCGAATGCCAGCATTATCAGGCATATCAGCTGTGCTATTACAGCGAAGTACGGTATCCATGTCTGACCTTTCTTTACTCTTGCCTTGAGGCAGATTTCAGGGTCATATCCGTTCTTCTTGAGCTTTTTCCTGAGTGATATATGTGACAGTATTATTCCTACCCATGCCAGCGTTCCTGTAAATCCTGACAGTGACAGCAGACTTGTATAAAGATTTTCCATATATCCTGTAACTTCTGAAATGAGTCCCAGAAGAAGTACTACCCACATGAATCCCAGTGTCCAGAATACAGCGCCTCTCGGATTTCCTGACTTAGTTACTTTGCTCAGGAACTTAGGTGCGAGACCTTCGATGGAAAGACCAAACATACATCTTACTGTACCATAGAAGCCTGTGTTCGCACAGCTGAACGCTGCAACCAGTACTACTGCCGAGAATACGAATCCCAGCCAGCCTATACCGTAGTAGTTCATGATATCTGCAAATACCGGATTAGCATCGCTTGCCAGTTCATAAGGATAAACCAGGATAATGAGTACGAGCGGCAGCATGTAGAGCAGTGCTATACGATATGTAACGCTCTTGCATGCCTTAGGTACCGATTCCTCAGGATTCTGTGATTCTGCAGCTGCCAGACCAACGATCTCTGTACCCTGGAATGTTACCAGTACAACTGTCATATTCACCAGTACAGCCATAAGACCCAGAGGGAATACCTTCTGTCCGAATGTCATCGTAGCGTCTCCGAAATTCACAACGCCTGCCAGGAAACCTGTGTAATGGTCGCTCTGTCCCCAGAGACCTACCCAGATACCGAATGCGGCAATTATGAATACCATGATAACGATCACCTTGGTTATCGCAAGACCTGCCTCGATCTTTGCGAATACATCAACAGCACACAGATTTATGAGAGTGATCGCTGCCATCGCTCCGATAGCTATAGCAACATATGTAACGGAACTGTTGTTGCCCATCAGTCCTGTAAGTACAGTTGAAACGGCTATCGCTTCTGACGGAACATAGCATACCCAGTTGAACCAGAACGCCCATCCGAATCCGGTGGATATGGTAGGGGTCAGGAATTCACTGGTATACGCCACGAATGATCCTGTTCTCGGAACATTTACAAGCAGCTCCGAATAAGCGATCATTGTGCCGTAAACGATGATTCCTGTAACAGCGAATGCGATCAAAACTGCAGGACCCATGCTGGAAAGGCATGCACCTATTCCCAGGAAATAGCATGAACCGATTACTCCACCTATACCGATGAAGGCGACCTGCCAGCCTTTGATACCACGTTTCAGTTCATTTGTTTCGTTTGAAGCGTTGACTTTTCTTTCGTCTGTCATAACAACCTCCTTTTCTCTGATGCATAATGTGAATATGCATACATGCTTGATGCGATCTGAAAAAGTATATTTATGATCCGTAAAGGAGTATGAAATATAACACAAATCATTTCGGATTTATCCCGGACCATATTACCGACCACTGATTCAGATCGAGATACATAAAAATCATATGCGCCTTTATAATTTTTATGAACCTATATTACTCCCGTATTCTAACCACGTCAAGATATTTTTTGAATTTTCTTTAGATTGAGAATTAGTATTGTATTCTGTAAAAACTAACTTTAAAATAATCATATATGAGAATCTGATACTGTTACAGTAGGCCTTTCTGCCTGTCAGAATCCAGTAAACGTTACTTTATATGCCACTTTTATTTTCATCATTGTATAGTTTTTTCTTCCTGTGTACAGCAACGTTTTCCACAGTACACTGTAATCATTCTTTCTCCAAAAAAACAAAACCCCGGTCCGTGCATATATCGCACGACCGAGGCTGATGCTTCTGATATAAGTATCACCGCCGCCTGGTCTATTTTTTCGGCAGCTCTATTATCTTGTTATCCTTTGATTCTTTGTACAGCACAAATTTGCGTCCTATCGCCTGGACAAATTCAGCGCCCAGCTCCTCTGCCAGCTGGTTTGCGACCTCTTTAGGGTCCATGATGCAGCTTTCCTGCAGCTTGACCTTTACAAGCTCTCTGCATTCGAATCCGGTCAGCAGTTCCTGCCTTATGTTATCTGTGAGTCCTGATTTGCCCATATATACAGTAGGCTCTATATTATGCGCCAGCTTTTTGAGATAGCTTCTCTGTTTACCTGTTATCATGTTCTGATGCTCCTTGCTTTCGTTTTATGATCTTACTGATTATATCACGGAGAAAGGACAAGTACAACAGTTCATATCCACATCACAGACTGTCGCAGAACCTGAATCCAATGCATATACTGAAATTCCTGTCATCGTTTTCGACTCTGCAGTATCCGTCCATCCTGCTCATCATGTTCTCTATGCTGCGTATACCTATCCCGCTGCTCTCTTCTGTTTCCTCACACCTGCTGCATACATTTGAGATACGTATCTCCATACTGTCTGATGTGCCTGCGGAAGTAATGACTACAGGATATGATTTATCCGCATACTTCATGAGATTTGAGGATATATTGTCGAATATCCGCATGATATACTCCATGTTCACAGCGATCTTTCTCACAGGCCATTCCAGCTCCAGTTCTGCACTGAATCCGTTATGCTCCAGATACCCGCAGGTTTCCGATATCACATCGAAGAGAAGGTTTTTCGGCATCTGCGGTTTTTCCAGTTCTATATCCTCTTCATCATATACAACAAGATACTTGAACAGATTTTCAAGAAGATTTTTCATCTTTGTTGTCTTGTCGCTTATCCTGCTGATATATTCGTTTTTCTGCTGCTCATTTTTGTATTTACCTGCTTTTAGGATGTCCGCATAAAGCATTATAGACGTCAGCGGCGTCCTGAGATCATGAGACATCTCTGTAACGATATGCCGGTTCTCGTCCATCATCAGTTTCTCATGGGCAAGCTGCGATCTGAATGCTTTCCTCATGGAGTCCACGCCTTCCGCCAGCAGAGCCAGCTCGTCATGTCCTTCTACGGTTATACTGTAGTCCAGATCACCGCCTTCAAGGATCTCGATCTCATCCGACAGCTTTTTTATGTAATCCATCTTCTTTCGTATACCCAGCATTATAACCACCAGGAACAATATGAATGAAACGATGAGTTCCGCAGCCATCAGATAATAATAGACTCTGTATTTGTACGACCCGTAAACAGACACCTGTGCATTGCCGTCCTTGAATTTCACAGTATAAAAAGGCTCCCATTCATAAGTCAGACTGGTTTCATCACCAAGCACGCTCATGTCTGTGAGGGCTGAGTCATACACAAGCACTCCGTTGCGGTATATCTGAAGGAATGTTATCCTGTTATCATACACCCACTCCGATATCCTGTCATCATCTGCAGTTGAAAGCTTTTCATCATCCACAGTTTCCTGAAGAGAGTTTATATACTTTATATCCAGCGACTCTGCCCATTTTGAATTGATATAATATTTGTCCAGCAGAGTCTCACCACCGAAAAAGACCGCAACAAAAAAAATCCCTGAAACCACTACAGCAAAAATTATCAGCCTGAGAAGTTCAAAATATATAGATCTGTTCCTGTCTCTACCGCTTTTCAAATTTGTACCCCCTCCCCCACACGGTTTTGATGGCCTCCGGCTCATGAGGGTCGTTTTCTATCTTCAGCCTGAGCTTCCTTATATGCACCATGACTGTACTGTTGCAGTTGTAAAAATAAGGTTCGTTCCATATTTTTTCGTACAGCATCTGCGCTGAAAATACCCTGCCGGGATTCTGCATCATAAGTCTGAGTATGCGGTATTCTATATCGGAAAGCGACTTCTCTTCTCCATATGCATACACCTCATTGAACTCTTCATGCAGCTTTATCCCTGAATATTCTATGTAGCTGCTGCCCGATGCAGCGCCAGCCTTGCCCTGATACACCTGATAGCGCCTCACCAGAGCTTTTACACGGCTGAGGAGCTCCGAATATGAAAATGGTTTCGTCAGATAGTCATCGCCGCCTGCCATAAGACCTATCAGCTTATCGGATTCCTGAGCCTTTGCCGTAAGGAAAAGCACCGGCACGAACGAGGTCTTCCTGAGTTCTTCACATGTCCTCAGTCCCGACATACCCGGCATCATGATATCAAGTATCACAAGATCTGTATCTTCGTCCAGCATCGCAAGGCCATCACTGCCGTTTCCTGCCTCTTCGACACTGTAATCCTCGCTTTCAAGAAGGATACGCACACCCTCTCTGATATCTTCATCATCTTCGATTATCAGTATATTCGCTTTGCTCATAATGTCCTCCTTACAGCGGTACGCTCCCGATCCTTTCTCCCTGCCGCACAGCAGTCTCTTCACCTGTTCCAGAACATACTGCAAATCGTTCGTCAGGTTTCACGGCATCTTTTGTGAAAATCATCATAACAGTAGAACCGCCAAATTCAAAATATCCCTTTTCTTCACCCTTTGCAACAAGCATGGATTTATTATGATTGCAGATACGACCAACAAGCAGCGCACCTATCTCCATCTGTATCAGCCGCCCGAAGCGATTGCTTTCCTGTATTACATATTCCCTGGTGTTCTGTATGAAAACAGGATACTTTTCATACGCTGCTGGTCTGACACAGTGAAGTATCCCCGGTATCCTGACTCGCCTTACTATCCTGCCGCTGTCTATATAACAGTACCGGTGGTAATTGTAAGGTGCCAGCCTGAATATCATGCATATACCACCCCGGAACCTGCGGGCTTCACGTCTGTCTCCGACAAGTTCTTCCAGACTGTAGCTGATATTTTTTATCCTGTAGCGTGAATTTTCGTCTATGTCATATATGCTGAGCATGCCGTCGCAGGGACTTATCAACTCATCGTCATCAAAGTCTCTTCTTATCATATCACAGGTTCTTTCTCTTATGAAAAAATCATTGAAAGAAGTATAGTCTTTTCGCACATATTCCCGCATATCCATATCGTACTTTTTTATGTAAAAATTTATCAGCGGCCTGGATATCCCTGAATCCAGCAGTTTACCCATAAAAGCCGATACCCTGGGATTTACAAGGAGTTTCAGCATTATACGACCGGCGCACGTGCCATATGCAAACCTTATGAACAGACTTTCTTTCTTCATATCAGACCTGCCCCCGATGCCAGCAGTACAGCAAATTCAGCAGCACCGGCAAGTACGAGAAGGATTTTACCTGCCCTGCCGGGTTTTTTTATCTTCACCTGTATGATAAAAGCTATTGCTGTCACGCACATGACTAATCTGAACACCGTTATAAGATCGATCGGAACTATGCGGTCAAGGATAAGCAGCGCCGGCAGTATCAGTGCGATGGCAGTCACCGGAAGACCCTGATATACTTTTCTCCTGCCACTTTCCACGCTCTGTCTTTCCGTTTCCATTACATTGAAATATGCCAGTCTCACAAGGGCGCATAGTATGTAAAAGCATGAGATCATAAGACTGAGCTTTGTCTCACCGCATGATTTGTACAGGAAAAAACCCGGAAGCACGCCGAAACATATCAGATCGCTCAGCGAATCTATCTGTATGCCGAAATACTTCTCACTTTCGCTGCGTTCTTTTGTTGATGCTATGGCGCCGTCGAACATATCGCAAAGTCCTGATATCATAAGTGCCAGTGCAGCTCCGTAAAACGCTTCGTTCATAACCAGCGTTATTCCCAGAAGCCCGGTTATCATCCCTATGTAAGTCAATATGACAGTATAATTATAAAATCCTATAAATTTCTTTTTTTCTTCCATTTTTTATTCCCCTTAATGCATATGTAATTATGAAACTGCTGCGAAAAATATACTGTATGCCAGTATGCACCATGGCTTGCCAAGGACTATGATGATAACGAATTTCTTCACAGACATTTTCGTCAGACCTGTAAAATAACAGAAAAAGTCATCCGGGAAAAGCGGCAGTACCATTCCTGCAAACAGTATAGCTGTATATGATTTGCTTCTCGCTGCAAAGTTCGACCATTTTTCATACTTTTCCTCGGAAAACATTCCCTTCACTATCACCGTACCGTAGCGTCTTGCCAGCAGGAATGCAATGATCGAACCTCCCGATATTCCTATGTAATTACACAGGAATCCTCCCACGCTGCCGAACATCACCGCTCCTACAGCACACCCCAGGAACCCCGGCAGTACAGGTATGACTACCTGCGCAGCCTGTATCAGCGTCAGGACCACAGGTGCAAATATCCCATATCCTTCTATGTATTTCCGAAGCGATTCTGTTGAATCGAATTTACCTTCGAAGTAAGCCTTCAGAAGAACCACCGTAACCGCCACACAAAACAGTATTATCAGTACTGCAGAAATCCTTTTAAGCAGTGTGACATGCCGGTCATTCAGTCTGTGTGCTTTGCGGTCGTCAGCAGGCTGCATTTCACTGTCAGATATAAGGCTCCTGCATCTTTCCCCCTGCTCTATCAAAAAATCACACCCTTTCATTTTTGTACATATTCTTATCGTATACCTACATTATCCGGCAGAATCATTAATATTTCCTGAACCAAATCTTAATGATTCTGAATGTGGTATCCTCAGACGTCAAGCCATAAATCCTTGGCAAAAGAAAAAGCTGGGGATCATCTGCCCCAGCTGCGATAACATATCATCTTTGTAAAATCCAGTCTCCACTGCAAAATCGCTGTTTTTATATCCCCATTTTACTGCAAAATCGCACTTTTTC
>CAKQUI010000082.1 GCA_934277495.1 uncultured Clostridia bacterium | reverse complement strand
CCGGAGGATTTTATATAAATAATTCTTCAGCTTTCATATTCTTCAGTATGTCTTTGGATGAAAGGACAGGATCGAACGACTTTACCGCAGAGAAAGGAGCAGTCATTTAAAGTTTTGATGCTTGAGACGATTGCCTGCATTGTGTTCTTTTTTGTTATGGATTATAATTGAATAATGTGATGGCATCAGGAGAGTATGGAGGAATGTAAATGAAAGCAAATGGTAGCTTAATATGCAGATTTTTAGATGGTGCAGATAAGAAGTTTATAATCCCTGTATATCAAAGATCGTATAGTTGGGAAAAAAGTGACTGCAAGAAACTTTTTAATGATCTGATGGCTGTATATCATGAGAATTATTCATCACACTTTTTTGGAAGCCTTGTGTATGTTATGAATGATACAGGTGGATGTCAGGAATATCAGATAATCGATGGACAGCAGCGGATAACTACGGTTTCGATTCTGCTGATTGCAATCAGAAATTATATAAAAGTAATGGATATAGATGTTGGCATAAACCCGGAAAAAATAACAGATGCGTATCTGCAGGACAGGTATGCTCCGAATGAAAACAAACTGAAACTTAAGCTTGTCAAAGGAGATGATCTTGCTTATGACAGGTTATTGAATGACCAGGAGATAAGTTCTGACAGCAGCATTTCAGTCAATTACAGGTACTTTTATGAAAAGGTATCAAACCTTTCTATGGCTGAGTTGAAAGGTTTGTATGACGCAGTTATGAAACTGGAAATTGTAAATATAAGTCTTTCTCCAAGTGATGGTGATGATCCCCAGCTGATATTTGAAAGTTTGAATTCAACAGGGCAGGATTTAAAAGAAGCTGATAAAATAAGAAATTATATCCTTATGAATATGGATAGTTCATATCAGGAACAATTTTACAAAAAATACTGGGAAGTGCTTGAACGAAAAGTTCCAGGTGAAAGTATAAATGACTTTATCAGGTATTATCTCGCCGTGAAAAATCGTGATTTGTCTAATATGAAAAAATTATATTTTACATTCAAGCGTTATGTAGAGGACCATGATCTTTCCAAAGAATCTGTGCTTGAAGATATGATTATTTATGCGGGTTTTTATCGGGACATAATCGCTCCGGAATACTCAAACCGGAAATGTGCAGGTGTTTTGACAAAGCTCAGGAAATTAGGTGTAAATTCAATGATTCCGTTATTATTTGACTTGATGAAGTACAATCGGGAATCAATGTTGACAGACGATGAATTGGAAAAATCGATCAAAATAATCGAGAGCTTTATAATCAGAAGAGAAATTTGTGGATTACAGGCAAATGCACTTAATAAACTCTTTGTATCTATTGGAGCCGAAATAGAAAAATATATCGAACGGAATAATATATCATGTTATGAAGCTTTCAAATATGCACTTCTAAGTAAGAAAGGTAAAAGCCGGTTCCCTGATGATCATGATTTTGAGGATAAATTTGAAGGATATGAATTATATAATGCAAAACGAAATATACAGAAATATATTTTTGAAGAACTTGAGAATTATGGTACGAAGGAACGTATTGCAGTAGAAGAGCAAATTGATGATGGGACTTTGACAATAGAGCACATAATGCCTCAGACTATGAATGACGACTGGAAAGAAGCTCTTGGTGAAAACTGGGAGTTTATTCATTCGAAGTATATCGATACAATAGGTAATCTTACACTGACGGCATATAACAGCGATTATAGCAATCTGTCCTTTGCAAAGAAGAAAACTATGAGCGGAAAGGGTTTTGCTTACAGTAAATTATCACTGAATGATTATGTGAAAAAATGTGATGCATGGGGTGAACGGGAGATTTCTGAAAGAGCAGGGCTTCTTCAGAAAAATGCTGCAGATATCTGGCGCAGACCGGAAACCTCATATATGACCGGAAATGATGACAACTGGGTAAGCTGGGATGACGACTATGATTTTACAAATCGCTCGATTGAAAAAATCAGATTGCTGGGAGACGAGATTGGGGTAAAAGATGTCACAGACGCATTTAAAAAAGTGAATGTGCGATTGTATTCTGAAAAACCCGTTGAATACAGGAATTTTGACTGCAAATATATATCAGAAGATAAAACAGCATTTCGAAGACCTGTGGAAGTCGGGGATGAAATATATGTGGAAACTAATTTAAGCTCTCAGTCTAAAATGGAGATCATACAAGGACTTATGGGGTATTTAGACTATGATTCCAATGATTTGATATTGCTTGTAAGCAAAACTTTTGACGTTAATGATGAAACTACATATAATAAGGTTACCCCTGGGAAACTGGCATACTGCCTTATAAAGGATCTTGCAGATCATGATAAAATAACTGATGAAGAAGTAGAATTGTTGAAGACCAAAGAATATACACGGGATAATTTCAGAAAGATGACATATCCTGTTTTAGCTGACTACAGAACAGACAATATGGGGGCTGGCAAAAAAATAAGATATAAAAAGGATCCTGTAATGATTAACGGAAAAGAACAGTTTGTTACAAGTGAATGGTATGAGGAAAGCAAGACAGATTTGGTAAATTGGTATAAAACATTAAAATAAATAATATCAGAGATTGTTTTGAAATCTGTAATATTTCAAATTTGGTAGCGTTGCAATAACAGAGGAGGGAGCCACGAGAGCCCTCCTCTTTTGGTATTTATCCTGCTGCCGTCTCTATATCCTTGCAATCAGTTCAGCAGGCGTAAATGCTGTGACCTTGCTTTTTGAGAAGTCACGGATGTTTCTTGTGATAATATAGTCAGCGCCTATCCTCATAGCTGTGACGCTCTGTACAGCGTCTTCAAAATCTTCCCAGTGGAGTTTTGCAGCATCGGTGATATCAGCTGCTTTCAGGTCTGTGAATCTGAAAATCAGCCCAAGCTTCTGCAGGACATCTTCTATAGTTGCAGGGTCGAGCTCTTTACGTATGATATATACGAGGTTTGCAAATGTCAGGGAAGAAACAAACCCATCGGCTTTTCCTGTTTCGCACAGCTTCCATATCACTGAAGATTCTTTTACAAATGGTTCACGGTTCTGGAGAACGTCCATCAGTATGTTTGCATCAATCAGCAGTTTCATATTTTTCCCTCAGTCTTTCTGCTCTTGCTTCATCAGGATCATGGCTTTCTTTAAGTATCCCTGTGAGGGAATCGGTCAGATAAGAAACCGCAGCCTCCCTGGGAATGAAGCGTCCTACTTCACGGCCGTTCCTGGTAACTATGATTTCCTGCCCGGAAATCACGAGTTTCAGATATTTGCCAAAGTTATTTTGCATTTCTGTTGCAGTTGCACTGATCATAAAAATGCCTCCTTTACATTTTAGCTAATTTTAATGTAGCATAAATTAGCTGATATATCCAGCTATATGTTTTCTCATTACTAATATAGCGGTGTCCATGCAGCTATAGCATATGCCTGCCCAAGCTGATCCATACAAATTTGATGTAAAAATCGGGGATTTTTCAGAAAATGGTTGTCAAACAACAAATATAACTTGACAACAAAAGCCGGCAATGTATATAATGAATTTATAAAATGATAAGTTCTTAACAATATTACAACTTTTGGAGTTCCCTGGGCGATGCCCGGGAGGTGGAATATGAAACATGTTATAGCAGTAGATTTCGGCAGTACATTTACAAAAGTGGTTGCAGCGGATCTGACAGCCAGAAAGCTTATACTCAGCGACAAAGTCCCTTCGACGGTAGGCACTGATGCATCCATCGGTCTCAAGAAGTGCTTTGCACTGGCAAAGGAAGCCATGGGAGAAAGCGCTTTCGAGGATGCGGCGAAGCTGGCTACATCCAGTGCAGCAGGTGGTCTGCGTATGTCGGTGGTGGGTCTGACGGATTCCCTCAGCACACTGGCAGGCAAAGGCGCAGCTCTTGGAGCCGGTGCCAAGATAATAGGCAACTACAGCGGCGTGCTCACTGACGAGAAGATAGAGAAGCTGGAAAAAAGCCATACCGAGATAGTCCTGTTCTGCGGAGGCTACGAACACGGTAATACCGATATCATACTGAAAAATGCAGAAAAACTTGCAGCGTCGAGGATAACGGTGCCTGTCATATACTGCGGCAATTCAGATATATGTCAGGACGTCCGCTATATGATGATGGCAGGCAGAAAGCAATGTTATATCGTAGAAAATATAATTCCCAAGCTCAAGACACTGAACGTGGAGCCGACACAGGAGATAATCAGGAACCTTTTCCTTACACGTATCACCGATATGAAAGGGCTCAGCGCAGTAAAACAGTGTTTCGATAATGATCTTATGCCGACTCCGGCAGCTGTGCTCGCAGCAGGTACTTTACTCAACAAAGGGACTAACAGTAATCCGGGATTCGGACCTGTTCTGATAGCCGATGTGGGCGGAGCAACGACAGACGTATATTCTTTCAATGAAAACAAAGCTTTTGACGGGGCGAGAAAGATAGGACTGGAAGAACCTTTCTCGAAACGTACAGTAGAAGGAGATCTCGGCATGAGAGAAACATCCGGCGAAGTGCTGAAACAGGGAAGGGCTCATGAGATAGCCGCAGAGATAGGCATAAGCGAAGAGCAGCTGACAGCCTCTGTGGAGAACAGAGTGCAGCATATAGATTTCCTGCCGGACTGCGAAGCTGAAAAAAAGATCGACGACGCCATCGCATCGCTGGCCGTTTCCACAGCAGTGAGAAGACACGCAGGAAGAGTCGAGGAATCTTTCAGCAAAAAGACGGGAATGATACAGATAGGTAAAAACCTTTCGGGCGTACAGCGGATAATCGGAACAGGCGGCATACTGGTGTATAATGACGATCCTGCGAAGATACTGAAAGCTGCTCAGAAGACTGGGGCCGACCGCAAGGCGCTGATACCGGAGGAGCTTGAGACCTGGCTGGATTCGGAATACGTCCTGTTTGCAGCGGGACTCATCAGCGATATAGATGAAGATGCAGCAATGGAGCTGATGCTCAACAGCATAAGGAAATGTTAAAAAACAAGGATGATCAAGGAGAAGTACAATGGATTTGAAATTCAAATGGAGATTCGACATCAAAAATCTGCCGGATATGAAGAGCCTCAACGAGGAGATCGACAAGATCGCAGCGGAGACTACCATAGGCAAGACTCTTTTCATGGAAAAGCACGGCGTTTCGTCGGAGCGTGAATACAAAGAGAAGATGATGAAAGAACACAAGGTCATGAAACACTCAGCCATCGGTATGAGTTCATGGCAGGCTCAGGAGGAAGGTCTTGCTACGATCTACAAGGAACTCACTGAGAATGGTTCATATATAGACAGATACGGCGCATGCCTCGACTGGGTAATGGGCGTACCTGAAGAATACAGAAGCAAGATGCAGGCAGGTTCCGGACTGGTCCTGAAAAATGAAAAAGAGTGGGCGAGACTTGGACAGGTAGTACCTATCCAGCCGCATCTTGGAGACCATGTCATCGGCTCCCTGAACTCCCTGGAAAACACACGTCTTGGACTGAAGGCAGGTGTTACAAGTATAGGTAACGTATCCCACTATTACACATACGAGTATCCGGGATTCGACATGGAAGAGTACAGGACCATTGATATGATCAAGGCAGTTGGTCTCATGGGAAGGCTCAGAGACAAGGGTACTATCATCCACTCCAACCTGGATGACGGATTCGGAGCACAGTTCCACGACCTGGCTAACCTGGTAGGCTACGCACGTATCGAAAGATATATCTGTGAAGACCTGCTGGGTGCAAGGATCGGACACTGCTTCGGCAACCTGTTCAACGACCCTGTACTCAGGATAGTTTTCAACAGTGCTATGGGCAAGATCAACAAACATAATACGCCGGGTACTATGATATACGGCAACACTCTCGACTTCTCTTACAATATGCCGAGAAACTACGGTGCAGTAGCAAGATATTCCATCGCAGACGCAATCGGTCAGATGGTAAGTCCGAGTGGACACGCCATCACGCCGATACCAGTAACAGAAGCTATCAGAGTACCATCGGTAGAAGAGATCATCGATGCTCATAATACAGTAGATATGGCCATCAAATCGGCTGAATACTACATGGACTATATAGACCTTGCAAAGATCGAAGCAGAGGCTGATATCCTCGTAGCATGCGGAAAGATCTTCTTCGAAAGAGTCATGAACGGTCTCGACGATCAGCACATCAACGTGGATCATCCGGGAGAAGTACTGGCAGCACTGAAAGCCATCGGCGTAACACAGATAGAAACGAACTTCGGCGTAGGTGAAAAGGACGTCAACGCCATGAGAGGCAGGATACCTGTAAGACCGACAGCCATCGTTAAAGAAATGGATAAACAGCAGGCTGAGATCATGAGCAATATCAAGGGACTGGAAGAACATCCGCTCCAGGGCGTCAATGTAGTGCTGGCGTCAACTGACGTACACGAATTCGGCAAGGACATCAGCAAGGCCGTTCTTGAAAAGGCCGGAGCTGAGGTGTTTGATCTTGGAACCAACGTTGCGGTCGAGGAACTGGGAGACACCGTTATAGAAACAGGCAGCAAGGCAGTCTGCATCAGCACATACAACGGTATCGCATACAGCTTTGCAAAGGAAATGACAAAGCGTTTCAAGGATTTGGGCATCGACGTGCCTATCGTTATGGGAGGCAGACTCAACGAGCCTATGGACGGCAGCGACCTTCCTGTAGATGTTTCAGACAAACTGGCTGAAATGGGTATAAACGTAGACAACGATATCGACAAGACTGTAGGATATCTCACTGGCGCTCTCGGCATAGCATAAGAAAGAACGACATCAGGACAGGGTGCATCGGACAATATCTGCACCCTGTCTGCTTATCACAGGATATTTTGGCTGCAAGAGGTTCTTTTGTTTGACAACGGCACAGTGCTTATATTATACTATGGTATAGTGTGTGTAGAATTTGATACATAAGAGATATAATATTGTAATGAGGAGTGGAATTTGATTTATGGATAACGAAAAACTGCTTGGAAAGCTGGCCGTCAACGAGATAAAGACTCAGTCAGATTTCCTGGCTGACAGGATCAGGGATATGATAGCGGCGGGAGAATTCAGCGACGGATATTCTTTCCCTAACGAAAATGATTTCTGCAGGATACTGAAAGTCAGCAGAGGAACACTGAGAGAAGCGTATAAGATCCTTGACACCCAGGGGTTCATACAGAGAACGAAGCACGGTACATACGTCAAATGTCGTGACGACATAGCCCGGCAGGGCAACTTCAGCGCCAGCCTGAAACTGGCAGATATACAGGAGCTTTGGGAGTTCGTATGCGCACTGGAGCCTGAGGCTGTGGCGCTTGCAGCAAAGAAGATCGACGATGAGGGCGTGGCAGAACTCGAAAAAAAGATGCTGGCATGCGAGGCGAGCATGAACAGCTCCAACGAGGTCTTCCTCGAACGAAACAGCGAGTTCCACGCATATATCAGAAGGCTTGCAGACAATAATCTGATGATAAGTGCACTTACAGCGTACAATGAAGCTTTTGACGAACAGATCGTAGGCACGCTCTACCGTGTCAGCGACAACCTTGACGACGTCAAAGAAGAAGCACTGGTCAAGCATCGTGAGCTCTTTGAAGCCATAAAGAACCACGAACCGGAAAGAGCGAGAGACATAGAATACAGTCATCTCCTTGATGATATAGAAAGATACAAAACGAAAATCTGACAATAATGATGATATAATACAGAAATACGGCGGTGAAAGTGACTCCTTCCTTTTGCCGCCGTGTTTTTTGTTGTGATATCTGGAGACTCTGCAAGCTGTAAAACAAAAGAGCCTTTTGCCTGGAAGCGTTTATGCAAAACTTACGGCGAGGGCTCTTTTCTTTTGTGCTGCTTGCTGCAGCGTATTCTTGTATGCTGACGTATCAGCAGTATTTGTCTATCATGCGGTAGATCGTTCTTCTGGATATGCCCAGCAGTTCGGCTGCCTGGGTCTTGTTGCCATTTGTTATGGCGAGGACGTCGTTTAGCATCCGTGCATAGGCAGCGTCGATTTCTTTCATGTGGCTTTCGATTATTTCGTCCGGCGATGCGTCCGGCGGCAGCTGTGTGGATGGTGCAGTTTCGGTCTGCTTTTCGTCGCTGCGCTGTTGCTTGCTGCCGGATATGCCGTTTTCATGTAAAGTACCTGCAGTTGTTTCCCTGCTGCCTGGACCTATGAAAGTCCGGGGGTCTCCGATGCCTGCAGCTCCTTCGGTCTGAGGGACAGCGATATCTGCAGCATCATGATCTCTGTGGCTCAGCGAATATCCCTTGGAGTATATCGCTGCCTCCAGGACGTCTTTTGTAACGATATCAGTCTTTGAAAGCAGCGTGACACGCTGGATGACGTTCCTGAGTTCTCTGACATTGCCGGGCCAGTCATAGGCTTCAAGACACTGTATGGCTTCGGCGTCCAGCGACTTCTGCTCCTCGTCGGTAGCCTCGGCTGCCTGTCTGAAGAAGGATTCGGTCAGGAGTCTCAGATCTTCTTTTCTGTCACGCAGCGGCGGGATCTCTATATTCAGCACCTGCAGACGGTAGTAGAGATCCTTTCTGAAAAGGCCTTCATCAATCATTTTTTCAAGATCTCTGTTGGTAGCTGCCACTACTCTGACGTTCACAGGCGTCTGCGATGAGCTGCCTATCCTGGTGATCTTGCCGGTTTCCAGCACTCTCAGCAGTTTTGACTGGAAATGGAAAGGAAGTTCTCCGATCTCATCCAGGAAAAGTGTTCCGCCGTCGGCCAGTTCGAATTTACCCATCTGCCCGTTTTTGGATGCTCCGGTGAAAGCACCTCCCACATATCCAAAGAGCTCGCTTTCTATGAGGTTTTCGGGAAAGCTGGCACAGTTAAGTGCAACGAATGCTTCATCACGCCGGCGGCTGTAGTTGTGTATCGCCTGGGCGAAGAGCTCTTTGCCGCAGCCGCTTTCTCCGACGATCAGCAGGTTGTATGAGCTGGATGCGTATTCCTTGGCCTGCTGGATCACGTCTTTTATGGCTGCACTTGATCCTACGATGGAATCGAAGGTGTGCTCGGCAGTAAGACCCATGATAGTCTTTGTCTTGCTGAGATTGACCTGATGCGATGATGCGATCTCCACCAGGCCGTCGACTTTGCCGCTCCTGTCTCTGACAGGATACATATTGTTGGAAATGAACTGTGCTTTGCTTGGAGATGTCTGGGATTCGATCTGTACTTCCCAGTCTCTGACCTTGCGCCCGTTTTTCAGTACATCGAACATCTTCAGGTTGTCGGAACCGTTTTTTGTGGCCTGTATCCTGATGCCTGTACGTTTGGTGATGTCCAGTATGTTCATGCCGGTGAATTCTCTGCCATCGCCCATCTGCATATTGTTCAGGTATGTCTTGTTGCCGTAAAGGAAACAGGCTTCTTTGTCATATATGCAGATAGCGTTGTCGGCGTAATCCAGACTTCTCAGCAGTTTATGTTCTCTGCTGTGATTTGCGTCGAAGATGTCCAGGAGCCCTTTGAGGCTGGATGCAAGGCGGCTGACAAGGGCCCGGTCCTTTTCGGGAATGTCCGAGATCAGCCGGTAGCCTTCGCTTTCACTGCTTCCTTCCAGTATATCCAGCTGCATGTCTTTGAACATTTCTTCGGATGCTGTGAATCCGGTCAGGTCTTCTTCGTGCCCCGGTGAAAAACTGCCGCATATCAGCCCTTTTTCTGTGCAGAGCATGACTGTTCCCGAGCGGAGTCTGATGCGTGAGGTCAGGAATCCGAACAGTTCTCCGGCTGCAGCTGTCCTGCCGGTAAGTTTCCGGCGGGGCACTACTGCAGCTCCTTCTTTTATTGTCTTTGATAATGTCGTGAAATCAGGCATTTTGTTCCCTCTCTGATATCTCGGTTCTGCTTTATACTCTGATTTTATCATACAGCCGGGCTGTCTTCAATGTCGTGTGTGCGGGATGACATTTTATATGATATATCAGTCGAGAAGGAAACCTTCAGGGAACGGATCTTTAGGGTCCAGTACCCATGTAGCGAATCCCATGACACATGCGTTGCCTGTTATTCTCGGGATTATGGCTTTTCTGCCGCATACAGTAGTTTCTTCAACTATATCGCATCTGAACAGTGAACCGATGATGCTTTCGTGATTGAAGCTTTCGCCGACTTTCAGCTTGCCTTCTTCGAAGAGCAGAGCTGCTTTGGCTGATGTTCCTGTACCGCACGGTGAACGGTCCACTACTTTAGGCAGTGCTACTACACAGTTCTGGATATCAGCGTCATCGCCCTTTGGAGGACCTGCGAATTCGACATGAGTAACTCTGTCTACAAAGTCGAGTTCCGGATGGCTG
>CAKQUI010000081.1 GCA_934277495.1 uncultured Clostridia bacterium | reverse complement strand
ACCCTGACGCCAAGGCTATGCTGGTGAACGGGATACTGGAGCATTTCCCGGAGAAAAAGCTGGTGTCAGCAAGCGGCATGGCAGGATTCGGCAGCAGCAATACCATAGTCACGAGGAAAGTAACAGACAACTTTTATCTTTGCGGCGACAGGGTCAGCGCTCCGGAATACGGCAGAGGGCTCATGGCTCCAAGAGTAGCCATATGTGCTGCACATGAAGCGAATATGATAACACGTCTTATCCTCGGTGAAGAAGACGTATAGATGAGTGAAAGAAGGTAACGATATGAAATCAACAGAAGATAAACTCGTTCTGGGAGGCCATGAGTTCAGTTCAAGATTCATACTGGGCTCAGGTAAATTTTCCCTGGAACTTGTGAAGGCATGTATAGAAAAAGCAGGTGCCCAGATCATAACGCTGGCGCTGAGGCGTGCCAATGAAGGCGGTCTTGCAAACATACTGGACTATATACCGGATGATGTGACACTGCTCCCCAATACATCAGGCGCAAGGAATGCAGAGGAGGCTGTGCGGATAGCGAGACTTTCCAGAGAAATAGGATGCGGAGACTTCGTGAAGGTCGAAGTCATTAGAGATTCAAGATACCTGCTCCCGGATAATCAGGAAACTGTAAAGGCAACAGAGATACTGGCAAAAGAAGGGTTCGTAGTGATGCCGTATATGTATCCTGATCTAAATACTGCCAGAGACCTTGCAGATGCAGGAGCGGCATGTATCATGCCTCTGGGCTCTCCGATAGGTTCAAACAAAGGGCTTTGCACGAAGGAATTCATACAGATAATAATAGATGAGATCGACCTGCCGGTGATAGTTGATGCAGGTATCGGCAAGCCGTCCCAGGCATGCGAAGCTATGGAAATGGGTGCGGCAGCTGTAATGGCAAACACTGCAGTTGCCACAGCAGGCGATGTACCGGCAATGGCTGAAGCATTCAGAAAAGCCATCGAAGCAGGCCGCATGGCGTACCTTTCAGGGACAGGCCGTGTGCTTGAAACAGGCGCCAGCGCATCATCACCTCTGACTGGTTTTCTCAGAGAACAGGGGGAATGATCTATGAACGAAGAACATGTGAATAAAAGCATACTCAGCGACAGTATCATAGAGGACCAGAAAAAGACACGGACTAACCATATGGAATATCTCCCGGACATGGAGGTCATAGACTCGGATATCATGGACAGAGTGCTGGAAGCTGCGTCTTCATACGATCAGTCGGCTTATACCGAGGCTGATGTCAGGCGTGCTCTGGCACACAGCAGCAGGACTCCGGAGGACTTCGCAGCACTGCTTTCTCCTGCAGCGCTGCCTTTTATCGAGGAGATCGCTCAGGCAGCTCAGCGGGAGACTCGAAAGCATTTCGGCAACAGCATAGCAATGTTCACTCCAATATATATAGCGAATTACTGCGAGAATTACTGTATCTACTGCGGATTCAACTGCAGGAACAGGATAAACAGAGCAATGCTGGACGACGCTGAGATAGAGCGTGAAATGGCAGCCATCGCAGAAACAGGGCTCCAGGAGATCCTGATACTGACCGGAGAGAGCAGGAAAAAGTCCACCGTGGAGTATATCGGTAACGCCTGCAGGATAGCCAGGAAATATTTCAAAGTCATCGGCCTTGAGATATATCCTGTGAACTCAGACGAATATGCGTATCTCCATGAATGTGGCGCCGATTACGTTACAGTGTTCCAGGAGACCTACGATCCTGACAAGTACGAGACACTGCATCTTGCAGGACATAAGAGGATATTCCCTTACCGTGTCAATGCACAGGAGCGTGCCATCATGGGCGGAATGAGAGGCGTCGGTTTCGCTGCACTGCTGGGTCTGGCGGATTTCAGAAAGGATGCTTTTGCAACAGGATATCACGCATACCTGCTGCAGAGGAAATATCCTCATGCGGAGATCGCATTCTCCTGTCCGAGACTCCGTCCGATAATCAACAACGACAGGATAGACCCTATGGACGTCCATGAGAAACAGCTGCTGCAGGTGGTATGCGCATACAGGCTTTTCATGCCCTTTGCCAGCATCACCGTATCCACCAGGGAATGTGCCAGAGTCAGAGACAATCTGGTGCAGATCGCAGCTACGAAGATATCTGCAGGTGTCAGCACAGGCATCGGCAGTCATGCAGAGGATATCGAAGACCAGGGCGACGGACAGTTCGAGATATCCGACGACCGTTCCGTGAAGGAGGTCTACGAAGCGCTGGAAAGCAACGGTATGCAGCCGGTGATGAGCGACTACATCTATGTGTGAGGACAAACCGATGGAAAGAAAAGAACTTTTCAGCAGGCTCATTGCAGTGACAAGCCGGCACATTTGCACACGTCCTTTCCAGGAGCATATAGAGAGGATCTGCCGGGACCATCCCAGAGCACTTATCCTCAGGGAAAAAGATCTTCCGGAGGACGAGTACAGGAAGCTGGCAGCGGAGACCATAAGCATATGCAGCAGGTACGGAGTGCAGTTCGTTGCACATTCATTTCCGGATACAGCGCTGGCTCTTGGCTGCGACGCCATACATATGCCGCTGCACCTGATGAGAAGATATGCAGGACTCTTGCAAAATTTCAGTATAAAAGGGACTTCCGTTCATTCCGTGGAGGAGGCAGTCGAAGCTGAGAAGCTTGGAGCATCATACATCAGCGCCGGCCATATATTCAGCACTGACTGCAAGAAAGGCGTGCCGCCCCGGGGACTGGATTTTTTAAAGGATGTATGCAGCAGCGTCAGCATACCGGTGTACGCCATAGGCGGCATCAGGATAGACGAGTTGCAGCTTCAGGAACTTCTGGACTGCGGAGCCGCAGGAGGCTGCGTCATGTCAGGGATGATGAAACTGCCGATTGTCTGAGTCCCGGTATTGTATTATAATCAGTGTTAAAGAGTGATTTTGCTGCAGAAACAGCGGGGCGTGTCTTGCATCAGCCGGACGCAGGATCGGTGATTGAGTTCAGTGAACAAAAGGAGAAAAAAATGAAGATAGCACACGTTACGATACAGACAGATAAATTCGACGAAGAAGTAAGGTTCTACGAAGAGCAGACAGAGCTGAAGGTACAGCAGGACATGCGCCCGGCAGGAAGGAACATGGTGTTCCTGGCAGATGCAGCCGGTGATACCTGCATCGAGATAATCGAGAACAAGGACGCCGCAGATTCAGGCAATCCTAACCTTTCCATAGGGTTCCATACTGATGATGTGGCAGCTAAACACGAGAGCATGAAGGCAGCAGGCTATGATGCTACTCCGATAATATCACCGATGCCGGATGTAAAGTTTTTCTTTGTGAAGGATCCGGCAGGAGTTACGGTACAGTTCATATGATGAAAGATATATGGAAAAGCGGCATGATGGGCCTTGTCACAGGGGATGCGCTGGGAGTGCCTGTGCAGTTCATGAACCGCAGTCAGATAGCAGCAAGACCTGAAGGACCTGTGAACGGCATGGAGTCCGGCGGCGTTTTCGATATGCCTGAGGGGACCTGGTCTGATGACAGCAGCATGGCAGCAGCCACTATGGTCAGCCTCATGGAAAAGGGCAGACTTGACACAGACGATATCATGAAAAGATTTGTCAGCTGGCTTTATGATGGCGAGTACACGCCTTTCGGGCAGTCTTTCGATGAAGGGATCACATGCAGCGAAGCTATCAGAAGATATGCTGAGACTATGGATGCTTCATCCTGCGGCAGGAAAGGTGAACACGCCAATGGCAACGGAGCGCTTATGAGGATACTGCCGGTATGTCTTTACTACTATGCAAAGCAGAAGTATGTCTGCACATCGGATGATGAAGCCATATATGGAGTCCATGCAGCGGCAGCCCTGACCCATGACCACCTCAGGAGCAATATGTGCTGCGGCATGTATTTCTTCATGGTCAAAAGCATACTGGACAGCAGCGGCAGTCTGCAGGAACGGCTTCAGAGCGGTATCGACCAGGGATGCAGATATTACGCCAGAGACCTGGGAAATCTGGGAGAACTGGCGTATCTCGACAGCATAAAGCATCTTGATATATTTGCAGCAGTTCCGGAAGAAGAGATACGCTCCAGCGGATACGTGATAGATTCCATCGAGGCAGCGGTATGGTGTCTGATAACCACAGCAACGTTCAGGGAGTGCCTGCTTAAAGCAGTGAACCTGGGAGACGACACTGATACAGTGGCAGCCATAGCAGGAGGCCTTGCAGGACTTTACTATGGATATGAAGCTATACCGGAGGAATGGCTGGCAGTGATAAAGAAACGTGAATGGCTGGAAGAGCTCTGCAGCAAAGCCGGCAGTATGATGAACGGGAGGGACATATGAAGCGTAAGATCTGTATGATATATACCGGCGGTACCATAGGCATGGTACCCTCCAGCGATGGATATCAGCCTAAGCGTGGCTACTTTGCCGACGAGCTTCGGAAGATCCGTGATCTTTATTCAGAGGAAATGCCGCAGTGGGATCTCATAGAATACGATCCACTGCTGGATTCATCGAACATCACATATTTGCAGTGGAACATGATCGCCGGCACTATAAAAGAAAACTATGATAAATATGACGGCTTCGTCGTGCTCCACGGCACAGACACCATGGCATACAGCGCATCGGCACTGTCTTTCATGCTCGAGGGACTGAAAAAGCCTGTCATATTCACAGGCTCGCAGATCCCACTCTATGAACTCAGATCAGATGGTCGTGACAATCTGATAACGTCGATGATGATAGCGGCAAACAGCGACATACATGAGGTATGTCTGTATTTCGGGAACCAGCTTCTGAGAGGGAACCGTGCAGTGAAGACGTCGGCGGACGGTCTGATAGCATTTTCAACACCTAATTATCCGGTGCTTGCAAAGGCAGGGATCTCGATAGAATATTTTCCGGGACGTTTTCTTCCGGAACAGAAAGAGCCATTCAGGGTAACGGAGATGAAGCCTGCATCCATAGGAGTCATAAAGCTTTTCCCGGGGATACAGTTCGAGCTCTTCGCACCGATCGTCACAAGCGATCTGAAAGCACTGGTGCTGGAAACTTTCGGTACGGGAAACATTCCTAACTATGACGAAGCGCTGCCTCCGCTGATAAGCCGGGCCATAGAGAACGGCACAGCAGTCGTGGTATCGACACAGTGCATGCAGGGCACGGTACGGCTTGGTACATACGAGACAAGTTCAGAGCTGGCGAGAGCTGGTGCAGCCAGCGGATACAATATGACTACAGAAGCCATAGTAACGAAGCTGCAGTACCTTTTCAGCAAAGGTCTTGGTCCTGACGAAGTACGAGCCTGGATAGAAGCCGACCTCAGAGGAGAACTGACACTTAGATAGGAACAGACAAAGATAAAATATATATTTTCAGGAATAAAAGCAGTTGTACTGCATAAAACAGCAAGATAGACCTGGTAAGCATATCATGTACGGACAGGTCAGATTTTCAGCGAAGTGTCAGATAAGCACTTCGCTGTTTTTTTCGTCTGGATCATATCAAACAAGTTATCTCCTGTCGAACATGTGTTTACAATTAAAATCCTGAATGTTATAATTGTTGATATGATATGTCCTGAAAGGGGGGAAACATACACATGACAGAATTCAGAGTCCATTCGGATTTCGAACCAATGGGAGATCAGCCGAAGGCTATAGAGACGCTTGCAGATGGCATAATGAAAGGAAAGCGGGCCCAGACCCTGATGGGAGTCACAGGCTCCGGCAAGACTTTTACCATGGCCAAGCTTATAGAAAAAGTCCAGAAACCCACGCTGGTCATATCCCACAACAAGACGCTGGCTGCACAGCTCCACGGAGAGTTCAAGGAGTTCTTTCCGGAGAATGCTGTGGAGTATTTTGTCTCTTACTACGATTATTATCAGCCGGAGGCATACGTCGCCTCCACCGACACATATATAGAGAAGGATTCAGATATAAATGCGGAGATAGAGAAACTGAGGCATTCAGCCACAGCAGCCCTTGGAGAGCGGCGTGACGTCATAATCGTCGCCAGCGTATCCTGCATATACGGACTGGGAAGTCCGATAGATTACGAGAATCAGGTGATTTCCATAAGGCCGGGCATGGAAAAGGACCGCCAGGAACTCCTGCGAAAGCTGGTGGACATACAGTACACCAGGAATGACCTTGCTTTCGAGAGGGGCAATTTCAGAGTCAGAGGAGATACGGTGGACATATATCCGGCAGGAGCGGAGAACGCTGTCCGCATAGAGCTGTTCGGAGACGAGGTGGAGACCATCAAGGAGATAAATCCTGTCACAGGAGAGATAATAGGTCTGAGGAACCATGTTGCTGTATATCCGGCGTCCCACTATGTCACCAGCAAGGAGAACATCGAACGTGCCGCTGTCACTATCAACGAAGAGCTGGAAGAGCGTGTTCAGTGGTTCAGGGACAGAGGCAAGCTGATAGAAGCCCAGCGCATAGAGCAGCGCACCAGATATGATGTGGAGATGCTTCGTGAGATAGGCACCTGCAAGGGCATAGAAAATTATTCCAGGCATATCACCGGGCTGGAACCGGGCAGCAGGCCATACACGCTGATCGACTATATCCCGGATGATTTCCTCATAATAATAGACGAGTCACATGTCATGCTGCCGCAGCTGAGAGCCATGTATGCGGGAGACAGATCGAGAAAGCAGTCTCTTGTGGACTACGGATTCAGACTGCCGTCTGCGCTGGACAACAGACCGCTGAAATTCGAGGAATTCAACGAACTGATAAACCAGATAGTCTATGTCAGTGCCACCCCTGCACCTTACGAAAAGGAACAGAGCGGAGGTATTTCCGCAGAGCAGATCATAAGGCCGACAGGACTGCTGGATCCTGTCATAGAGACGCATCCGACAGAGGGACAGATGGATCACCTCATCGGAGAGATAAACAAAGTGACAGAGAAGGGCGAAAGAGTCCTTGTGACCACGCTGACCAAAAAGATGGCAGAGAGCCTTACGGATTATCTGAAGAATGTGGGGATCAAAGTCAGATACCTGCATTCGGAGATCGACACGCTGGAGCGTATGGAGATACTGCGTGATCTGAGGATGGGCGTTTTCGATGTGCTGGTGGGCATCAACCTGCTGAGGGAAGGTCTTGATATACCGGAGGTGTCGCTGGTAGCCATACTGGACGCCGACAAGGAGGGTTTCCTGCGTACAGAAACGTCGCTGATACAGACCATAGGCAGAGCAGCGAGAAATGCCGACAGCAAAGTCATCATGTACTGCGACGGCATAAGTCCTGCGATGAAAGCTGCAATGGACGAGACCGAGAGAAGACGAGGCATACAGGATGCCTACAACAAAGAACACGGCATCACGCCGCAGAGCGTCCGCAAGGCTGTTAGAAGCGTCATAGAAGCAACGAAGGCTGCGGACGAAACTACCGGATACGAGGGCAGAAGTCCGCTTGAAATGACTAAGAAAGAACTCAAAGACTATGTTAAGAAGCTGGAAAAGGAAATGAAACAGGCAGCCGCAGACCTGCAGTTCGAGCGTGCGGCACAGCTAAGAGACATGGTATTCGAATACAAAGCTAAACTTTAAAAGGAAAAACGACAAATGGCAAAAGATATTATCATAAAGGGTGCAAGAGAAAACAATCTGAAAGGGATAGATGTCACGATACCCAGGGACAAGCTGGTGGTGCTGACGGGCCTTTCAGGTTCAGGCAAATCATCGCTGGCCTTTGACACGATCTACGCAGAAGGTCAGAGAAAATATATGGAAAGTCTGTCTTCATACGCCAGACAGTTCCTGGGGCAGATGGAGAAACCTGATGTGGAATACATCGAAGGTCTGTCTCCGGCGATATCGATAGATCAGAAGACCACCAACAAGAACCCCAGGTCCACAGTGGGCACTGTCACCGAGATATACGACTATCTCAGGCTCATGTACGCCAGGATAGGGATACCGCACTGCCCTGTATGCGGCAGAGAGATCACGAGCCAGACTATAGACCAGATCGTGGAGCTGCTGATGCAGGAGGGCGAAGGCACAAGGCTCACAGTGATGGCTCCTGTGGTGCGTCAGCGCAAAGGCCAGCATGAAAAGATCCTGGACAGGATACAGCGTGAAGGTTTCACAAGAGTCAGAGTAGACGGTGAAATGAAACTGCTTGGTGAAGACGAGATAAAACTTGAGAAGACATTCAAGCACACCATAGAGATCGTGATAGACAGGATAAAAGTCAAGGAGGGCGTTCGCAGCAGGCTGGCAGAAGCCTGCGAGCTGGCCGTGGCCCACGGAGAAGGTCTGATACAGGTCATAGTCGGTACAAAAGCCGAAGACGGCAGCAGCACAGATACCGAGAAGACTTTCAGCACCAGTCTGGCGTGCCCTGAACACGGAGTCAGCATAGAAGAGCTGGAACCGAGGATGTTCTCGTTCAACAATCCTCTGGGTGCATGCCCGGAGTGCAAAGGCCTGGGCTTCGTACAGAGCATAGATCCAGATCTTCTGATCCCGGAACAGGACAAGAGCATCAATGACGGATGTCTCAGCAATATATTTGCAACGATGGAGCATACCAGCTATTACTGGCAGGTGCTGAGGGCGCTGGCAGAGATGTATGATGCGGATCTTGACACGCCTTACAGCCAGCTTCCGAAGAAATTCAAAAATGTCCTGCTTTACGGCACAGGCGAGAAAAAGCTGGAATACACATACACCAGCAGATCAGGGACTGTACAGCAGAGAAACCATACTTTTGAAGGCCTGGTGAACAATCTCGAACGCAGATACATTGAGACACAGTCTGAGTGGATCAAAGAAAAGATGAACAAGTTCATGAGGATATCCCCATGCCCTGAATGTAAAGGGCAGAAGCTGAGACCGGAGCTGCTGGCGGTAACGGTAAGTGGAAAGAACATAATGGAGTTCTGTGATATGTCCATATCGGAAGCCATAGAGTTCGTAGAGACAATGGATATCTCGGAGCAGCACAGGAAGATAGCAGCTGAGATCCTGAAGGAGATCAGAGGCAGACTGACTTTCCTTGCCAATGTAGGCCTTGACTATCTGACGCTGTCGAGGGCTGCAGCAACACTTTCCGGCGGAGAATCCCAGAGGATAAGGCTGGCTACACAGATCGGTTCAGGACTTGTAGGCGTGCTCTACATCCTTGATGAACCAAGCATAGGATTGCACCAGAAGGATAACGAGAAACTGCTTGAGGCGCTGAGACGCCTTACGGATATCGGCAATACGCTGGTGGTGGTGGAGCACGATGAAGACACCATGTATGCAGCGGATCATATCGTCGATATCGGACCTGGCGCAGGCGTACACGGAGGCGAGCTTGTGGCACAGGGTACGGTAGAGGACATCAAGAAATGCAGCAGATCAATAACAGGACAGTATCTCAGCGGCGTCAAAAAGATAGAAGTACCGTCCAGCCGTCGTGAAGGCAACGGTCAGTTCATAGAGATAAAAGGCGCAGAAGAGAATAATCTGAAGAAAATAAACGTGAAGATACCTCTCGGCAAGATGGTTTGCGTGACAGGAGTTTCAGGATCAGGCAAAAGCAGCCTTGTAAATGAGATACTTTACAAAGCTGTTGCAGCGGAGATGTACGGCAGCAAAGACAGACCGGGAAAGCACAAAAAGATAACCGGTCTTGAGAATATCGACAAGATCATAGACATCAACCAGGCGCCGATCGGCAGGACACCGAGATCCAACCCTGCCACATATACAGGCGTGTTCACTCATATCCGTGATCTGTTCTCGCAGCTTCCGGAGGCAAAACTTCGTGGCTACGGTAAAGGCAGGTTCAGTTTCAATGTCAAAGGCGGCAGATGTGAAGCCTGCAGCGGAGACGGCATCATAAAGATAGAGATGCACTTCCTGCCTGATGTATATGTACCCTGCGAAGTCTGCAAAGGAAAAAGATACAACAGGGAGACCCTTGAAGTTAAATACAAGGACAAGAATATCTTTGACGTTCTCGACATGAATGTCAGCGAAGGTCTTGATTTCTTCAGCAACATACCTGCCATAGCAAGACAGCTGCAGACCCTTGAGGAAGTGGGGCTGGGATATATCAAGCTGGGTCAGCCCAGCACACAGCTTTCCGGCGGAGAGGCGCAGAGGATCAAACTGGCGGCGGAACTTTCCAAAAGAAGCACCGGAAAGACCATGTATATCCTGGATGAGCCGACCACAGGACTGCACTTCGCAGACGTGGACAAGCTGATAAATGTCCTTGACAGACTTGTTGAAAACGGTAATACTGTAGTTGTGATAGAACACAATCTTGATGTCATCAAGCGTGCGGATCATATCATAGATCTGGGACCGGACGGAGGATT
>CAKQUI010000080.1 GCA_934277495.1 uncultured Clostridia bacterium | reverse complement strand
ACTTTCTCAAGCTTTCGATGTACTGTTCTCCTGTCATTAACATAATTAAAATCACTCCTTTATTATTTTTAACTCCTCCGGCCACTTAATTGTGTCCGCAGAAATCATAAACTATATTAATAGCTTTCCTGCTGAATTACAATAGCAAATCCTGTGCCAATTTTTGTTATCAGTCGGTTATTTCCTTGTTCAGGATCTTTCTTGCCATATCCAGCAGATCTTCACTCACCGAGGTGTCGAGAATGACATCCTTTACCTCATCGAGCTCACCCATCACAACAGATTTGACAACATCCTCTATAGTCTGCTGTGCTGAAGGACATGATGCACATGCTCCTGTAAGTCTGACATATGCCACACCGTTATCATACTTCGTAAGAATGGCTCCGCCGTAGTGTGCCGCCAGTACAGGATCTACCCTGTCCTTTAAAACTTTTGTGATCTTGTCTTCCATAGTAGTACCTCGTTTCAGTCATAATCCGGTCTGACCCCTGGGGGTCATGATCCTTTGACCATGTCTATTATATATCTTGCTGAAATGTTTTTCAAGGGTATATAATAATCAAAAAAAGAAAATAAAAGGATTTTTGGTCAAATGAACAGAATTGTAATAATAACATCATATCTGGACGCACCTATTGCGTTCGAAAATTGTGTAAATTCCAACGATTACGTCATATGTGCGGATGGTGGATACGACATAGCCCGGCAGCACGGGATCGTGCCTGATCTGCTTATGGGAGACTTCGATTCAGTGACCTGCAGCCTGCCTGCAGATATCGAAACAGAAACATTTCCGCCTGAAAAAGATTTCACAGATCTTGAGCTCGCTGTGAAAAAAGCAGCTTCTCTTGTGGCCAGTGAAGTTTGCATAATAGGAGGTATCGGCGGGCGGCTCGACCAGACCATCGCCAGCATACAGATACTGTCATGCTACTGCAGATGCTTTGACCGGATATATATGATGGACGGGCGCAACGAATGTTTTGCAGCTGAAGGATGCAGCTGCAGTGAGATAACTGTGCCATACAGAGAAAACACCTATATATCGTTGTTTTCACTGTCTGACAAATGCTGCGGCGTTTCTGTGCACAATACAAAATATACGCTTGAAGACTACACGATGTCGAGGAACATACCGCTTGGTGTCAGCAATGAATTTACAGAAGGCGAAGACGCTATCATTTCAGTAGCAGAGGGCACGCTCCTGATCGTTTTATCAAAAAAATAAATTTTTTATTATAAAATTTCAA
Organism: uncultured Clostridia bacterium; assembly: GCA_934277495.1. Classification (GTDB taxonomy): domain Bacteria; phylum Bacillota; class Clostridia; order Peptostreptococcales; family Anaerovoracaceae; genus Lentihominibacter. The sequence continues at coordinate 9,523 of CAKQUI010000080.1, read as the reverse complement.
AAGCCGGTCTGCAGATGCAGTCCGGCTGTATGTTCTTATCGTTTTTTCATGAAAATTTCTTCCTGTCGGGAATTTTTTTGCCGACCTATTCATATTCCGCCCAGCCCCGTGCACGATCGATCGCTTTATGCCATCCTGAAAGCAGTTTTTTTCTTTTTTGCTGGTCCATATGCGGATCGAACCTGCAGTCCAGCTGCCAGTTCGACATTATATCGGCTTTATTTTTCCAGTAGCCTGTTGCCAGTCCTGCCAGATATGCCGCTCCCAGAGATGTCGTTTCTATACACTCCGGTCTGTACAAAGGCATATCCATGATATCTGCCTGGAATTCCAGGAGAAAGTCGTTGGCACATGCCCCACCGTCTACCTTGAAAGTCCTGACAGGACCTCCCATATCCTCTGACATCGCAGTCATAAGGTCGTATGTCTGATACGCCATGGATTCAAGGGCTGCTCTGACGATATGGTTCCTGCCTGCTCCTCTGGTCAGACCGACTATCGCTCCTCTGGCATACGGATCCCAGTAAGGGGCTCCCAGCCCTGTGAATGCCGGCACTATATATGTACCTGCAGTATCATCCACCATCCTTGCCAGTTTTTCTGACTCAGCTGCACTGTCTATGATGCGCAGCTCGTCCCTGAGCCACTGTATCGTTGCTCCTGACACGAAAACCGATCCCTCCAGGGCATAGTCAACTTCATCGCCTATACCCCATGCAACAGTGGTTATCAGGCCGTTCTTCGATGTAACAGGTCTGCTGCCTGTGTTCACCAGCATGAAACCGCCTGTCCCATATGTGTTCTTGGCGTCCCCGGGCTCAAAACATGTCTGACCGAACAGTGCAGACTGCTGATCTCCAGCTGCACCTGAAACAGGTATGGCGCCTCCGAAGATAAGCGGGCTGCTTTCTCCGTACACCATGCTGGATGGTTTTACCTGCGGCAGCATACATTCAGGTATATCCAGCTGCCTCAGTATATCACGATCCCATCTGAGCTCATGTATATTGAACATCATCGTTCTTGATGCATTGGAATAATCCGTGACATGCACTCTGCCATCTGTGAGTTTCCATATGAGCCAGGTTTCCACTGTGCCGAACAGAAGATCTCCGTTTCTGGCACGTTCATATGCACCTTCGGTATTTTCAAGTATCCATCTGAGTTTCGTCGCTGAAAAATACGGATCTATCAGAAGACCGGTCTTTTCTCTGAAACTGTCCGACAGTCCCTGGGCTTTCAGTTCATCACAGAAACCTGCTGTCCTTCGGCACTGCCACACTATGGCATTGTATACAGGTTCACCTGTCTTCCTGTCCCATACTATTGTGGTCTCTCTCTGGTTCGTGATACCTATGGAATCTATGTCCATATATGTAGCGTCTATTTTCAGCAGCGCTTCCTGAGCTACGCCTATCTGTGTGGACCATATCTCCATCGGATCATGCTCCACCCATCCTGCTCTCGGATAGATCTGTCTGAATTCTTTCTGGGCAGAACTGATCTGTCTGCCGCTTTTGTCGTAAATTATGCATCTGGCACTTGTCGTACCCTGATCAAGTGCCATCACGTATTTCTTTTTCATCAGATAAACTCCGCCATTATTCTGTTTGATATATCCATGCCACGTTCTGTCAGATACAGCCTGTCATCCGAGCAGACCAGCAGCCCCTTGTATTTTTTCAGCAGTTCCTTGTCATACACACAGAAGAAATATTCATTGAACGTGTGCTGAAAATGATCTATGCTTATACCTTCAGCCTTCCTGAGACCTGTAAAGACATATATGCCCATTTCTTCTTTTTTGCTGTAGTTCTGCACACTCCCCGCATCCACCGGTGAGACATTTCGCTTTATGGCTTTGATATAATCACTCATCCGGCTGCAGTTGCTGTATCTGCTGCCGTCGATGAACGAGCTTGCACCCAGCCCTATACCTGCATATTCTTCATATGACCAGTATTTCATGTTGTGTCTGCTCCTGTAGCCCCGCAGTGCACAGTTCGATATCTCGTAATGTTCATACCCGGCTGTGCGCATCATCCTGAGAGCTTCGTGATACATTTCCCTGTCGATGGTATCTGAAACTGCCTCCAGCTGCCCTTTTTTGTACATATCGTAAAACTCTGTGCCTTCTTCTATCTGCAGGCTGTACATGGAAATATGTGTAGGTCCTGAAAATATACACTGCCGTACAGTGTCTTTCCACATCTTGAGACTCTGCCCCGGTATTCCGAACATGATGTCCAGATTGATATTCTCGAATCCCGCCTTCCTGGCTCGCTGGAACGAATTGAATGCATCGTTCTTGCTGTGTATCCTGCCCAGAGTCTCCAGCACCGGATTTTCGAAAGACTGAACCCCCATGCTCATCCTGTTTATCCCTTTTGAAAGATACATATCCATCTTTTCATCGGATACTGTCGCCGGATTCACCTCTATCGTGATCTCAGCATCCTCCGAAATATAGAAATTATCCCTCAGACTGTCCATTATCCTGCCGATATCCTTTGCCGGCATCAAAGACGGCGTGCCTCCGCCTATGTATACGGTATCCACTTCTCGAAAATGCCAGTCACGTGATTTTATTTTTATTTCCTGTATCAGTGCACTGGCGTACTCGCTCAATATCCTGCTCTCAGTGCACTGAAACGACAGAAAGTCACAGTATCTGCACTTTTTCACGCAAAATGGTATATGGATATACAGTCCGAGTTTATTTGTTGTCGTCATACTTCAGTACCGCGGTAAATGCTTCCTGTGGTACTTCTACAGTACCGAACTGGCGCATTCTCTTTTTTCCTTCCTTCTGTTTTTCCAACAACTTCTTCTTTCTTGATATATCCCCGCCGTAACACTTGGCGATAACGTCTTTTCTGTAGGCTCTCACTGTCTCTCTTGCGATGACCTTCTGTCCGATAGATGCCTGGATCGGCACTTCGAACTGGTGCATAGGTATTATCTCCTTGAGCTTGGAGCACACGAATCTGCCTCTGGCGTATGCTTTTGATTCATGGACTATCATGGAGAATGCATCCACAAGATCTTTGTTTAACAGTATATCGAGCTTCACTACCTTTGAAGGCTCGTACCTTGTGAACTCGTAATCCAGCGAACCGTAGCCTCTCGTCTTTGACTTGAGTGCGTCAAAGAAATCGTATATGACTTCATTGAGCGGCATATCGTAATGCAGGTTCACTCTTGTTTCTGTGATGTACTCCATGTGCAGCAGTTTGCCCCTGCGGTCCTGACATATCTCCATGATATTGCCTACATAATCCTTAGGGACCATGATATCTGCCTTTACCATAGGCTCCTCTATGTGGTCGATCGTCGATGGATCAGGCAGGTTGGAAGGGTTCTGCACCATCTGTACGCTGCCGTCATTGAGCACGACCTTGTATATTACACTCGGCGATGTTGTTATCACGCCAAGATCGAATTCACGTTCAAGACGTTCAACTATTATCTCCATGTGGAGAAGTCCCAGGAAGCCGCATCTGAATCCGAATCCCAGCGCTGTAGATGTCTCTGGTTCGAAATGGAAAGCTGCATCATTTACCTGGAGCTTTTCCAGAGCGTCCTTTACGTTCTCGTATTTCTCACCTTCTGCCGGATATATACCGCAGTATACCATCGGCTGCACTTTCTTGTATCCAGGCAGCGGTTCATCTGCCGGATCCTCAGCCAGAGTTATGGTGTCGCCGACCCTGGCATCTGCAACGTGCTTGATGCTGGCGCAGATATATCCTACTTCACCAGCTCTCAGGCTGCTGCACTCCACGGGTCCCGGAGAATATACTCCGACTTCGGTGACTTCGTATTTCTTGCCCGTATTCATCAGCGAGATCGTATCACCCTCTTTGACTGTACCATCGAATATCCTTGTGTAGATCACGACGCCTTTGTAGTTGTCGTAATACGAGTCGAATATGAGTGCCTTGAGTCTGCCGCCGGGATCTCCTTCCGGAGCCGGTATTTTCTTTACTATGTCTTCAAGAAGTTCTTCGACACCGATGCCTTCCTTGGCTGATACCAGCGGTGCGTCTTCCGCCTCGACTCCTATGACGTCTTCGATCTCCTGCTTCACCTCGTCAGGACGTGCTGAAGGAAGGTCTATCTTGTTGAGCACAGGCATTATCTCAAGGTCTTCGTCCATAGCCAGATATACATTGGCAAGGGTCTGGGCTTCAACGCCCTGTGTAGCGTCCACCACCAGAACCGCACCCTCGCAGGCAGCAAGACTTCTTGATACTTCGTATGTAAAGTCCACATGTCCCGGAGTATCTATGAGATTGAAAATGTATTCATTGCCGTCCTGGGACTTGAACACAAGTCTTGTGGTCTGAAGCTTGATAGTGATACCACGTTCACGCTCAAGATCCATGTTGTCCAGGAACTGTTCTCTCATCTCACGTTCTGAAACAAGTCCTGTTTTTTCTATTATTCTGTCTGCAAGTGTCGACTTGCCGTGGTCTATATGTGCTATGATGCTAAAGTTTCTTATATATTTCTGATAATCCTTCATTTCTGCCTCTCATTTTTTCATACTTAGTATATTTTACTTGAAATCGCTGTCTTTATCAATATCGAAAACTAAAATTCCTCCTGATCCTGTCGTTTCCTGACATATGCTGTCGAGTGTCAGCAGTATCGCAGTCCCTGTGAAAAAAACAAGGCATATCACCAGACATTCTATCAGTGTCTTTTTCAATATTCTTTATCCTTTCATTTTATTTTTTCTCGGCCTCTATGACCGACGCCAGCACTCCTGCAAAATGTTTGCCGCACAGTCTTGCTTCTTCTATGGTATTTTTGTTGTTGCCTATTTCCAGAAGCAGGCTCCTGTTGCTGACATACTCATTGTACTTGTAATTCCGCTCTATTATCGCACCGCCGAACCCGCTGTGCGTACTGCCTGCTTTCTCACTTATTTTTTTCGCATAGCTGTAGAGTTCGACGTAGTTTTCGTTCTGCTGTCCCACAACAAGGCTGAATTTTGCAACACGTCTGCCGTTTATTTTTATATACTTGCCTTCTGATGCACTTGCCGGAGCTGCATCTCTGTGCAGATCTATTATATAATCCGCCGTAGGATACTTTTTACGAAGCACAGTTATGGTCTCAAGGGATCTGTTGTAGGAGTCGTTGTATGAAGGTCTGTCGTGCAGTGTCTTGTCATGTATTACTTTTATCCCTCTGCTTTCAAGTTCTTTTTTCATCACACTGCCAACATCTCTGACAGTGCCTTTCTCCTTCTCACGATGATAATTGCTCTCCTTGTACGGCATATAGGATTCGCTGCTGTGGGTATGATAGATTATCACCAGCGGCTTGTCTGAGACCTTCACCTTGCGGTTCTTGTCTTTTTCTGATTTCCCGCTTTCATCTTTCGTGCTTTTCTTTTCATCACTGCTTTCATGTTTGTCTGCGATGTTTTCGCCTTTTTTAGCGATGACAGTTTCTTTGCCACCGTCTTTATCGTCTTTTTTATTTTCGTCATCGGGATCTGAAACCGGCATGACCTGTTTTATACACATCTCCCCCAGAGATTCCTCCGATATATCTGCCTCCGTCACAGCTTCTGCTCTGCTGCCTGTGGAAAAAAACACAGTAGAGCAGAGAAAGACTATCACGGCGCCTGCGGCAAGTATCTTTTTTATATCTTTTCTATCCCTCATCCTTGTCCTCCGTTTATTCACTCTTATGAATATATGCCGGGATGAAGTGTTTTATTTATACCTCCTGCGATTATATCCGAAAATTCCTTTATTATCATATCTATATCTGTAGACGTCACTATCATCTGACTGTCGCTTTCTCTGATACGGCTGACTGTTTTTTCATCGTAACCATCAGCTCCGCCAACTGCGTCCAGTATTATGGTCGATGCATCTATCACAGTGGGGACACCTATCGCTATGACTTTCGCACCTGTCGTCCCGCTGTTTATGCCGGTCCGCTTGTTACCCATGCCGCCGCCCGGCGATATGCCTGTATCAGTTATCTGTATCGTCGTGCTCATCCGGCCAATGTTCCTTGCTGCAAGAGAATCCACTACGATGATGACATCAGGCTGTACCAGTTCAGATGCTTTCCTCACTATATCTGCAGTCTCCATGCCTGTGACTCCTGTAACTCCCGGTTCTATGCAGCTCACACATGACATCTCATCGTCGCTGTCAGCCTCGAACATTATGAAAAGATGACGTGTCGCCTTTATCTTCGAGACTGTCAGCGGCCCCAGTGAATCCGGCGTTACCATCCTGTTGCCAAGCCCTGCCACAAGGACCCTGAGTCTGCTGTGGAACTTCACCATCCTGCCAAGCTCCTCTGCCAGCGCATGTTCGAGATAAGGCTTCATGTCATCATTTCCGTCTATGATACCATCGGCTTCGATGGTGACATATCTGCCGCAGGGTTTGTTCATAAGCGCTGCCCCCTTTTCATTTGTTATATCTATGCATGTCACATCGACGCCGCCGTAATATGACGAGTGCTGCGTCACTATACCGTCAGGCTCTGCTCCACCTGTACCGTCTGTGATCTGCTGCCTGCTTTCGACAGCAAGGTCTGTCCTGTATTCCAATATAGGCACCTCTTTTCGTTCTTTTATATTAATTTTTACAGTTTTTATCACATTTATTCCCGGAAACCCTTGAAAACAGGACACCGGTGGTATATACTTATTGTTGCGAATTTAGCTATATCAATAAAAGAAAGTGGGGTAAAACAATGGCAAACATTAAATCCGCAAAGAAAAGAATCCGTGTAATCGACAAGAAGACTGCAAGAAACAGACGTATCAAGGGTCATATCAAGACTGTTCTGAAGGCTTTTGATGCAGCTATCGAAGCAGGCGACATGGCAACAGCAAAGGAAAAGCTGGTACTTGCAGAGAAGAAGCTGATGCAGGCTGCTGCTAAGAACACTATCCACAAGAACGCTGCTGCAAGAAAAGTATCAAGATTATACAAGAGATTCAACAAGGCTAACGCCTAATTCTCACCCGTCCCCACCCGTGCATAAGTTAAATGCACTGAATCGCAGGAGTGGTTCCCTGCGGTTTACGGAAAACGAACAACATATCGTTCACAAAAGAAAAAGATGGATGTGTCTCCCATCTTTTTTTGTATTATGAATCATTTTACGGAGGTATCAAATGTATTCTCTCAGATATCCTGAAAAACTCAGAGAAGGCGACAAAGTCGCCCTTACAGCTCCATCGTCGCCTGTCCCTGAAAAAAATCTAAAAGCTGCTGTAAGATCGATAGAGTTCCTTGGACTCAGAGCTGTTGTAATGGACAGCTGCTATATGCATCACGGCTATATGGCAGGAAGCGACGCTCTGCGTGCTGATGATATCAACAGAGCTTTCAGCGACAAAGACATAAAGGGCATATTCTGTCTCCGGGGAGGCTTCGGCGCCACAAGGCTCCTTCCTCTCATCGACTTTACTAATATCAGAAACAACTGCAAGGTTTTCACCGGATACAGTGATATCACTGCCCTGCACACAGCCATCAGCAAATTTTGCAGATTCGTCACCTTTCATGGTCCCATGCCCAACACAGACTATACGAAACTCGATGATTTCACATTGTCATCTCTTAAAACAGCTCTTTTCGATCCTGCCGGTATCAGACAGCTTGCCGATCCACCAGGTGAAGAGATCTGTATCATGAACAAAGGCACCGCTGAAGGCATACTAACCGGAGGCAACCTTTCCCTGCTGGCAGCCACCCTTGGCTCCCCTTATGAAGTGGATACAAGAGACAGGATACTTTTCATAGAAGACGTGGGAGAAAGACCTTATAAGCTGGACAGATCCCTGACAGCACTTTCACTGGCAGGAAAATTCCGGGACTGTGCAGGCGTGATACTGGGCATATTCAGCGAATGTGAAGAACCTGATCATGACACTGTGCCGCCGGGCACCGTGATAGCATCATCGACACTGGAGCTTGGTGAGATAATAAAAGAAGTCGTCCTGCCCTGGGGCAAGCCTGTCATATCGAACTTCAGAGCAGGTCACGCATACCCCCAGAGCACACTGCCACTGGGATGCCGTATCGCCATGGACGCCGGTGTCAGCAGCCCATCAGTCATTCTTGACATACTGTAACAGCAGTCTCGCTGCAGATCCACGGCTGTATCATTAATATTATTTAATCATTTTAATAAATCTGCAACTGTGTTATACTGTTATAAATAAACAAAATATTTTAAGAAAGGTTTGTTATGAGTACACATATAAATGCTGCATCAACAGGAGATATCGCTGAAACAGTCCTTCTGCCGGGAGATCCGCTGCGAGCACGTTTCATTGCTGAGAATTTCCTTGAAAACCCAAGATGCTATAACAAAATCAGAGGTATGTTCGGATATACAGGAACATACAAGGGAGTCCCTGTTTCAGTACAAGGAACAGGTATGGGTATGCCTTCCATGGGTATATATTCATGGGAGCTTATCACAGAATACAACGTACAGAATCTTATCAGGATAGGAACTGCAGGTTCTTTCCATGAAGATATCAAAATCAGGGACATCGTTGCCGGCGTTGCGGCGTCCACTGATTCGAACTATGTCCACACATTCGATGTGCCGGGCAATTATTCACCATGTGCCAGCTATGAACTGCTGATGAAGTTAAATGAAGCCTCAAAAGCTAAAGACATACCGTTCAAGGCAGGCAACATCGTATCATGCGACGTTTTCTACGAACAGAAAGAAGACTGGTGGAAGAAATGGGCGTCTATGAACGTGCTGGCAGTAGAGATGGAAGCCGCTGCACTTTATATGAACGCCGCATTCAACAAAGTCAATGCACTGGCGATCATGACTATAAGCGACAATTTTGTAACAGGTGAAAAAGCAACAGCCGAAGAACGGCAGACATCATTCACCGATATGATGACTCTTGCTCTGGAACTTGCAGTAAGATAGATCAGGGAGGTATGAATTTGAAAATACTTGAATCAGCAGAAAATTATCTTGAAGCTGTACTTATCCTTCACAAGCAGAAAGGCAACGTCAGATCGATAGATATAGTGAACTACCTCGGATTTTCCAAACCGAGCGTAAGCGTTGCGATGAAGCAGCTGGAGGCAAACGGATATATCACCAGGAACGAAGACGGTCATATATTCCTCACCGAAGAAGGCTCTGCCATCGCATCAAAAATGTACGAACGCCATACTGTTCTGAGTGAAATGTTCAGACTTCTTGGCGTTTCTGAAGATGTAGCAGTGGAAGACGCATGCAAGATAGAGCATCATCTCAGCCAGGAAACATTCGAATGCCTTAAAAAGCATCTCGACCACATCAAAGAAAAGAAATGATTTGAAAATCTTTACATGACGATAAGAGACACCCCGGTACCATTGTCCGGCGTGTCTCTTTTTCTTTACTGTTTTTTAAAAACAAAATCTGCCGGTATTGTCATCATATCCGGCAGACTGCTTATCGTACTTTCTGTTAAGTTTTATACTCTTTCCTTGAGTTCACCTGTCCTGTACGC
>CAKQUI010000079.1 GCA_934277495.1 uncultured Clostridia bacterium | reverse complement strand
GCCGCCCTCTCAGCATACAGGCGTCTCTCTGTAAGGATATTACACGGGGCTACTGTCTCCGTCACAGCCCGAATATTAAAATCGTACTTTTTATTTTATATGCTGAGCATTGAAAAGTCAAGGGAATACAGCTTATTTTGATATGCTCTCTGCAGTGCCTTGTCACATGCCCACCACATCATCCATGGTGTATACTCCAGGTGCTTTTCCTGCAAGGAAAACTGCTGCATCACAGGCTCCCAGAGCATAGCATCTCCAGTCATATGCATCGTGGAGTATCTCCATCTTCTGTCCCATGCATCCAAAGATCACACGGTGCGAACTTGGCGTGTTGCCTGCACGGATGGAGTGGAAAGTGATATCGTCATATGTCTTGTCAGGTGCCTTTTCTGCGATTTCCTGCGCCAGCTCGATAGCTGTGCCGCTTGGCGCATCCAGTTTTCCCTCACTGTGCATATCTATTATCTCTATGGTGCATTTGTCTCCCAGCTTTTCTGCCGCTTCACCGAGAAGTTTTTTCATCACTGTCACCACATATGATGTATTTGCTGATTTGAGCACCGGGATGCTGCTGCCTGCCGCCAGTATCTTAGCTGTCTGCTCGTCACTGAATCCTGTAGTGCCGCAGATATATGCCTTGCCGGCTCTGATGCAGCTTTCAAGCACCTTCATGGAAAGCTCCACTGTTGAAAAATCTATCACCACATCACATTCACCGATTATATCGTCTATATCATCGTACACTTTTGCTCCGGTCTCGCAGTTTATGCCGCTGACAACGTGTCCCACATCACTGCCGATGTAATCCCTGCCGGGAGTTCCAACACATCCTGCTATCTCTATATCTTTGCTCTTCCACGCCTCTTCTGTGATCAGTCCGTCCATATGACCTCTCGGCGCTGTTATCACTACTTTTACCATCGATCGTTCCTTTCTTCAGTTCATCTTTTTTTCTGACATGGCGATCCTCAGGAAGCCTTCGATAGCTCTTACAGGTTCCTCACGGTTTATCGTAAGGCGTATATAAGGTTCCCTGCCGCCGTTTATCATCATTTTTCCACCATACTCAGCTACCAGTGCTGCCATGACAGATGCATCGAGTTTTACGTTTTCCCACAGTCTGAAGATTATCTTGTACCCCTGCTGCAGTATTTCCTTCACGCCGAGCATCCCGGCCATGGATCTTATCTTCGAGATCTTTATCAGGTTCATGGTATCCCGCGGGATATCTCCGAATCTGTCGATGAGTTCGTCTATGATCTCCGCTTCATCCTCATCGCTGGCTATCACTGATATTTTCTTGTACATCTGAAGTCTCAGCACTTCGTTTGTTATATATCTTTCAGGTATCACAGCAGATATCGGAAGACTGAATACAGTTTCTTCAGCCTGGGGCAGTGTTTCCTTTCCCTGAATGCGGTTCACTGCCTCTTCCAGCATCTTGCAGTACAGTTCATATCCGATATTGAGCATATGCCCCGACTGCTCTGTCCCCAGAAGATTTCCTGCACCTCTGAACTCCAGATCCTTCATGGCTATCTTGAAACCTGAGCCGAATTCTGTAAATTCCTTTATAGCACGAAGTCTTTTCTCCGATATTTCAGTAAGGCTCTTGTCCTTTCTGTACATCAGATACGCATACGCCATACGGCCTGACCTTCCCACACGGCCTCTGAGCTGATAAAGCTGTGCAAGACCGAACCTGTCCGCATCCAGCACTATCATGGTGTTGGCATTCGGTATGTCCATACCCGACTCTATTATCGTCGTGGATACCAGCACATTGTATTCGCCTTCTGAAAAATCCATGATGACATTTTCCAGCTGTTTTTCACTCATCTTGCCGTGTCCTGTAGCTACAGAAGCCTCCGGCACCAGACGCTGTATATCCGAGGCTACCCTTTCTATCGACTCCACTCTGTTGTAAAGCACATAGACCTGCCCGCCTCTTGAAAGTTCCTTTTCTATGGCGTCCCTTATGATGTAATCGTCCTGCTCCATTACATATGTCTGCACAGGATATCTGTCCTCCGGCGGCTCCTCTATGGTACTCATGTCCTTTATACCTGAAAGTGACATATGAAGCGTCCTCGGTATCGGAGTCGCCGACAGTGTCAGTACGTCCACGTTCTCTCGTATCTGCTTTATCCGCTCCTTGTGCTTCACGCCGAATCTCTGTTCCTCGTCAACTACAAGAAGTCCCAGATCCCTGAACTTCACATCTTTTGAGAGAAGTCTGTGGGTTCCTATCACAAAGTCTATCGTGCCGTCTTCAAGTCCTTCCAGGATCTTTTTCTGCTGGGATGCGTTCCTGAATCTCGACAGCATCTCCACTTTGAAAGGGAATTTTTCGAACCTGTCCTTGAGGTTGTAGTAATGCTGGCTGGCAAGAAGTGTCGTCGGCACCAGCACTGCTGCCTGTTTGCCGTCTGCCACGCATTTGAATATGGCTCTGGCTGCGACTTCTGTCTTGCCGAAACCTACATCACCGCAGAGCAGTCGGTCCATAGGCACTTCGCTCTCCATGTCATGCTTTATCTCCTCTATGCACCTCAGCTGGTCGTCAGTCTCCGCATAAGGGAAACTGTTTTCAAAATCGTGCTGCCACTGGGTATCCGGTGAAAAAGCGTGTCCTTTCTCGCTCATCCTGGCTGCAGAAACTCTTATCAGCTCATCTGCCATATCGTCTACAGCAGCTTTGGCCTTTGCCTTTGTGACTTTCCATTCGTTTCCCGAGAGCCTGTTGAGTTTTGGCGCTATCCCGTCACCGCCTACATACTTTTCCAGTATGCTCAGCTGGTCCACCGGTATATAAAGTGAATCCTCACCGGCATATTTTACTTTCAGGTAGTCTTTTTTCACACCCTGTACCACAAGCTGCTCTATCCCCATGAACTTGCCTATGCCGTGGGTCTCATGCACGACGTAATCGCCGGTCTGGACATCGGTGAAACTTTTTATCTGCTGCCCTCGGCTTTTCTTTTTCTTCCTGCGGCTCCTGCGGTATCCGCCGAATATATCGCCTTCCCAGATATAGCACACTTTGCGGTCGGCAAACTCCATTCCGCCTGTGATGGTGCCTTTGCGTATGCTGACTTTGCCCTGCAGCTTCTCACGCTGAAGGAAATCCTCCATACCTTTGACACGTTCGTCGCTGCTGCAAACTATCGTGACATCGTATCCACGTCTCACATAGCCGTCCAGGTCGCTTTTCAGCACATTCAGTCTGCCGTTGTATGCCGGCGTGGCACGGCAGCTGACACTGACAAGCTCCTTCAGGAACGGTGCATTTTTTATCGTGGAAACAAAAGGTGTAAAGATATATCCCTCCATCTCATAAAGTCTGAAGTAGTCGCTCTGCCCCGAAAGATACCTGAAATCGTCTCCCACTGCACGTCCTGACGATACAAGCGCATCTATATCGTCTGCTCTTTCTTTTTCATGGAGCTGGAGGCTTTCCAGTATCCTTGAAGGGTCGTCTATGAAAATCAGCGGATCGTCCATATAGTCCCAGATATATGATATTTCATCATAGAAATACCCCAGAAGTGTTTCAAGATACTGCACGTTCACCATGTTCTCGGCCTGTTCTGCAAGCTGATCTCTTCTCTGCCTCAGATTCTGCAGTATATTCTCATCAGCTTCTTTTTTTTCGAGTTTTCTTATGTTCCTGTCGTACGCCTTCTTTATCGACGCCGCTGCATGTCCGAACAGTTCTCTGTCTCTTACAAGCTGCACGCACTGGTATATCACGATCTCATCAAGATTTTCAACGGATCTCTGGGAAATAGTATCGAAAGTCCTTATGGAGTCCACCTCTGTATCGAATAATTCTATCCTGCATGGCAGATCGCTGTCCGGAGTGAAGATGTCTATTATGCCTCCACGGATACTGTATTCGCCTTTCCCTTCTATCAGAGACTTGCGCTCATATCCCATATATGTGAGTTTTTCCCGGATGTCCGGCAGTGATATGTCATCTCCTGCACTGATCCTTATGGTGTTTTCTCTGAAGACGCCAGCCGGCGGCATCTTTGCCACAGCTGCTGTGACCGGTGCTATGACTGTGCATCTGTCGCCGCTGACAAGGTGCTTTATTATATTCATCCTGTCGATGACAGCTTCATTGCTTCTGACGTCATACTGTACCAGCGATTCGTCCTGCTGCTGAAGTATGAATATATCCTGCTCAGCAAAAAAAGAAAGGTCCGTCGCCAATCGTTTTGCCTTGTTAAGTGTAGGTACTACAATCAGACTCTGACCCTTTGCTTGTTTCAGTTTTTCTGCTATGACCGGTGCTGTCCTGCCGTCTGAGGCTCCGGTTATGTTGATCATGCCCTTTTTATCAGTCACGTCCCTCTGATCCGTCTCCTTTTTCTTTTTTCTTTTTCTTAGTATTATATTTGTTCATGGCACGGTCTATGCCTTCGGATATGATACATTCCACCGCATCTGCAGCATTCGATATAGCAGCGGAGATAAGCTCCGAATCGCTGCCGCCGACCTTGCCCAGTACAAAATCCTTCCAGTCCTGGCTGCCGCTTTTGCCTATGCCTACTCTTATCCTCGGAAAACCGTCGTCTCCCAGACATCTGATTATGGACTTCATACCGTTGTGACTGCCTGCACTGCCTTTTTTCCTTATCCTGAGCGCTCCGGTCTCTATGTCGAAGTCATCATATATGACGATCAGATCTTCTATATCGACATCATAGTAGTCCATGATCTCACGGATGGAATCCCCGCTGAGGTTCATGTAAGTCTGCGGTTTTACCAGAAGCACTTTATGGCCGGAGATGAATCCATCCCCGACCAGTGCCTTGTGTTTTATCCTGCTGACATTTATACCGTTGTTTTCTGCAATACGGTCTATTGTGAGGAATCCCATATTGTGCCTTGTCTTTTCGTATTTCCTGCCGGGATTGCCCAGACCTGCTATTACGATCATATCAGTATTTCGCCTTTCGTTTGTTTTTATCAGTCAAAGAGTTTGCTGATGGAATCGTTTGTGAATACTCTTGTCATAGCTTCTGCAAACAGCGGAGCTACCGACAGGAACTTCATTTTACCGATCCTCTTTTCTTCAGGGATAGGAATAGTGTTCAGAAGCACGAGTTCTTCTATAGCCGATTTCTCTATACGCTCTATTGCAGGACCTGAAAGTACCGCATGTGTCGCACATGCTCTGACGCTCTTTGCTCCAAGCTCCTTCAGTGCATTGGCTGCATTTGTGATAGTTCCTGCAGTATCGATCATATCGTCGATAAGTATACAGTTCCTGCCCTTTATATCTCCGATTATATTCATGATCTCGCTTTTGTTAGGTTCAGGTCTTCTCTTGTCCACTATTGCGATAGGTGCATCGAGAGGCTGTGCCATATTCCTGGCTCTTGTCACACTGCCGTGGTCAGGAGAAACTATGACCACATCATCGAGGCCTTCATCGACAAAGTATTTTGACAGTATAGGCATACCTATGAGATGATCTACCGGCACATCGAAATATCCCTGTATCTGTGCTGCATGCAGATCCATCGTAAGGACTCTGTCGGCTCCTGCTGCAACTATGAGATCTGCCACCAGCATGGCAGTGATAGGATCTCTTGCCTTAGCCTTCCTGTCCTGTCTGGCATATCCGTAATAAGGGATCACGGCGTTTATCCTGCCTGCAGATGCACGTTTCATGGCATCTATCATTATCAGCAGCTCCATCAGATTGTCGTTGACAGGATCGCATGTAGACTGGATTATATAGCAGTCGACGCCTCTTACAGTCTCCCACAGATTAACAGATATCTCACCATCGCTGAACTTGTTTACAGTAGCCCTTCCCAGAGGTTTGCCCATTATGGAGGCTATCTCCTCTGCCAGTTCAAGATGTGAATTGCCTGCAAATACCTTGAAGTTTGAAAATGCACTGTTTTTCATATGTTTCTCCTACCTCTACTTTCTACACTTAGTATTCTGTGCCGTCTTTATTTTTTTAAGATACCTCTTTTCTCGACCCAGCCTTCAAGAGATTTCCCTCTGGCTCTCGCTACGTAAAGGGCACCTTCCGGTACATCGTTTGTTATCGTGCTCCCTGCTGCCACATATGCGTTCTTTCCGATATGGACAGGGGAAACAAGATTTGAATTGCATCCGATGAAAGCGCCGTCTTCAACAACAGAGCGGTATTTCTTACTGCCATCGTAGTTGACAAACACCACACCGCATCCCAGGTTGACTCTTTCTCCTACATCAGAGTCGCCTATATATGTCAGATGTGATGCCTTGGCACCGTCTGCCAGCGTCGAGTTCTTTATTTCCACAAAGTCTCCAACCTTGCAGCCGCTGCCGACATTGCTGTTCGGACGAAGATATGCGAATGGTCCTACGGATGTATCGCTGCCAACACTGCTCTCCAGTATCACTGAACTCTGTACAGTCGTATTGTCGCCTATGACAGAGTCCTTTATTCTTGTGTTCTGGCCTATGATACAGTTCTCTCCGATAGTGACATCGCCTTCTATCACAGCACACGGATATATCGTCGTTCCTCTGCCTATCCTGACACCTTCATCTATATATGCCATCTTCAGGTCGATGAATACGACGCCTTCCTCCATGTACTTCAGATTCCTGTTTATATGCTCCTTTTCAAGAGCTTCATACTCCTGGATATTCATATCACATAACTCTCCCTTAAAATTTCCGGTCTTTCTCGAGGATCATCTCTCCGACCCTGTATATATCTCCCGCACCCATAGTCAGTACAAGATCGCCTTCTTCTGCATTATTATACACAAAATTGGCGATTTCTTCAAAGTCTTTGAAGAAATAAACGTCTTTTTCAGGCGCATGTTCCCTGATCCTGCTCATGAGTGTTTTTGAGCTTATCTTATATATGTTTTTTTCTCTCGCTGCGTATATCTCTGCCAGCACTACCTTGTCCGCATCATCGAACGCTTCGGAAAACTCATCCAGCAGTGCGATCGTGCGTGTATAGGTATGGGGCTGGAAAAGACACCACAGACGGTTGTGCTTCATGTTCCTGACAGCTGACAGTGTTGCCTTTATCTCTGTCGGATGGTGCGCATAGTCGTCTATTATTCTGATATTGCTGCTGGTCGTGCCAAGGATATCGAATCTTCTCTGCGTGCCTATGAAATGCTCGAGAGTATCTGCTATAACATCTGTATCCACACCCAGTATATGACAGCATGCGAACGCCGACAGCGCATTGAGTATATTATGCTCCCCCGGTACAGACAGATGGATACTGCAAAGCTCGTTGCCGCTGTTGTAGACCTTGAACTCAGGCATGCCTTCATTGTCGAAACTGATATCGCCTGCATAATAGTCGCAGCTTTCACTGAGACCAAAAGTCACAGCATTCGGAAGTCCCTCTATGACGCTCTTCACAAAAGGATTCGCATCATATGCGATCACTACTCCATCTTCCGGAACAAGGTGTGCGAACCTGCCGAAAGAATCAGCGATATGCTCCACATCCTTGAAGTAGTCAAGATGATCTGAATCTATATTAAGTATGATCTCTATTTTAGGCTTCAGCTGCAGGAAACTGTCCATATATTCACAGGCTTCAGTGACGAAATAGTCGCTGCCTCCCACATACACATTGCCGTCTATCTCCGAAAGGTTGCCGCCTACAAGTATCGTCGGTTCCTTTTTCGCATTTTTCAGTATCAGCGATACCATGGAAGTAGTCGTGGTCTTGCCGTGTGTTCCTGATACAGCTATGCTGCTGTCATATTCATCCATCAGTGCACCAAGTGCCTGAGCCCTTGTCACTGCCGGGATGCCAAGCTCCGCTGCTCTTGCAAGCTCCGGATTGTCTTTGCCTACTGCAGATGAATATATCACAAGATCTTTACCTTCCACGTTCCTGGCTCTGTGGCCAAGGTATATATCAGCGCCTCCACGCATAAGTTTATCTGTCATGTCGCTTTCACGCATATCCGAGCCTGAAACTTCATAACCTCTCGACATCAGTATCTCCGCTATGGCTGAAAGCCCTATCCCTCCGATGCCTATACAATGTACCCTTTTATAATCTGACAAATTTATCATTTATCCGCCTCCAGAATCATAGTCATTAAGAGTATATCATATTTTAAAGATAAAAGTGCATCATAACACAAAAAAACAACTGTTAAAAATATAATTATCATTTGACACAGGACACGAATGATATTAGCATAAAATATAGCAAACATTCGAGTTTAAACAATGTGATCAAAGATATCAAGAGGTGTTATATGAAAAAAAGCCATAGAGTAGGTGCAATATGCCAGATACTCACCGAATCCCCCGGCAGGATATTCAGGCTGGGTTATTTCTGTGATAAATTTTCAGCTGCAAAATCCAGTATAAGCGAGGATATAAGTGCTGCAAAAGAAGCCGTCAAGGCTGCTGGCTACGGTTACATAGAAACACTTCCGGGCGTTGCCGGAGGAATCCGGTATGTCCCTGATATATCCGATGAAAAGATCCTGGAGATACAGCACGATCTGTGCAATATGCTCAAAGAGGAAAACAGAATACTTGGCGGAGGGTTCCTTTACACTTCGGATATAATGTACAACCCTCCCGTAGTACAGGGCATGGCACAGATCTTTGCCAGGAAATTCCGAGACTCCGGCGCCGACTGCGTCGCCACTATAGAAACCAAAGGTATCCCGCTGGCTTTCGTGACAGCAAAGCTTCTGGATCTGCCTCTGATCGTGATACGGCGTGAAACAAAAATATCCGAAGGCGCTACAGTGAGTATAAACTATTTTCCAGGTTCATCCGAGCGTCTTCAGAAAATGTCTGTTTCAAAACGTGCTGCGGCGCCGTATACCAAAGTCCTCATCATCGATGACTTCATGCGAGGCGGCGGCAGCGTCAAAGGCATCAGTGAAATAATGTCGGAAGTCGATATAGAAGTGGTTGGCATAGGCGTAGCCATAGTCAACATCGAACCTAAAGATAAGAAAATAAATGATTACTTTCCTATCGTCTATCTTGGCAACGTAAATGAGGACACAAAAGAAGTTTATGCAGAGCCTAATTGTCAGATTTTTTAAAAAAACCTTGCTTGACTGAATAATTATAGTGTATAATATTCCCGATACATTATACTGTGCAACATGACTGGAACATGAATGCAATACGAAAGGTGGTACAAATCATGAACATCACTGATGTAAGAATACGCAAGATCAACGACGAGGGCAAAATGAAGGCTGTAGTGTCGATCACATTCGACGATGAATTCGTTGTCCACGACATCAAGATAATAGAGGGTCAGAACGGACTCTTTATCGCAATGCCGAGCCGCAAGATGGGTGAAGGCGATTTCAGAGATATAGCGCACCCTCTTGTTTCAGAGACAAGAAATAAAATCAGGGATGCTATCTTTGCAGAATACGAAAAGGTACTTGCTGAAAAAGCAGCAGAACCTGAAAGCGAAGAGACCACTGTTTAAGATCAGACAGCAACAAAAAGCCCCGCAGGACAGTGCAGCCGTAAAGGCTGGCGCCGGCGGAGCTTTTTTGATTATGGATCATTCTGCTACAGTCACTCTTATGAGATTTGTCTTTCCTGTTATCTGCAGCGGCATGCCTGCTGTCAGTACGACACTGTCGCCGCTTTCCACAAAGCCCATGCGTTTCGCACCGGAAACTGCCTCCGACATAAGATCGTTCCACTCGCTGCTAACCTTTGTCTTAACAGGATATACCCCTCTTGTCAGTGCCTGCTGATGATATGTCTTCAGCTTTGGCGTAGCTGCTATCACCGGTACCGCCGGTTTGTATTTTGCCATCATCTCGGCCGTATATCCCGATGTAGTAACAGCGATTATCACGCTCGCATCGATGTCCTCTGCCGTCGTGCATGCCGCATGACCTATGGCCGCCGATACATCTCCGGCATACGACTCGACTTCAAGGAACTTGTACTGATTGACATCTTCGGCATCCTGCTCAGCCTGGTTCAGGATCTTCGCCATGGCCCTTACCGTTTCCACAGGGAATTTCCCTGCAGCGCTCTCTCCTGAAAGCATAACTGCAGATGTTCCGTCGAATACAGCATTCGCTACATCTGTTATCTCAGCCCTGGTAGGTACCGGATTGTACGTCATGGATTCCAGCATCTGGGTCGCAGTTATCACTGGCTTGCCGGCTATACAGCACGCTTTGATGAATTTCTTCTGGATACCCGGAAGCTTTTCAAAATCGACTTCAACGCCCATATCGCCTCTGGCCACCATTATACCGTCGGACAGTTCCAGGATCTCATCGAAGTTGGCTATGCCTTCCGTGTTCTCTATCTTCGATATTATCTTTATATTTTCGCCGCCGTTTTCATTCAGCAGTTTCCTGAGTTTCCTGACGTCATCGCCGCTGCGGACGAAAGACGCCGCTATATAGTCCACATCCATCTCTATACCGAACAGTATATCTGCACGGTCAGCGTCGCTGATATACTCAAGAGCGAGGGAGCTTCCCGGTATATTGACTCCCTTTCTGTTGCTGACTTTGCCGCCTTCGACTACTTTGCATACCACATCTGTATCTGTACACTCAGTGACTTCCATCCTTATCCTGCCGTCATCTATAAGGATCACAGTCCCCTTTCCGACCTGAGATGGAAGCTCCTTGAAAGATATCCCGACACGTTTCCTGCTGCCCTGGCAATCCTCCGATGTCAGTATGAAAGTATCTCCATCCTCAAGTATCTCGCTGCCGTTTTCAAAATCCCTGAGCCTTATCTCCGGTCCCTTTGTATCCAGCATCACAGCTGCGGGTATGTCCAGCTC